>DASTDJ010000154.1:0-2385 GCA_035710425.1 Nocardioides sp.
ATCTCGGCGTCATGCTGTCCGCCAGCCACAACGCCATGCCGGACAACGGCATCAAGTTCTTCGCGCGCGGCGGCCACAAGCTCGCCGACGAGCTGGAGGACCGTATCGAGTCCGTCTACGAGGAGCACCGCACCGGCGCCCCCTGGGACCGGCCGACCGGGTCGGGTGTCGGCCGGGTCCGTGACTACGACGAGGGGCTCGACCAGTACATCGCCCATCTCGTCGGGGTGCTGCCCAACCGGCTCGACGGGCTGAAGATCGTCCTGGACGAGGCGCACGGCGCGGCCTTCCGGGTGTCGCCCGAGGCGTTCACGCGGGCCGGTGCCGACGTCGTCACGATCGGTGCCGCGCCGGACGGCCTCAACATCAACGACGGCTGCGGCTCCACCCACCTCGGGCCGCTGGCCGCCGCCGTCCTGGAGCACGGCGCCGACCTGGGCATCGCCCACGACGGGGACGCCGACCGCTGTCTCGCCGTGGACCACACCGGGGCCGAGATCGACGGCGACCAGATTCTGGCCGTGCTGGCGCTGGCGATGAAAGAACGTTCCGCTCTGCGGTCCGGCACGGTCGTCGCCACCGTCATGTCGAACCTGGGCTTCAAGCTCGCCATGGAGCGCGAGGGCATCTCCCTCGTGCAGACCGCCGTGGGCGACCGGTACGTCCTGGAGGAGATGAAGGAGCACGGCTTCGCCCTCGGCGGTGAGCAGTCCGGGCACGTCATCGTCCTCGACCACGCCACCACGGGCGACGGCACGCTCACCGGGCTGCTGCTGGCCGCACGGGTCGCTCAGTCCGGCCGGACGCTGCGGGAGCTGGCGTCCGTGATGGAGCGGCTGCCGCAGGTGCTGATCAATGTGAAGGACGTCGACAAGTCCCGGGTGGCGACCTCCGGCGACCTGGCCTCCGCGGTCGTCGAGGCCGAGCGCGAGCTGGGCTCCACGGGCCGGGTGCTGCTGCGTTCCTCCGGCACGGAGCCGCTGGTGCGGGTCATGGTCGAGGCCGCCGATCTGGAGCAGGCCCGGTCGGTGGCGAGCCGGCTGGCCGATTCGGTGAAGTCGGCGCTCGGCTGACCGGTCGGGGCGGCGGCCTGCGACGGCGGTGCCTGGACCAGAGCCACTTCTGGAGCAGCAGGGTGAGGGTGCCCGCGAGGACGATGCCGAGCAGGTTGAGCAGGAGCTGTTCCGTCGAGCCCCACATCTGCCCCGCGTCGCCGTAGCCGAGGGCGACGGCGGCGTTCGCGGCGGCCGGGACGGTCGTCACGGAGATCGCGACGCCGACCAGCGCGCCGGACTTCGCCGCGGTCAGCGACAGCGTCCCGGCGGCGCCGGCGAGGACCGCGACGACGAAGGAGAACCAGTCGGGGGCGTACACGAACCCGGTGTTGGGCCGGTCCGCGGCGAGTTTGTCCTCGGAGAACAGGCCCACCGCGTCCATGAACAGGCCGAAGCCGACCGTGACCGCCATCGCCGCGGCGAAACCGGCCAGCAGCGCGGTCAGCGAGCGGGCCGCGAGCCGGGGCGCCCGCTGGACGACGGCGGTGCAGATCCCGGCCAGCGGCCCGAATTCCGGGCCGACCGCCATCGCCCCCACGATCAGGACGGCGTTGTCGAGGACGACCCCGCACGCCGCGATCATCGTCGCCAGGGTGAGGAAGGCGACGTAGGTCGCGGAGAGCGTGGACTCCTCGTGCGTGGCGTCCTGGAGGTGCTCCCACAGGACCGCGTCCGCGCCCTCGCCCGGCGCGTCGGCCTCGGCCCGGTCGGCGCGGCTCGACAGCGACAGGTCGATGTGCTCCACGGCGATGGAGCCGGACTCGTCGAGGCCCAGTCCGCGCAGTCCCGCGAGGAGCTCGTCGCCCGCCTCCCGGGCGACGTCGCACATCACGACGTCGCCGGCGGGGGCGCGGGCGGCTCCGGCCAGTACGCACAGGTGGGTCGTGCCGACCGTCTTCCCGATCAGCCGCACCACTTCTTCCGTGCGGTCGGCGGGGGTGATCAGACGCAGATGCAGCATGGCGGCAGCGTAGCTTTGGTCAGAGCTTGCGCAGGCTGAGCCGCTGCACCGTGTGGTCCGGGCCCTTGCGCAGGACCAGGGTGGCGCGGCCCCGGGTGGGGGCGATGTTCTCGACCAGGTTCGGCTTGTTGATGGTGCGCCACATGGTGCGCGCGTAGTCGAGGGCTTCCTCCTCGGAGACCTGGGTGTACTTGCGGAAGTACGAGGAAGGGTCCTGGAAGGCGGTCGCGCGCAGTTTCTTGAAGCGGTTGAGGTACCAGCGCTCGATGTCCTCGGTGCGGGCGTCGACGTACACGCTGAAGTCGAAGTAGTCGGCGAGGCCGACGCGGGTGCGGCCGTCCGTGCCGGGCAGGGCGGGCTGCAGGACGT
>DASTDJ010000155.1:0-9853 GCA_035710425.1 Nocardioides sp.
ATCACCCCGAGCGCCCTCGATCGGCGGACGTCCAGCGAGTCGGCGAGCCCGTCTGTCTCGAGGTCGGCGGCGGCGTGGGCGAGCGCGGCCTGAAGGTCCAGCGCGTCGGCGGTATCGACCGTGGCGGTGATGTCGATGATGCCGTGCCGGCCCGCCTGCTCCAGGTGGACGTCGACCCGGCGGGACTCGGCGGCCGCCACGCGGCGTTCCTCGGCCTGGGCCGGGTCGTATTGGTCGAGGGCTTCACCGCAGAGCCGTTCGGTGAGCACCACGCCGACCTTGTGCGCCACCGGCGCCAGGTGCGCATCCACGTGCGCCGCACCCGGCGTGGGGAGGGGTTGGGTGTGCTCGGCGATCCGGGCGGCCCGCCACCAGGGCAGCTCCCCGGCGGTGACCCGGGCCCAGAGCTGCGGGAGCCGGTAGTGCACCTCGAGGACCTGTCCGACATACCGGCGGCCGGCGTCGGCGGTCATCGCGAGCGCGGTGGCCAGCTCGATCACCGCGAACTCCGACACCCATGGTGTGCCCGGGCCGGCGACCGCGAGGCCGGTGTCGTGGCCGCGCTCGACCACGGTGGCCGCGTCGGCCTCGGCGACCTCGTGCTCGGCACACCAGCGCACCACCAGTTCGAGCTCGCGGACCTGCTCCTCCATCTGCCGGCGGCGAGAGGCGCGCACGGCGTCCAGCAGGGTGGCCTCCCTGCCGGATCGGGGCTCGTGCGCGGTCGATGTCATAGGCCCTATCCGACCAACCGACACCGGCACCCGCGAACCGGTCCGACGCGGCCTGTGGACACCGATGTCATCACCTTGCATGTGGGCGGAAAGTGGCCCGGAACCCCCCGGTGGAGCGAGACCCTCGCCCGGTGGTTTCGAGGCTCGTCGCTGGCGCTCCTCACACCTCAACACCGACACCCCCGGCACCCGTTGACCTTTGCGGGGTCTCGAGTACGAGGGGGTGGGTTTCGAGGCTCGTCGCTGGCGCTCCTCGCACCTCAACCACCGTCACGCCCGGTCCCCGTTGACCTAGTGGGGGTCTCGAGTACGCGGGGGTGGGTTTCGAGGCTCGTCGCTGGCGCTCCTCACACCTCAACCACCGACACAGGAGGGCCCGCGCATGCGCGGGCGGCGGCTTGCCGCTGGCGCTCCTCGCGCCTCGGCCACCGAAAGGCGGTGGGGTGGGTGTGCGCGTGACAGGATGTCGCCCCGTGGCGGACCTGCACTTCTTCACCGGGACGATGGACTCCGGCAAGAGCACCTTGGCGCTCCAGACCAACCACAACCACGCTGCCCGCGGCCGCGCCGGTCGGATCTTCACCTCTCACGACCGGGCCGGGGAAGCGCTCGTCTCCTCGCGGCTCGGCCTGACCCACGACGCGATCGAGGTGGCGCCGGCGTTCGACTTCTGGAACTACGTCGTCGACTCGCTGACCAGCGGGGCGCGGATCGACTACCTGATCTGTGACGAGGCGCAGTTCTACACCCGCGAGCAGGTCGACCAGCTGGCCAAGATCGCTGACGAGCTGCAGATCGACGTGTTCTGCTTCGGGATCCTGACCGACTTCCGGACCGAGCTCTTCCCGGGTTCGGCGCGGCTGGTCGAGCTCGCCGACACGACCGAGGTCCTGCAGGTGGAGGCGCTGTGCTGGTGCGGCAAGCGGGCCACCCACAACGCCCGCACCGAGGACGGCGTGATGGTCACCGAGGGCGAGGTCATCGTCGTGGGTGACATCGACGAACGGGGCGGACCGCCGGCCGAGGTGGCCTACGAGGTGCTCTGCCGTCAGCACCACCGCCGGCGGCTGACCGCGGCCCGCGCCCGGGCGGTGAGCCTGACGGCGGACCCGCTGCCGTTCGGCTGACGGGCCCTCAGGCCACGATCACCGGGATCAGCATCTCGTCGCTCGTGAGCGAGCCGTGCAGTCCGACGAGGGTGTTCTCGTAGGGGAAGTCGACGGTCGAGATGATCGCGTGGTCGCCCCGGCAGGCCACCACGACGTCACCGAGCCGGGGCAGCACCGACGGCTGCACGACGCCGAACCAACCACGCGCGATCGCCGCCTCGCGGGTGAGTACGTCGGCCCGGTCACCGAGCACCTCGGTCCAGGTGGCCGCGACGTCGCCGACGGCACCGTTGTGGCAGTAGAGGTGCCGGAACCTCGCCTCGCCGCCGAACACCGCCAGCCCGTCGCGCAGCTCGAGGATCTCGTCGACGTCGATGCGGTGGTCCAGCGCGGAGTCCACCATCCCGTGGTCGGCCACCACGGCGAGCCGCCGGTCGCCGGGAAGCGCCTCGCGCAGCTGCTCGGCCTCCGCGTCGATCATCGCCAGCTGCTGCAGCCACTGGCTCGAGGCCACGCCGTACTTGTGGCCGGTCCAGTCGAGGTCGCCGTCGTAGACATAGGTCAGTGAGGGCCGCTCGGCGGAGGCCGCCACCGTGGCCGCGATCCGCTCACCGACCTTGTCGGCACCCACGAACTCCGCGCCGCGGTGCGCCGCCACGGTCAGCCCGCTGCCCTTGAACTCCCGCTTGTTGACCACGCTCACCCGCACGCCGCGCGCACCCAGCCCGGAGAAAGCTGTGGCGTTCGGCTGCCACTCGAGCGGGTCGATCTCCTTGTCCCACCACAGCGCGTTCAGCAGGCGGTCGGTGCCGGGGATCCGCGACGTGAAGCCGACCAGGCCGTGCGTCCCCGGGGTCAGCCCGGTGCCGAACGACGTGAGGCTGGTGGCCGTGGTCGACGGGACCCCGGCGGTGGCCGACTGGTTGGCCATCGAGGAGAGGTACGGCGCCGCATGTGCGTACCTCTCCAACAGGCGGGACCCGAGCCCGTCGACGAGGAAGACGACGTATGACGATGCCCCGGGCAGCTCCAGCTCCGACGGCCCGGCCGACTCGACGCCGAGCGCGGCGGCGACCGCCGGGACAACGTCACCCAGGGAACGCCGCCCGTAGGCGGGCTCCACGAACTCGGCCATCGGCGCCCTAGTGGGTCCGCGCCGAGAGCGACTCGGCGAACGAGAGCAGACCGTCGACGGCGTCGCTGCCGTCGGCCGCGGCCGACACCCGCAGCGAGAAGTCGTCGGAGGCGAGCACGCCGGTGTAGCCGTGGTCGGCCTCGCACTGCGGGTCGTTGCACGACGCGGGCTCCAGGTCGAGACGGCTCACGCCGCCCCAGCCGATCGTCAGCACCGCCTCCGCGGGCGGCTGCGGGCCCTTGGTCGGGTTGGCCGTCATCCGGGTGACGACCACCGACTTCACCGCCGAGAGGCTGACCGCCTCCGTCGACGTCGACGTGTAGGGCTCCGGGAGGAGGTCGTCACCGGTGTGCTCGTCGGTGTGGGCCAGCACCAGCCGGGTGGGGGTCAGCACCACGACGCTCTGGTGGCGGCGCACCTCGTCGCGCTCGAACGTCGGCTCGTGATGGACGTAGAACGACACGACCTGCTCGTCGGCGATCGCGCCCGCCACCGCGTCGGCGACCACATCGGGGTAGTAGCCCGTGCGTTCGATCGCCGTACGGAGGTCACGACCGCGGTCGCGTTCTTCGGTGAGCCGGGTGCTGCGCATGCAGGCAGTCTGTCACCCGTCCACTACTCGGTGGCGGCCATGGTCCCGCCCAACCCGATCATCATCACGCCACCGGCGACCCCGAGCCGGTCCAGCCGCCGAGGCTCGCGCGCGAACCAGTCCCGCGCCTTGCCGGCCAGGATCGCCCACATGCTGTCGGAGGTGATGGCCATCGCCGCGAACACGAGCCCGAGAAGGGCGATCTGCGGCCCCGCAGCCGCGCTCGCGTCGGTGAACTGCGGCAGGAACGCCACGAAGAACACGATCGTCTTCGGGTTGGTCAGCCCGACCACGAGCCCGGTGAGCAGTGCCCGCCGGCCCTCGCTGGGCGCCTCGCGTCCCTCGAGCAGGGCCTTGCGGGCGTCGCCGCGGTGCCGGATCGCCTGGATGCCGAGCCACACGACGTACGCCGCGCCCACGATCTTGAGCGCGGAGTACGCCGTGGCGCTGGCCGCCACGACTGCTCCGAGCCCCACCGCCACGAGCGCCGCCTGCACCATCAGCCCGATCCCGTTGCCGGCCACGGAGACCAGGGCGTCGCGGCGGCCCACCGTCAGCGCTCGGCCGAGCATGAAGAGAACGCTCGGCCCGGGGATCTGGATGAACAGGATCGACGCGACCAGGAAGGCGATCCACTGGCTCGAGCTGGGCATGCCGTCGATTGTCCGGCACCACGCCGCCCGGCGCCAACGAGTTCGCTACTCGGGCAGGGTGTCTCCGGGCGGCTGGGTGAGCCGGCGCACGAACAGGTCAGAGCGCGGGTCGGTCACAGGCGCCACCCGGGCCGCGGCCGACAGGACGCTGGCCTGCTCGGGGCCGGCCAGCACGAGGGAGAGCTCGAGCGCGGCCACCTGGGGCAGGTCGTTCTGGAGCTGTGCCACCCGGCTGATCAGCTGCTCGATCTGGGCGACGTCGGGGATCTCCGCGCCGCGGTAGCCGAACAGCATCGGCGAGCTCTTGATCTCCCGCACCATGGCGGCGGCGTCGTGCGCGCCCAGCGGCGGGATCCGGTAGGACTTGTCGGCCAGCAGCTCGATCACCGGTCCGGAGATGCCGAACGAGACGACCGGCCCGAACAGTGGGTCCTCGATGCTGCGGACCGCGACCGGCACTCCCGGCTCGGCGTTCTTCTGCACCACGAAGCCGGCGGCGTCCGGCACCCTCACCCGGCTGTTCAGCGTGTCCCAGGCCGCCTCCATCTCGGTGGGCCCCTCGATGTTGCGCCAGACGTGGGCGAGGTCGGGGCGCTCGCGCAGCGACTCGGCGGTCGCCTTCAGCACCACGTCCCAGCCGAGCTCCTCGCCGGCTGCGGTCGCCTCCTCCAGCGAGCCGACGGGTCGGGCCGCCCAGAGCTCGATGCCGTAGGCGGCGAGCAGCTCAGTCACCTGCGAGCGGGGCAGCTCCGCGCCGTCGGGGTGCTCGGCCAGCACTCCGTGGACCAGCTGCCGGGCGGCGTCCAGGTCGACGGCTTCGGGGTCGGGAGGCGGGCCGTCGGGGGTGCGCAGCCACACGGCGTACTCCACGACCCGGGCGAGGGCCCGGACCGCGGCCTCGACGGCGGGGTAGGACGGCACCGAGCCGCGCCCGGCGGTCGAGCCGGCGACGTCGGGCACCCGGAGCAGCTCGGGGATGCCCTCGGCACCCAGGAACGACGAGACCAGGGGCTTGTCGGACTGCTCCCCCACGGCCGCCAGGACGTTGGCGACGTCGTCGCCGGACACGTTGAGGGGCGGGATGTAGACCGCGATCACCGAGTCGACCTCGGGGTCGTCGATGGCGTCGTCGAGGGCGTCCTCGAAGTCCTCGGCCGTGGCCTCGGCGCCGAGCGACACCGAGCGGTTGACCACCAGGCCGACGGCCGCGGCGGCGTCGGCGGCCAGCAGGCCGAGGGCGTCGGAGTTGCCGACCACGGTAACCCGCCGGCCCCGCGGCAGCGGCTGGTGCGCCAGCAGCTGGGCGACGTCGAACATCTCGTCGAGGGTGTCCACCTGGATCACGCCCGCCTGGCGGAACATCGCGTCGACGGCGGCCCCCGGCGCAGCGATGCGTCGTACGGCGTGGCCCATGGGCACGCCCTGGGTGGTGCGGCCGGAGCGGACGGCGATGATCGGCTTGCGGAGCGAGACCCGCCGGGCGATCCGGGAGAACTTGCGCGGGTTGCCGATCGACTCGAGGTAGAGCAGCACGACCTCGGTGGAGTCGTCCTCCTCCCAGTACTGCAGGAGGTCGTTGCCGGACACGTCGGCGCGGTTGCCGGCGCTGACGAACGTCGACAGGCCGAGGCCCCGGTTGTGGACCTTCTCGAGGATCGCGGTGCCCAGCGCGCCGGACTGGCAGAAGAAGCCGGCCCGGCCGCGTGCGGGCATCAGCGTCGACAGCGAGGCGTTGATCGATACGCCGGGGTCGGTGTTGATGACGCCCAGGGCGTTGGGTCCGATCAACCGCAGCCCGTAGGAGCGGGACAGGCCGACCAGGTGCCGCTGCCGCTGCCGACCCTCCTCGCCGGTCTCGGCGAATCCGGAGGAGATCACGATCAGTCCGTGGACGCCCTTGGCCGCGCAGTCGAGCACCACGTCGTTGACCGACTCGGCCGGCACGGCCACGATCGCGACGTCGACCTCGTCGGGGATGTCACCGACGGTCTTGTACGCCGGGATGCCCGAGACCGCGGCCGCGCTCGGGTTGACGACGTAGACCCGCCCGGTGAAGTCGCCGGTCACCAGGTTGCGCACCAACACCTGGCCGATGGTGTCCTGGCGCCGGCTGGCGCCGATGATCGCGACCGATCGCGGGTTGAAGAAGCGCTCGATGGAGGCGGCCTCGGCGCGGTGCTCGCGGCTCCGCATCACCCCGATCGCGGTGTCGGTGGCGTCGATCGGGAACTCGAGGGTGAGCACGCCCTCGTCGTACCCGCTGGCGACGCGGTAGCCGGCGTCGCGGAACGTCTGGATCATCCGCTGGTTGTCGGGCAGCACCTCGGCGGTGAACCGCTCCACGCCGCGCTCACGCCCCGCCTGGGCCAGGTGCTCGAGCAACAGCTGCCCGATGCCCCGCCCCTGGTGCTGGTCCTCGACCAGAAACGCCACCTCGGCCTCGCCGGGCTTGGTGACGTCGTAGCGCCCGACGGCGATCATCCGGCCCTGGAGCAGCAGCACCAGCGCCACCCGGTCGGCGTGGTCGACGTGGGTGAACCGCTCCACGTCGCGCTGCGACAGCTCCGGCATCGGGCTGAAGAAGCGGTAGTACTTCGACCGGTCCGAGACCCGCGAGTAGAACTCGACGAGCAGGTCGGCGTCGTCGGCGGTGATCGGCCGGATGTGGGCGGTGCGCCCGTCGCGCAGCAGGACGTCCGCCTCCCAGTGGCGGGGCGCGGCAGGAGCGTCGGTCATGCCCTACCTTTCCGCCATGGGGTTGTTCCGGCGCAACACAAAGTACCGGGTCGTGGGGCCTCCGACCCCAGCGCTTCCCGGTCGTGAGTTCACCGTCACCCTCCATGCCACCCGGGTCCGCGAGGGCACGACCATCGACACCGTCCACGCCGACGTCGAGTGCTCGGGGCGCAAGGACGTCGTACCCACCCAGGGCGAGGGTCTGCAGGCGAGCTCGGTGTCGTCGTACTGCCGGGTCACGCGGCGCGAGATCGAGGTCAACCGCACCCTGGCCAGGCCCGAGGACACGGTGGAGCTGGCGGTCGGGCTGCCCTGGTGGACGCCGGTCGTGAGGGTGGGCGAGCACCGCCTGATGGGGACGCTGCCGCGCGTCGAGATCGGGTACGGCTACGGCAGCGCCGACGTCGAGACCGAGGAGCTGCCCTTCCACCACGCGCTGTTCGCGGTCGCCGGCGAGCTCGGGTGGTCCTACAAGCGCGGCGAGATCTGGGACGTCGGCGGCCGCAAGCGGCCGGTGGAGCAGCGCCTGTGGTTCGCACCCGGTGACGGCTACGAGGCCAGGGGCTTCCAGCTCGCCCACGTCGAGGTGGTCCCGATCGCCCGATCAGCCGAGAGCGGAGACCTCCGGATCGCCGTCTTCGGGCGGAAGCTCGGCCCCGGCCTCTTCCCGCTCGGCCGGCTCGACGCCGTACCACTGACCGCGGAAGACCCGTCCGCCTGCGTGGCCGCAGTGCGAACGGGTCTCACCGAGGTGATCGGCGGGGCGAGCGCCCCGCCCGGGGTGGAGCTGGACGGCCAGGTGCTCGAGGCCGTGATCCGGGTGCTCCTGCGGGGCTGAGTCAGCGGCGCACCCGGTACCGCAGGTGCAGCACCCGATCGCCCTGGACGACCACGTCGGGGTCCTCCAGGAGGTGCTGGGCGTCCACGGGACCGAAGTACCGCTTGCCGGAGCCGAACACCACCGGTGCCACGTCCATGGCCACCTCGTCGACGAGGCCGGCAGCAAGTGCCTGTCCCCCGACGTCTCCGGCCGCGACCGCGACGTAGCCGTCACCCGCGAGCTCCTTGGCCTTCGCCACGGCGTCCTCGACGTTGTCGACGAAGTGGTACGCCGCCTCCGGGTGCCAGCCCTCCGGCTTGGGCCGGTGGGACACCACGACCACGTGGTCGCCGGTCGGTGGCTTGCCCTCCCAGCCGTTGGTCATGTCGAACAGGTGGCGGCCGATCACCATCGCGTTGATGGAGTCCCACATCGGCCGCACGTAGTCGTACGACGCCTGCGACACCCTCAGCCCGCCGGGCTCCGGGTCGGCCATGTCCTGTGCGGACAGCGAGCGGTCACCGTTGAAGTACCACTCGAACAGCGGCCCGACGTCGTCGTTGTCGTCGGCGATGAAGCCGTCGACCGACACCACGTTGTGCATCACTACCTTGCTCATCGCTCTCTCCTTCGGTTGCAGGTTCCTGAGGTCAGTTGCGGACCCGGTAGCGCAGGTGCAGCACCCGGTCGCCCTGGACGACCACGTCGGGGTCCTCGAGCAGGTGCTGGCTGTCGACGGAGCCGAAGTAGCGCTTGCCGGAGCCGAACACCACCGGCACGACGTCCATCGCCACCTCGTCGACCAGGCCGGCGGCCAGGACCTGGCCCCCGACGTCGCCCGCCGCGACGGCGATGTCGCCGTCGCCGGCGAGCTCCTTTGCCTTCGCAACGGCGTCCTCGACGTCGTCGACGAAGTGGAACGGCGCGTCCGGGTGCCATCCGTCCGGCTTCGGCCGGTGCGACACCACGACCACGTGGTCGACCATCGGGGGCTGACCCTCCCAGCCGTTGGTCAGGTCGAACACGTGCCGGCCGACGATCGTCACCTTGAGCGCGTCGTACGCCGGCCGCACGTAGTCGTAGGAGGCCTTCGAGACCTTCGCCCCTCCGTCCATCTCGTGGTCACCGTTGCCGTACCAATCGAACAGCGGCCCGATGCCGTCGTCGTCGTCGGCGATGAAGCCGTCGACCGACATCACGTTGTGCATCACTACCTTGCCCATGGAATCTCCTGGTTTCGGATCGTTTGTTCAACCTCTTGGTTGTAGACCATCCGAGCCAGCATTACTCATCGGTGAGCCGGGGGCGGCGTGCCCTGCGTCGGGCGTCGGACCCGTTGGGGAGAATGTCCGGCATGGCCAGGCGTAGCATGAAAACAGCGGTTCCCGACGACTTCGAGGAGCACATCCTCGACATCGACGTGGGCGACGAGATGCGCTCGTCGTTCCTCGAGTACGCCTACTCGGTCATCTACTCCCGCGCCCTCCCCGACGCCCGCGACGGGCTCAAGCCGGTGCAGCGCCGGATCCTCTACACGATGAACGACATGGGGCTGCGCCCCGACCGCGGACACGTCAAGAGCGCCCGGGTGGTCGGCGAGGTCATGGGTCGCCTGCACCCCCACGGCGACGGTGCGATCTACGACGCCCTGGTGCGGCTGGCGCAGCCGTGGTCGATGCGGCTGCCGATGATCGACGGACACGGCAACTTCGGCTCCCCGGACGACTCCCCCGCAGCGATGCGCTACACCGAGTGCCGCATGGCGCCGCCGGCGGTGGCGATGACCGCGAGCATCGACGAGGACACCGTCGACTTCCGGCCCAACTACGACAGCCGGGAGCTCGAGCCATCGGTGCTGCCCGCGGCGATCCCCAACCTGGTCGTCAACGGCACCACCGGCATCGCGGTCGGCATGGCCACCAACATGGCGCCCCACAACCTGGTCGAGGTGGTGCAGGCGCTCAAGCACCTGATCACCCACCCGAAGGCCACGGTCGACGACCTGATGCGGTTCGTGCCCGGCCCCGACCTGCCGACGGGCGGCAAGATCGTCGGTCTCGACGGCGTCCGCGAC
>DASTDJ010000156.1:0-21137 GCA_035710425.1 Nocardioides sp.
GCCGAGCCCGGTGCCGGGGCCGTAGAAGCCGCCGTACCGCAGGGCGATCCCCGTGAGCCCGGACGTCTCGGTCACGACCCGCTCCAGGTAGCCGATGCCCGCCAGCGTCCTGCGGGCCTCCGGCTTGGGCTCCGGGTCGAGGCCCTCGGTCTCCGTCGCCGGCTCGCTCGGCCCCCGCGGGTTGGTCCACCCGGTGAAGCTCTGCGCGATGAACCGGGTCGCGCCGACCTCGAGCGCCGCCTTCAGCAGGTGGTCGGTGCCCTCGGTCCGGAGCCGGTTGGTCTCGGCGAACTCCTCGTCGAACTTCTTCAGGTTGGCGAGCCCCTTCAGCGCGGTGAGCTGGTGGATCACGACGTCGGGCTTGGCCGTCGTCATTGCCCGGCCCACCGACGCGGGGTCGAGGCCGTCCATCAGGACCGGTTCGGCGCCGGTCCCCGCGAGAGCCGCCTGGGAGGCGCGGCTGCGGCTGGTGCCGAACACGTCGTGGCCGGCCTCGACCAGCATCGGGGTCAGGGTGGTGCCGAGAGCGCCGGTTGCGCCGGCGAGCAGGATTCTCATGTCGTTCGTCCTTTCGTCAGCCCCTCCGACGAGGCACGGCCCGGTCCTGTGACAACCTCGCGTGGTTCGATGGGGACGTGACCGATCTGGCCACCGACCACGACTCGCTGCGCCCTCTGATGTTCTCGATCGCGTACCGGATGCTCGGGAGCGTCGCGGAGGCGGAGGACGTCGTGCAGGACGCGTTCGTGCGCATCCACACCTCCCTGCAGGACGGCCTGCAGGTGGAGTCACCCGACGCGTTCGCCACCACCGTCACGAGCCGGCTCGCCATCGACGCGCTCCGCTCCGCTCGCCACCGGCGCGAGCGGTACGTCGGCACCTGGCTGCCCGAGCCGCTGCTGGGGCGCGAGTCCGACGACCCCGCCGAGCGTGTCGAGATGCAGGAGACCGTCTCGACGGCGTTCCTGGTGCTGCTCGAACGGCTCAGCCCGCTGGAGCGCGCCGTCTTCCTGCTGCGCGAGGCCTTCGGCTACGACTACGCCGACATCGCCGAGGTCGTCGACAAGAGCGAGGCCAACTGCCGCCAGGTCCTCGCCCGGGCACGCAAGCGCATCGAGGCCGAGCGCCCGCGCTTCGAGCCGTCGACCGAGCGGCACCGCGAGCTGACCGAGGAGTTCCTCGCCGCCGTCACCGACGGCGACCTGGCCGGGCTGGAGCGGCTGCTGGCCGACGAGGTCGTCTTCTACGCCGATGGCGGCGGCAAGGCGCCGGCGATCCAGAAGCCGCTGCACGGCGCCACCTCGGTGGCCAGGTTCCTGCTCGGGCTGGTGCGCCGGGGGCTGCCGATGGGGGTGCGGCTCGAGCCGGTCACCGCCAATGCCCAGCCCGCGGTCCGGCTCGCCACCCGCGATGGCGAGGTCCTCGGGGTGCTCGGCCTCGAGATCGTCGACGGACGGGTCGTCGCGTTCCGCAACCAGATCAACCCCGACAAGCTGGGGCACCTCGGTCCGGTCGGGGACATGTTCGCCCTGCTCGCCGAGGTGCCGCGGGGCTAGCGGGTCGCGAACTCCTCGACGACCTCGTAGCGCGGCCTCCCCCGCGGACCCTCGCCGAGGTACGACGCCACCAGGGCGATCCGGTCGACCGTGAAGGTGGGGCCGGCGTAGGCGTCGAGCAGCCGCACCCAGTTGGTGGTGTCGGTCGGGCGGTTGATCCGGGCGAGGGTGACGTGCGGCCGGAACCGCTGCCCGTCGGCCTCCAGCCCGGCCCGCGTGGCGGCTGCGCGTGCGCCGGTCGCGGCGCGGTCCAGCTCGGTGCGCGTGGACTCCGTGAGGTCCAGGCCGGCGTACAGCAGCTTGGAGCGCGCGGCGTTCGGGAACGCACCGCCGCCGGCGACCCGCGTCTCGAAGGAGGTACGGCGAGCCGCGCCGCGACCGAGGCGCTCGACCAGGTCGTCGAGCTTTCGGTCCGGCACCGACGGCAGGAACGCCAGCGTCACGTGGAACTGCTCGGCCAGCGTCCAGCGGAACGCCTCGGCCTCGCGGCGAGGTCGCAGGAACGCGTCGAGGTCCTCGATCACGGCGTCCGGCGGCACCACCGCCACGAACATCCGCTGTCCGGGCGCTCCCTTCCGCGACATCACACGTGCGGGCCGATGAGCGTCCCGACGAGGTAGGTGATCCCCATCGCGAACAGTCCACCGACGACGTTGCGCAGGACCGCGCGCCCGGCCGGGCCGTAGCCGAGCCGCGCGCTGGTGTAGCCGGTCAGGGCGAGCGCGACCGCCACCGACCCGACCGTCACCCAGACCCGGGCCGACTCCGCCACCAGCGTGATCGTCAACAGCGGAAGCAGCGCGCCGACGGTGAACGCCACCATCGACGCCAGCGCGGCGTTCCACGGGCTGGTGAGGTCGTCGGGGTCGATGCCGAGCTCGACCTCGGCGTGGGCGCCCAGGGCGTCGTGGGCGGTGAGCTGCTGGGCCACCTGCAGGGCGAGGTCCTCGTCGAGGCCCCTGTCGACGTACAGCCCGGCGAGCTCGGCGAGCTCGTCCTCCGGGTCGTCCCGCAGCTCGCGGCGCTCCTTGTCGAGCAGCGCGAGCTCGGAGTCGCGCTGGGTGCTGACCGAGACGTACTCGCCGGCCGCCATGCTCATCGCGCCGGCCACGAGGGCCGCGATCCCGGCGATCACGATCGCACCCCGGTCGGTGGTGGCGCCGGCCACGCCGACGACGACGCCCGCGGTCGAGACGATGCCGTCGTTGGCACCGAGGACGCCGGCACGCAGCCAGTTCATCCGGTCGTTGAGACCACCCTCGTGCGGCTCGTCGTCGTGCGGGCCGACGTCGAGGTCGGCGCCGGAGACGTCGGAGGTCATGGCTCGATCGTCCTCAATCGAAGGGGCGCCCGGCAAGGAAGGACAGGCTGGGCTCAGAGGCCGAGGTCCCTGCCGATCAGCTCCTTCATGATCTCGTTGGAGCCCGCCCAGATCTTGGTGACCCGGGCGTCCCGCCAGGCGCGGGCGACGCGGTACTCGTTCATGAAGCCGTAGCCGCCGTGCAGCTGCACGCAGTGGTCGAGGACGTCGTTCTGCACCTGCGAGGTCCACCACTTGGCTTTGGCGGCGTCGATCGGGGTGAGCTCGCCCTTGGTGTGGGCGACCACGCACTGGTCGACGAACGCCTGGGTGACCTCGACCCGGGTCACCAGGTCGGCGATGAGGAACTTGTTGTGCTGGAACTGGCCGATCGACTGGCCGAACGCCTTGCGCTCCTTGCAGTAGTCGATCGTCTCGGCCAGGATCTGGCCGGCGTGCGCGAGGTTGGTGATCGAGCAGCCGAGCCGCTCCTGCGGCAGGAACGTCATCATGTGGATGAAGCCGTTGTCGAGCTCGCCGATGATGTCGTCGTCGGAGACCCGGACGTCCTCGAAGAACAGCTCGGCGGTGTCGGACTCGGGCTGGCCGACCTTGTCGAGCTTGCGGCCGCGCGAGTAGCCGTCCAGCGACGTGTCGACACCGAAGAGCGTGATGCCCTTCGCCTTCTTCTCCGGCGACGTGCGTGCCGCGACGATCACCAGGTCGGCGGAGTAGCCGTTGGTGATGAACGTCTTCGACCCGTTGATCACCCAGCTGTCGCCGTCCTTGACCGCCGTGGTCTTGAGGCCGGCCAGGTCGGACCCGCCCGAGGGCTCGGTCATCCCGATCGCGGTGAGGATCTCGCCGGAGCAGAACCCGGGCAGCCAGCGCTTCCGCTGCTCCTCGGTGGTCAGGTGCACGAGGTACGGCGCCACGATGTCGGCGTGGATGCCGACGCACGACGGCAGCGTCATGTTGACCTTGGCGAGCTCCTCGGTGAGGACCGCGTTGAAGCGGTAGTCGCCCGCCCCTGCAGGTAGAGCGCCGCCGTACATGTCTGGTACCTCGAGGCCGAGGAAGCCCTGCTTGCCGGCCTCCACCCAGAACTCGCGGGGCAGCGCCTTCTCCTCCGCGTGCTGCTCGAGATCGGGCACCACCTCGCGCTCCAGGAACTCCCTGACGGAGCCGCGGAACGCCTCGTGGTCGTCGTCGTAGATCTCGCGCTTCATGGGGCGGATCCTACCGTCGGGTAATAAGATGCCCCACGGGCTCAGCCCGTGAACTCCACCACCTCGTCGGCGGGCGGCGCCGCGACCTCGACGTCCTCGTCGAACGCCGACAGGTCGAGCTCGCCGGTGTCCCTGCCGCCGGTCAGCGTCAGCCGCAGCACGTGGTGCGGCTCGGCGACCTCGACCCAGGCCCGCAACCGCCCCGTCGGCGTCGGCGTGGACACCCGGACCACCTCGACACCGTCCACCTCCGCCGTGCCGTCCTTGCTGGTCAGCTGCTGGTCGATCTTCTTCTTGAACGGCGCCAGCCGGCTCTCGAAGTCGCAGTACGACGCCAGGTCGCCCGTCGACACCCACCTGCCGGCGTACTGCTCCGCCTTGTCACCCCAGAACTCCGCCGACCCTCGCAGGTAGTCACGGCCGTCGGCCACCACGAGGTCGGCGGGCTCGGTCCAGCCCGGGATCCGCAGGCGGCCGAGGCAGTCGCCGTCGCGGCGCAGCGAGAGGTCCATCAGCGTGGTGCCGGACTCGTCGCGGATCTCGGCGCGCAGGTGGACGGCCTCCAGCGCGAGCGTGGTCTCGAAACCGTCGGCCATGATCGCCGGCGCCGAGTGGTACTGCGTGTAGGCCTCTTCCGTGTCCGGGACGTCCGGCTCCGCATCGTCGCCGCACCCGGCCACGAACGGGAGCAGCGCGACGAGGAGCGCAGGGACGGCCCGCCGCACGACGATCAGGACTCGAACGGCGCGAGGTCGACGACCTCGTCGTCGGCCGGCGCCTCGACGACGACCTCGTCGTCGAAGGCGGAGAACGTCGCCGTGCCGGGCGCCTCGCCCTTGTTCTCGATCTTCACGATGTAGTGCTCGCCCTCGACGAGGACGTAGGCACTGCCGTCGCCATCGACGTTGGTGTAGTCGAGCCGGACGACGTCCTCGCCGTCGAGCTCCTCCACGCCGACGACCTCGGTGTCGGTCTCCTCCTCGTCGTCGGACAGCTGGTCGATGAAGCTCTCGAGGTCGCAGTTGCTGCCGGTCACCTCATCGTCGGTGTCCAGGACCCACGAGTCACCGACGTGAGCGACGACCTCCTCCGCCTGGTCGGGGAAGGCCTGGGCCAGGAGCTCGGCGCTCGGCTTGTACCAGGCACCATCGCCGGTCCGGAGGATCTCGGCGGACGCCGCGCCGAACTGCACGTTGCCCGTGCACGAGCCCTCGGAGCTCATCGAGATGTCCAGGCCCGAGGTCTGCCCCTCGCTCTCCACCGAGGCCTGGACGTGCAGCGCCTCCAGGGAGGTCATCGCGTCGAGGGCGTCCTGCTTGATGTCGGCGTAGCTCTGGTCGGCGAAGTCACCCCCGCCGTCGCCACCACCCCCGTCGCCGTCGTCGTCACCGCCGCAGCCCGCCAGCACACCGGCCAGCAGCAGGACCCCGGCGAGGCCGGCCGTTGCACGCTTGGTCATCTCGTCTCCCCATCAGACAGGTCGGGGGAGATCGAACCACAGGAAGCCGGTTCAGACCGCCGAATGGTCCAGGGTCCGGTCGCGATCACCGGCGTCGGCGGACTCTCGGAAGCCGTAGCGCTCCCACCAGCGACGCAGCGGGCCGGGCGCCCACCAGTTCCAGCGGCCGAGCAGCTTCATCGTCGCCGGCACCAGCAGGGCCCGCACCACGGTGGCGTCGATGAGCAGTGCCACGAGCATGCCGATGCCGAGCATCTTCATGAACACGATTCCGCTCATGCTGAACGCCCCGATCACCACCGCCAGCAGCAGAGCGGCGCTGGTGATGATCCGGCCGGTCTTCTGCACGCCGGTCGCGACGGCCAGGTCGTTGTCGTGGGTCTTGTCCCACTCCTCGCGCACCCGCGAGAGCAGGAACACCTCGTAGTCCATGGACAGCCCGAACAGGATCGCGAGCATCAGGATCGGGTTGGTCGCGTCGAGGAAGCCCTGCGGCGTGAACCCGAGGAAGTCGGCCAGGTTGCCGTCGCTGAAGATCCAGGTGATCACGCCGAACGACGCGGTGATGGAGAACAGGTTCATCAGCACCGCCTTGATGGGCAGCACCACCGAGCCGAACGCCACGAACAGCAGCACCAGCATCACGACCACCACGATCAGGCCCATCCAGGGCAGGTGCGCGCCGACCGAGTCGATCAGGTCGACGGTGTCGGCGGCCAGGCCACCGACCAGCGCCGTGCCGCTCTCTGGGTCGACCTCGCGCAGGTTGCGAACGATGTCCTGCGACCGCTCCGTCTGGCTGTTGCCGTCCCACACCGCGCGCAGCAGCGTGGTGTCGCCCTCGGCGGCCACGGGCTGCACCGCGACGATCCCGTCGACCGCCTCGACCTGCGAGGTGTACGCCGCCACGTCGGCCTCGGACGTGCCTTGCAGCAGCAGGTTGGCGGTCGACTGCTCGGTGCCGAAGTCGGTGGCGAGCTTGTCGGCCGCGACGTGCGCGGGGGCGTCCCCGGGGAGCACGCGGTGGTCGACGCTGCCCCACTTCACGCCGAGGAACGGCGAGGCGATGGCCAGCAGGCCGACCACGGTCACCACGATCACCACGACCGGGCGCCGCATCACGCCGCGGGCGAGCTGGGCCCACCAGCCGTGCTCGTCGCCCACCGCCACCGGGCGGTGCCGACGCCAGGGCAGCCGGCCGGCGTCGACCTTGCGACCGAGCAGGCGGAGGACCGCCGGGAGCACGGTGAGCGCTGCGAGCATGGCGATCAGGACGGCCGCGATGCCGCCGTACCCCATGCTGCGCAGGAAGGCCTGGGGGAAGATCAGCAGGCTGGCCAAGGCGGCAGCCACGGTGAGGCCCGAGAACAGGACGGTGCGGCCGGCGGTGACCATGGTCCGCCGGATCGCCGTCGCCGAGGCCTCGGGGTCGTCGTCGGGCAGCAGTGCCAGCTCTTCTCGGAACCGGCTGATGACGAACAGCGCGTAGTCGATCGCCAGGCCGATGCCGAGCAGGGAGATCACGTTGACCGAGAAGATCGACACCTCGGTGAACTGCGCGAGCACCCGCACGACCGCCAGGGCACCGACCATCGAGAGCAGCCCGATCAGCGCGGGCATCGACGCTGCGACCACGCTTCCGAAGATCAGCAGCGCGAGCAGGATCACCACGGGCATCGAGATCAGCTCGGCGCGCTCGAGGTCCTCGGAGGTGATCTCGTTGACGTCGTTGTAGACCGCGAGGGGCCCGGCGAGGTCGGTCTCGAGTCCCTCGGCCTCCAGGCCCGGCTCGACCTCGTCGAAGTTGTCCATCACCTCGTCCTGCGAGTCGCCCTCCAGCGAGATCAGGACCTGTGCGGAGTGCCCGTCGGTGCTGACCAGACCCTGCTCGGGCGGCGCCTCGTAGTAGGGCACAACGGCGGAGACCGCGTCGCCGGGGAGGTCGGCGACCACGGCCTCCACCGCAGCCTGGAACTCCGGCGAGTCGGCGGTGAGCTCGGCATCGGAGTAGATCGCGGCCACGTCGACGGAGCGGTTGCCGAACGCGTCCTGCTCGGCCTCACGCTCGACGCTCGCCTCGGAGTCCGGGTCGTCGAAGCCGCCGGTGGACAGCGAGTCGAAGACCCCGAACCCGTAGGCCGCGGCCGCGATGGTCACGACCATCGAGGCCAGCAGAACGGTCAGGGCCCTCCGGGCCACGAATCCACCCCAGCGCTCCAACATGACGACTCCTCGAAGGGCTACTGTCTTCCGTGAACGCCGTTAACCGTAAATGGTGTAAACTTTCGTGTCAACCGTTAACTTCTGGGAGTCTCGAGTGGGCCATGCGATGCGAGCACCGACGCGCAGGGAGCGTCAGCGCGAGGAGACGTACGCCGAGATCGTGCGGGCCTCCCGCGAGCTGCTGACCGAGGGCGCCGAGCTGTCCCTGCGGGCGGTCGCGGGCCGGATGGGCCTCACCGCGCCGGCGCTCTACCGCTACGTCGCGAGCTACCAGGAGCTGGTCGACCTGGTCGCCTTCGAGATCGACAAGGCCGCCACCCAGCGGATGGCCGAGGCCGCCGAGGCGATCCCCGCGGACGACCCGGCCGGGCGGCTGGTGGTCTCCGCGGCAGTCTTCCGGAGCTGGGCCCACCAGCAGCCGCGCGAGTTCACCCTGGTCTTCGCCAACCCGGTCGCCGACACCGCGTGCGTGCGCCGCGAGCTGCTCACCGCCGCCACGTCCGGCCACTACTTCCACGACCTGCTGCTGCAGATGTGGGACCAGCACCCGTTCCCGCACCCCGAGCTCGACGAGCTCGAGCCCCAGGTGGCCGAGGCGCTGAAGGACCCGCTGATCCCGATCGACATCGAGAAGGTCCCCGACGGCCACCGCGGCATGCTCTGGGTGTTCATCCGGGCCTGGGCCGCTCTGTACGGCGTGGTCACGCTCGAGGTCTTCGGTCACATGGACCCGCGGATCATCGAGAGCGGGGCGATGTTCACCTCGATGCTGCGCGAGTGGCTGCCTCAGCTCGGGCTGGCCGACGAGGCCGAGCGCCTCGAGGCGCTGCTCCGGTCACATCTCGCCGGTTAGCTCCGCTACCCACTCCGGCACCAGGACGCCCGCCGCTCCGTGCCGGGCCTCGTCGAACATCGCCGTACCGGCGCTCGGCACCAGGTTGAGCTCGAGCGTGCGGGCGCCGCACCCGGCGGCGTACTGGACGAAGCCGGCGGCGGGGTAGACCGCTCCCGACGTTCCGACCGAGACGAACAGGTCGGCCCTCTGGAGCGCACCTTGGATCCGGTCCATCTGGTACGGGATCTCGCCGAACCAGACCACGTCGGGACGCAGCTCGGTCACCCCGCAGTGCGGGCAGGGCGGGAAGTCGATGAGGTCCTCGGTCCACGGGGTACGCCGACCGCAGCCCCGGCACAGCGCCGAGAGCAGCTCGCCGTGCATGTGCAGCACCCGGGTCGCCCCGGCCCGCTCGTGCAGGTCGTCGATGTTCTGGGTGACGACGAGCAGGTCGTCCCCGAGCGCCCGCTCGAGGTCGGCCAGGGCGTAGTGCGCCGCGTTGGGCGTCACGCCGCCGAGCGCGGCCCTGCGGGCGTCGTAGAAGCGGTGCACCAGGCTCGGCTCGCGGTCGAAGCCCTCGGGGGTCGCCACGTCCTCGACGCGGTGCCCCTCCCACAGCCCGTCGGCGTCGCGGAACGTGGGGATCCCGCTCTCCGCGGAGATCCCGGCACCGGTCAGGACGACGACGCGCAGCATGCTCGGCCGCGGGTCACTCGGCGACGTCGATGGTCCACTCGGCCGTGTTGTCCTCGACCTTGGTGACGGTCAGCGTGATGCCGATCTCCTCGCCGCCCACGGTCGCGGTGCAGTCCAGGGTCTCGTCCTTCTCGGCCTTGAGGTCCCCGGGGCACTCGACCTTCTCCACGCTGTCGCCGAGGGACTCGGTGAGCTGGTCCTTGGTCTTGGACTCGACGTCGGACTCCGAGACGGAGCTCGCCCCGCAGGCGACCAGCAGTGGCGCCGCGGCGGCGAGCAGGAACAGGGACTTCTTCATCGGGGGACACTCCTCGGCTCGGTTGGTCGGGCTATGCCTACCAGGGAATGGCCGACGACGTGGTCTAAGACCGAGACCGATCGCTAGTAGTACCAGGGGAACGGCGACCAGTCGGGGTCCCGCTTCTCGAGGAACTGGTCGCGGCCTTCCTGGGCCTCGTCGGTCATGTAGGCGAGCCGGGTGGTCTCGCCCGCGAAGAGCTGCTGGCCGACCAGGCCGTCGTCGATCAGGTTGAAGGAGTACTTCAGCATCCGCTGCGCGGTCGGGGACTTGCCGTTGATCAGCCGGCCCCACTCCAGCGCGGTCGCCTCGAGCTCCGCGTGCGGGACCGCACGGTTGACCGTGCCCATCCGCATCCCGTCCTCGGCGGAGTACTCCTGACCGAGGAAGAAGATCTCGCGCGCAAACTTCTGGCCCACCTGGCGGGCGAGGTACGCCGACCCGAAGCCGCCGTCGAAGGACCCGACGTCGGCGTCGGTCTGCTTGAACCGCGCCTCCTCGGCGCTGGCCAGGGTCAGGTCGCACACGACGTGGAGGCTGTGGCCGCCACCCGCGGTCCAGCCGGGCACCACGCAGATCACGATCTTGGGCATGAACCGGATCAGCCGCTGGCACTCCAGGATGTGCAGCCGGCCGAGCTTGGCCTTGTCCACTGTCTCCGCGGTCTCGCCCTCGGCGTACTGGTAGCCGGTGCGGCCGCGGATCCGTTGGTCCCCGCCGGTGCAGAACGCCCACTTGCCGTTGGCGGCGCTGGGTCCGTTGCCGGTGAGCAGCACGCAGCCGACGTCGGACGAAGTACGCGCGTGCTCCAAGGTCCGGAGCAGCTCGTCGACCGTGTGCGGACGGAACGCGTTGAGCACGTCGGGGCGGTCGAAGGCGATCCGGACCGTGCCGTGCGCCTTGGCCCGGTGGTAGGTGAGGTCGGTCAGGTCGTCGAAGCCCGGGACGGTGTCCCAGGCGTCCGGGTCGAACGTCTCGGACACCCCGTCGATCGCGCTCATGAAGCGGAACGCTAGCCGCACCGCGACATCACCTGTCCAAACCCTCGACCCGGCCGGTCCTGATCGGTAGGTTCCCCCAGGGGTATTTCACTCGGGAGGAGCCGCGATGCCGCTCGTCACCGCCACGGGGATCGACGAGGTGGTGGACCGCCTGACGGTGCACGACCGCGTGCTGCACGTCGACGGCGATCCGCGCCGCCACTTCCACGGCACCTACCTGCGCACCACCTTGGCGGTGCGCGCCGCACTGACCGCGGGTCGGTTCGTCGACCCGGGCTGGGTCGAGCGGTGGGCCGTGGAGTTCGCGGGCTACTACCTGGACGCGCTGGGTCCGGATCCGTCGGAGGTGTGGCGCTCGGCGTTCCGCGACGGCCCGCTCAGCTCTCCGCAACGCGTGCTGCTCGGGACGCACACGCACCTCAGCCACGACCTTCCGCTCGCGCTGATCGACGTCCTGGCCGAGGACGAGCTCGACGACGCGCGGGCCCGGAAACGTCGTCTGCGGGACCGTGCCGCCCTCGACCGGGTGCTCGCCCAGCGCGTGACACCCGAGCTCCGCCACGTCGGCATCCGGGCCGCGCCGGCCACCTGCCTGACCACCCGGCGGCTGCGCGCCGCACGGGCCGACATCTGGAGCAACGCCGCCGCCCTGGCCGAGGCGCGGCACATCTCGCCGACCGAGTACGACGCCCGCCGGCGCGACCTCGCCCGGATAACCATGGAGGTGTCCGACGTCATCGCGTCCCCGGCCTGGCCCGGGCTGCTGACCGTGTCCAGGGCCGGCGTACGACTCACCGCGACCGGGGTTCACGCCTGACGCGGAATCCGCAGCGGTGCGCCCGCGTTGTGCAAGACATGGCACTGCAAGGGGAGTACGAACCCAGCAAGCAACAGTGGGTCCGCGAACAGGTCGAGAAGTACGAAGCCACCGGCGGGCGCGAGGCGAACACGCTGCGCGGCCACGACGAGTGGCCGATCGTCGTGATCACCTCGCTCGGCGCAAAATCGGGCAAGCTCCGCAAGAACCCCGTGATGCGGGTCGAGCACGACGGGGTCTACGCCGCGGTCGCGTCGTACGGCGGCGCACCGGCGCACCCGGTCTGGTACCACAACTTCGTGGCGCACCCGGAGGTCGAGCTGCAGGACGGCCCGGAGCCGCACCTCTACCGGGCTCGGATCGCCGAGGGCGAGGAGCGCGCGATCTGGTGGAAACGGTCGGTGGAGCAGTACGCGCCGTACGCGGAGTACCAGGAGCGGACCGACCGGGAGATCCCGGTCTTCCTGCTCGAGCGCGTGTCCTGAGCGCCGTCACCCGGCTGGCCACGGCGACACCCAGGACTAGAGCAGGGAGGGCAGCAGCCAGACCTCCGTCTCCGCGCTCTTTCCAGGAGCAACCAAGCCCGCCTCCCCCACGTCGACCGGCGACGGCGGCTGGTTCGAGCTCTCTGCCAGAGGCACCATTGAGACGACGGCGACCGGTGCCGACCGGGACCCGCGTGGGGGTGATGGGGCCGTGGCCATGGCTCGTTCTGACAGCCCCCTGAAGGATCGCTCAGCGTATCATCGGGAGTGGTGCTCAAGCTGGCGTCGGTAGTCCGTACCGATGGGGCGGGCGGACCGAGAGGGGGCTCGTTCGTGGCGCTCCGACAGGTCAGTCCGGCCCCGGCAGTCGAGGGCCTCTCCCCTCGTCGCGCAGGCCGCCTGCGCCGCCTCTACGCGCTGGTCGTCATCCTCGTCATGGCGGGCGCCGTCGGCTGGCAGCTGTCGCACGAGCCCGCCACCGAGAGCGGCGTACCGGCTGTCAGCAGCGCGCAGCAAGACACCCCGACCACCCACCAACGCACCGTGAGCACCCTCGTCGGGCCGGACGCGATCCGGGTCGTGGAGCACCTGTCCTTCACCACCCCCACCGACGCCGTGGCGCTGGCAAATCCCGAGCACGCCGGCGTCACGGCCCCCTTCGCACCGGTGATCGAGGACCTGTCGCTGGAGACCGGAGGCGGGCAGCGCCTGACCCTCGCGGCTCCGGCTGCGGGCGACACGGTTCGAGTCCAGCTGCCCGAGAGCGCCACCCAGGTCACGGTCGGCTATCTCGCCACCGGCGTTGTCTACCGGACGGCGAGCTCAGTGCCCGGACGGTCGCTGGCCCTGGTGACGCCGCTGCGGGCCGGCGGCCCCATCGGGCTGCGCGCCGCCGAGGTTCGCGGGGAGTGGGTGGACAAGATCGGCTGCATCGACCGGGACGGCGAGGTGGCCGAGTGCGGCACCGGTACCGCTCTGGGTTGGGCCACCGGGCCCGAGGACGCGCAGCTGAGCGACGTGGTCGCCCAGCTCACTCTTCCGACCGACTGACTGTCCGCTGATGCCGGGTACAGCTAGCCCTCGGCGATCGAGACGGCGAGCCCGGCGAGATGGCCGAGCCTCGCGATCTCGGAGTCGACGAAGTCCGGACCGCCGCGACGGCCGACCACGATGATCTCGTTGCCGTCCAGGCGGGCCGCGGCGTAGAGCGTGACCTCGTCGTCGTCCTCGATCCGGGTCGGGCCCTCGATCTCGGTGAACGGCAGGTCCGTGGGTGCCGCGGTGGTCCCGTGCACCACGCCCTTGGCGCGGTGCACCCGCGCGCCCCAGTCGACCCGGAACACCTTCGGCAGCATGTCGACGAGCCGCTCGACCGCCTCCTGGGGCTTCGCGGTGATCTCCTCGACCGCCTCCAGGTCGAGGACCAGGTTGCCGCCGGCGGCGTACCGGCTGATCCAGACGACCTGGACCCCCTCGAGCGCGTTGCACGCGGAGACGATCGAGTCGGGCATCGACTCCGTCTCGAGGAGTACGTCGTCCAGCGCGGTGCCGTCGTGGCGCTTCTCGATGATCTCGATCGCCTCGATGTCACCTCCGGCCTCACCGATCGCCGTGGCCAGGCGACCCAGCGAACCGGGGACGTCGGGCAGCTCCACGCGCAGCAGGAAGGGCATTCGTCGACCCTAACCCGGCCCCGTTGCGACGGTATTTCGGATTCTCAGGACGCGGAGCCGCGGGCGGCGGCCAGCCGCTGCCGGAGCCCGGTCGCGCGCTGCGCCCGGGTCGCGACGGCGGCGCGCACCGCCGCCTCCGAGCCGACCACCCTCAGCCGCTCCTGGGCCCGGGTGACGGCGGTGTAGAACAGCTCGCGGGTCAGCAGCCTGGAGTCGGCGTCCGGCAGCAGCACGGTGACCCGCCGGGCCTGGCTGCCCTGGCTCTTGTGGATGGTCATCGCGTGCATCGTCTCCACGGCGTCGAGCCGCCCCGGCGCGTAGTCGCGCAACCCCTCGGACCCCGACACCCACGCCCGCAGCCGGCCGTCGGGCGCCCGCACCACGGCCCCGGTCTCGCCGTTGTAGATCTGCAGCGCGTAGTCGTTGCTGGTCACCAGCAGCGGGCGGCCGACGTACCACTCGGGCTGGAACGGCAGCTCGAGCTCGTCGACCAGCCACTGCTCGACCTGCCGGTTCCAGTGGCGTACGCCGTGGGGTCCCTCCCGGTGGGCGCACAGCAGCCGGTGGTCGTCGAGCGCGGCCACCGCCGCGGCGTGGTCACCGGCCTCGGCTGCCCGGCGCACGGCCAGCGCCGAACCGAGCGCGTCGGCGCGCAGGGCGGCGCCGGCGTCGTCGGTCTCGACGAACTCGACCTCGCCCGAGCCGTCGCGGAGCGCCGCGAGCACCGCGTCGGCGTCGCCCACCCGGAGCGACTCGGCGAGGACCTTGATGTGCTCGGTGGAGCGGAAGTTCTCGGTGAGCGCGACGACCGGTGAGTCGTCGCCCTCGTAGCCGGCCACCAGGTCGGAGAGCACCGCGCCGGCACCGACCGAGGTCAGCTGGCGCGGGTCGCCGACCAGCACCAGGCGGGCCTGCGGGCGGACCGCCTCCAACAGCCGGCCCATCATCGTCAGCTCGACCATCGAGCACTCGTCGACGACCACCACGTCGTACTTGAGCCGGTTGCCGCGGTCGTGCACGAACCGGGTGGTGTTGTCGGGCCGCCAGCCGAGGAGCCGGTGCAGGGTCATCGCGTCGGGGCGGCCCACCCGGGCGCGGTCCTCCTCCGGCAGCTCGGCGAGCTCGGCGAGCACCGCCTCCTGGAGCCGGGTCGCGGCCTTGCCGGTCGGAGCGGCGAGCGCGATCGCCGGGCGTCGGTCGTGCGCGGTGGCCTGGCCGGCGAGCAGCACCAGCAGCCGCGCGACCGCGGTGGTCTTGCCGGTGCCGGGGCCGCCGGTGAGCACCGTCGTCCAGCGCCGCGCGGCGCCCACGGCGGCAGTCTCCTGCTCGGCGCTGAAGTGCTTGCCGCGGACCCGGCCCAGCGCGGCCTCGAGGGCCGCCTCGTCGAGGTCCGGCGGCGGCTGGGCCTCCCGCGCCACCAGGTCGGCGCACACCTGGCCCTCGAGCCGGTGGTAGCGGTCGAGGTAGAGCAGGTCGTGCTCCGCGCGTACGACGCCCGCCTCTGCGAGCGGTGACTCTCGCACCGCCGCCCACCAGCCGGAGGTCTCTGGCCACGGCAGGTCGGGAGCGAGCGCCGGCACGGTGGCGAGGTCGACGCACACCGAACCGTGCCGCACCGCACGCACCGCCAGGGCGACGGCCAGCAGCACCCGCTCGTCGTCCTCCCCGCCGAGGTCGCCGACGCGCTGGCCGACGTGGACGTCGGCGGCCTCCAGCAGGCCGGCGGCGTTGAACGTCGCCAGCAGCCCGGTGGCCCGGCGGGTCAGCCGGCGGTCGTGCTCGCCGACGGGCTCGAACAGCTCGGTCATGCGGGGACCACCCCGTCGAGCAGGTCGGACAGCGCCTCGACCAGGGCCACGGGCGGCCGCCACGAGAAGACCCCGCACGGCTCGCCGTCGACCAACGGGGTCTCCGGCCCGCACATCCCGCGGAGGTAGAGGTAGAGCACGCCCCCGAGGTGGTCGTGGGGGCGGTAGTCCGGCTGCCGCCAACGGAGGAACCGGTGCAGCACCGCGGCGTACAGCAGCGCCTGCAGGGGGTAGTCGGAGTGCTGCATCGCTCCGGCCAGCGCCTCGGGGCGGTAGGCGTGTGCGGTGAGCGGGACGTCGCGCGGCCCGAGCCAGTTGGTCTTGTAGTCGACGACGAGGTAGCGCGGCCCCGGGAGCCGGAGGACGACGTCGACCGAGCCGGTGAGGTAGCCACGCAGGCTCTGCGCGCCCAGCATCGGCTGGTCGAGCGCGTCTGCGTAGCCGCGGACCGGGTCGCCCTCGGGGAGGTGGCGGCGCAGCAGCGGAGCCAGGTCGGCGAGGGTGGTGGCACCGCCCCCTCGGGCCAGGTCGCCACCGGACAGCGGCAGCTCGAAGTCGAGCTCGCGGAGCCGGTCGCGCAGCGGGATCGTCCGCAGGGTGGTGCCGTCGGCGAGGGGCCCGAGCGGCGAGTCGCAGACCGCCACGAGGGCGTCGGCGAGCTCGTCTCGGTCGAGCTCGACCGGCCACCACCCGAGCTGGTCGTCGAGGTGGCGCAGGATCTCGGCGCGCAGGTCGGGGGCGTCGGGGTCGGTGTGCTCGAGCACGGCGTGCACGAGAGAGCCGAACGTCGCGCCGACCGGCAGCCCGGCCATCGGCGAGGCGGGCGAGTCATGCGGCGCCGGCTCGACGACTTCGGGGGTCACCGGTCCCTCGAACCCCTCGTCGTCCTTGGCGCGGACCTCTGGCTCGCTCGCCACGCCCGCGACCGGGACGGCCTCGGCGGCATGGCTCAGCGCGGAGTAGGAGGTACGCCGCCAGGTGGCGTCGACCTCGCGCGCGAAGGTGCGCACGTCGAGAGGCGGCACCGGATCCCGCGGCGGGTCGTCACCCACCGGTGCGGGCAGCGCCGCCTCGGGCGACGGGCCTCCCCGGTCGCGCCACCGGGCGAACAGCTCGACCACGTCGTCGTCGGACGGCACCGGCGGCGCCTCCGGGACGGTGCTGCTGCCGGGGGCGCGCATCAGCATCCGGTGCAGCGGCGACGCGACGGCGTTCTTGGTGGGCGCCCACCAGCAGACGACCTGGGACTGCGCGCGGGTGATCGCGACGTAGAGCAGGCGCAGCCACTCACCTGCCTCCTCGTCGGCCCAGCGACGGCAGTGGTCGAGCCAGTCGGCCCCACCGCCGCCGACGTTGATGCAGCGCCGCCCCTGGTCGTCGTGGAACAGCGGCCGGGTCGGCTTCGGGACGTGGCGGTCGGCGATCGCGGGGAGGTAGACGACGGGGTACTCGAGGCCCTTGCTGGCGTGGATGGTCACCAGCTGCACGGCGGCGGCGTCGGAGTCGAGCCGCCGGGTCCGCTCGGCACCCCGCCCGGCGCGGCCCTCGGACACCTGCTCGCGCAGCCAGCTCAGCAGCGCCACCACGCCGAGGCGGTCGCGCTGGGTCACCTCGTGCAACGCCTCGCCGATGTGGCGCAGGTCGGTGAGCCGCCGCTCGCCGTTGACCTCTGCCAGGACCCGGCCGGGCAGTCCACCCGCGGTCGCCGCCTCGAGCACCGCGGCGACGCCGCGCCGGCCGAAGACCTCGGCCCAGGACCGCAGCCGGTCGGCCACCTCGTCGGTGAGGTCGTCGCCGCGGTCGTCGAGCTCGGCGGCCGAGTGGCCGAAGAAGCAGGTGAGTGCCGCGGCCCGGACCCGGGCGCTGCGGTGCGGCTGCTCGAGCGCCTCGAGCAGGGTCAGCCACTCGACTGCGGCCGGGGTCGCGAAGACGCTGCCGCCGCCGGCGATCACCGCCGGCACCCCGACCTCGGCCAGGGCGGACCGGGCCGCTGCGAGGTCGGCGTGCTTGTAGCAGATCACCGCCACGTCGGCCGGCGCGATCGCCAGCCCGTCGAACGTCGCACCCGAGGCCAGCAGCGCCCTGATGTCGAGGGCCAGGTCGTGGGCGATGTGGGGGCGCACCTGTCCCACCGTGAGTGTCGAGCTGCCCCGGCGCCCGAACTGCTCGCGGCGCACCACGCGTACTCGCAGCGCGGCGTCCTTGGGTGCACCGGACATCCGGCGTACGTCGTGATGCGCCTCCACGTCGTGCACGACGATCTGCTCGTCGCCCAGCTCGGCGCCCGCCATCAGCTCCTGGAACGCCGACAGCAGCGCCGCGTCGCTGCGCCAGTTGACCGCGAGCGTCTGCCGGGTGGTCGCGCTCTTCGCCGCTTCGAGGTACGTCGTGACGTCGCCGCCCCGGAACGCGTAGATCGCCTGCTTCGGGTCGCCGATCAGCACCATCGTGGCGTGGCCGGTGAACGCGCGGTCGAGCACCTGCCACTGCACCGGGTCGGTGTCCTGGAACTCGTCGACCAGCACGATCTGCCAGCGCTGCCGCATCCGCACGCGCGCCGGGGCGTCGTCGTCGACCAGCGCCTCGGCGAGCTGGCTGAGCAGGTCGTCGTAGGACAGGATGCCGAGCCGCCGCTTGCGGCGGTCCATCTCCTTGCGCACGGCGTCGGCGAACGCCACCCGCCGCCCGGCCGGGGTGGAACGGTCCTCGGCGGCCGGCTCGAGGTGAGCCTGGGGATCACCGACAGCGTCGCGGGCGATCGCCATCGCCTCCCCGTGGTCGAAGACCGGGTCATCGGCGCCGTAGGCGAACGCGCGGAGGTAGAGGTCGTCGACCACCTCGCCGATCAGGTCGTCGAGGTCCTCGACCAGGCTCGCCCGGGAGTCGGTGTCGCCGGCGACGCCGAGCGAGCCGAGCACCATCGAACAGAACTGGTGGGTGGTCGCGATCGTCGCGGCGTCGAACCCCGCCAGCGCCTCGAGCACCCGCCGGTGCCGCAGCCGGCGCTCGTCGTCGTCGCAGTCGACCAGCAGCCGGATCAGGTCGGAGTCGCGCACCTCGCCGGCCAGGGTGGGGTCGTCGCCGAGCGCCCGCTCGGCCTCCACCAGCTGGGCGCGGACCCGCTCCCGCAGCTCCTGGCTGGCCGCCCGGCCGAACGTCACCACCAGCATCTGCTCCAGCCGGGCCTCGCCCTCGGCGACGAAGCGGGTGACCAGGGCGCCGATGGTCCAGGTCTTGCCGGTGCCGGCGCTGGCCTCGAGGAGCGTGGTGCCGGTCGGGAGCGGGCCGCAGACGTCGAAGGCGTCCATCACAACGGCCCCACTCGTTCGGCGCCGGTGAGCAGGGGCTCCCAGACCCGCCAGGCGTACGCCGGCAGCCCGGCGTCCATCAACACCTCGACCGGGGCGGAGTCGCCGTAGATGCGCTGGTGGTAGGCGTCGGCGTCCTCACCGAGGATGCCGTAGTCGTTGTGCGGGTCGGTCGTCCAGGCCCGGCGGGCCACGCCGACGGGGTCGCGGTCCTCGCCCTGCAGCTCGCGGGCATGCGCTTCGGCCCAGGCCGCGGCCGTGGCCAGCGGCACCGGCAGCGGCCGGTCGAGCCCCTCGTCGCGCAGCGCCACCAGGTCGCGCAGCCAGTCGACCGCGCGGTGGTCGAGCGGCCCGGCCAGGGCGCGCCTCGGCCCGGCGCGCTCGCGACCCACCGCGTGCGACGTCCAGCTCTCGTCGGGGCGCCCGGCGGACAGCGCGAGCAGGTCGAGCCAGGCGAGCAGCCGCTGGCGCGGCTTGAGCCGGGAGTAGCCGAGGCTGACGACCTTGGCGCCGTGCACCCGCGCGACGGTGCCGGTGAGCCGGCGGCCGTTGCCGAGGTCGACGTCGACGTCGATCGACCGCGGCTCGCCGTCACGCAGCTCGGCGGTGCGGGAGAACAGCTTCTGGCACTCCTCGGCCACCCCGTTGAGCGCGCGGTGACCGAGGTCGCCAGGAGGGAGGGTGCCGCGGAGCAGCTCCGCGGTCATCACAGCCGCCGGGTCGCGGCCCGCCAGCACCTCGCGCAGCAGCCGGTCGCCGACCTGCCACAGCTCCAGCGCGTCGAGCCCGACCGGGATGGCGTCGCTCAGCTCGTCGGGCTCGAACGGCGTGCTGACGTCGAGCCGGCCCCGGAGGAACGCCCGCACGGGGTGGGTGAGGAACGTCTTCAGGTCGGCCAGCGACACGTCCTCCTGCGCCCGGGGCGGGAGTGGTCCGTCGAGCAACGGAGGTGGTGGGGTCCGCGGACCGGCCGCGGCCACCGCACCGGCCAACGCCGCCCGGTCGAAGCTGAACGGTCGCTCGCCGACCAGCCGCCCCGGCTCCAGGTTGCGGACGTCGTAGGGCTGCAGGGGGTGGCGCACCAGCACTTGCTCGCGGACCGCGGAGGCGGTGGTGCGGTCGGTGGCGTCGAGGATCTCGCCGAGGGGTACGGCGGGCGGCCGCTCGGCGCCGGTGTGCTCGTTGGCACCGGTGTAGGTGATCACCACGGTGTCGACCGCGGCCAGCAGCGCGTCGAGCAAGAGCTGGCGGTCCTCGCTGCGCGCGTCGCGCTCGCCCGTCAGCGGCCGCCGGGCGAGGGCGTCGTCACCGTCGACCGAGGTCGTGCGCGGGAACACCCCGTCGTCGAGGCCGACCAGGCACACCACTCGGTGCGGCACCGAGCGCATCGGCACCATCGTGCAGACCGTGAGCGTGCCGGTCCGGAAGTTGGCGCGGGTCGGTCGGCCGCCCAGCCGCGACTGGAGCAGGGCCCGGACGTCGGCGAGGCGGAGGGGTACGTCGGGGTCGCTCGCCGAGGAGACGCCGGCCCGGGTGAGCTCGCGCTCGAACTGGGTGAGCTGCCAGGAGTCGTCGGCGGGCACCTCCGTCAGCGACCGCACCCCCTCACCCAGCGCGTCCACCCATTCCTGGACGGTTCCCGCGGCGGTCATGGCGGCCAGGCAGTCGGCGAGCCGGGAGGTGTACTCGGCCAGGCGGCCGACCAGGTCGATGTCGGAGCTGGCGACGTCGTCGACGGGCAGGCCGCGCCCGAGATGGTGGTGGTCGTCGCCGCTCATCGCGACGCCCAGGAGGATCCGGTCGAGCCCGGACCGCCAGGTGTTGTGGTCGAAGCGGGCCATCTCGAACGGCGCCCGCGACGGGCCGTCGATCCCCCACCGGATGCCGGCCTGGGCCACCCACCGGGTCACCCTCGCCAGGTCGTCGTCGGAGAACCCGAACCGCAGCCGGCAGGCCTCCTGGGTCGCCAGGTCGAGGACGTCGGAGGCGGTGACCCGACCGCCGGCGAGCTCGACCAGGGTGGCCGCCACGGCGAGCAGCGGGTTGGTGCTGGACAGGGCGCGGTCGGCCAGCCTGACCCGCAGCCGGTGGGCGGGGTGGCCGCCCTCGTCGGCGTCGTCGACGACGTCGGCGAGTCCGAAGCCCGCGGAGATCAGCGGCGCGAACGTCTCGATGTCGGGGCACATCACGAGGATGTCGCGGGGCTCGAGGGCGGGGTCGTCGTCGAGGAGGCCCACCAGCACCTCGCGCAGCACGTCGACCTGGCGGGCGGCACTGTGGCACGCATGCACCTGCAGGCTCCGGTCGTCGTCGCGGAGCCGTCGGCCGGCCCGCTCCTCGACCGTGGGGGCGTGGTTGGCGCGCAGGTCGTGCTGCAGCCAGCCGAGCAGGGTGTCGGGCTCGTCGACGTCGACCGCGGTGACCGACGAAGGCACGTCGGCGAGCAGCC
>DASTDJ010000157.1:0-10187 GCA_035710425.1 Nocardioides sp.
AGCTCGGCCCGTGGACGACGTCCACGCCGTCCGGGAGGGTGCCGCTCGGGAAGCCGATCCAGTCGGCGTCCTTGACCAGCTGCCAGTTCCAGATCCGGTCGTGGTCCGTCGGCTCCGTGCCGCCGGCGATCACCGAGTTGATCGTCCCGAACAGACGGTCGCGGACCCAGGAGAGCAGGTAGCCGAAGATCAGCGCGAGGAAGACCGCGATCCTCGACCAGAAGCCCGGGAACATCACGGCCGCGACCACCATGAATGTGGCCGTGATCAGGGCGACCCACTGGTCCTCGGGCCAGTAGATGCCCGCCACGACCGGCGCGAGGTTGAACCCGATCAGCATCACGACGGCACCCGTGACTGCGGGAGGCAGGATCCTGTGGATCAGCCCCGAGCCGGCGAAGTGGATGAACACACCCACCGCCGCGAGCACCAGGCCGGCCACCAGGATCGCGCCGGTGACGTCGGACGAGTCACCACCCTCGCCGCGGATCGCCGCGACGCCCGCCACGAAGGACGCGCTGGTGCCGAGGTAGCTCGGCACCGCGTTGTTGACGATCAGCAGGAACATGATCGTGCAGATACCGGAGAACATGATCGCCAGGTTCGGGTCGAGACCCATGACCAGCGGGAAGACGAACGTCGCGCCGAACATCGCGACAACGTGCTGGGCGCCGAGACCCGCGGTCTTGCCCCAGCTCAGACGCTGCCGCGGCCCGACCGCCACGCCCGGAGGCGGATCGACCTTTTCCCACGTGAACATCGACATGAAAGGACCCTTTCGCTGTGTGAGAGGCCCGAGGTCTGCTCAAACTAGTGAGACTCAGGACACACCCTCGACGGCGACTTCTGCCGAAGGAACGCCGAATGTCGTGGCACCAGTTGTCGGAGACGAGCGAGATGTACAAGAGTTCTTGTACAACTCTTCTTGTTGACCTAGTCTCGGGGGCATGCCCCGCTCAGAGATCCGCCGGCTCACCGAGGCCAAGGCGCTGGCCGCGCTCGCCCATCCGTTCCGAGCCCGGATCATGGATGCGCTCAAGGTCGACGGCCCCTCGACGGCGTCCGCCCTCGCGGAGCGCACCGGTCAGGCGGTCGGCAGCGCCAGCCACCACCTGAAGGTCCTCGCCGAGGCCGAGCTGGTGGTCGAGGCTCCCGAGCTCGCCAAGGACCGCCGCGAGCGCTGGTGGCGACTGGCGGCTCCCGGCACCCGGTGGTCGCGGCAGGAGTTCGCCGACGACACCGCGGCCGTTGCCGCCGCACACGCGGCAGAGGCGCTGGCCCTGCAGCGGCAGATCGAGCGCACGCGGGCCTGGATGTCCAACGCGGAGTCCGACCCGGTGTGGGACGACGCCGCGTTCGCGACCCAGCACTGGCTCCGCCTCTCCCCCGAGGAGCTGCTCCAGGTGGCCGAGGACGTTATCGAGGTTCTGATGAAGTGGAGCGACCGGCCACCGCCCGACGACGGCGTCGAGCGCGAGCCGGTCTTCCTGTTCGCCCGCGGCTTCCCGGCCCAGCCATGAGCACCCCCACGACCGCGCTCGCCAACGGGACGACCGACCTCGAGCCGCTCTCCCGCAACCGCGGGTTCCAGCTGCTCTGGTTCGGCGAGGGCGTCAGCGTCCTCGGCAACGCGACCAGCTTCGTCCTCCTCCCCCTGCTGGCGGTGGTCGCCTTCGACGCCGGGCCGGGCTTCATGGGCGCCCTCGCCACGGCCGCCTGGCTGCCCTGGCTGGTGATCGGGCTGCCGGCCGGCGCGTGGGTCGACGGGCTGCCCGCGCGTGGCGTGATGATCGCCGCCGACCTGGTCTCCGCCGCGGCCTACGCGAGCGTCCCGCTGGCCTGGTGGCTCGACGTACTAACGCTCACCCAGCTCATCGTGGTGGCGCTGATCGGCGGCGTGGCCACGGTGTTCTTCCGGACGGCGTACTCCGTGTTCCTGCCCCAGGTCGTCGCGCGCGAGCACCTGGAGCCGGCCAACGGGCGACTCTTCGGCACCGAGTCGGCGATGCAGGTGGCCGGGCCGGGCGTCGGCGGGCTGCTGGCGCAGTGGTTCACCGCAGCGTTCGGCATCCTCCTCGACGCGGTCAGCTTCCTGGTCTCCGCGGCCTGCCTGTGGCGGATCCGGCCGCGGCACGAGCCGCCGATGGACACCGCCCCCGCCGCGTCGTTGCGGACCCGGATCGCCGAAGGCGTCGCGTTCGTGCGCCGCGACCGCTACCTCCCCTGGTTCACGGCGATCGGCGGCCTGGCCAACCTCGGGCACACCGGGATGGGCGCCATGCTCGTGCTGTTCCTGGTGCGCGACCTCGACCTCGACCCCTCCGGGGTCGGCCTGGTGATGGCGGTCGGCAGCAGCGGCGGCCTGGTCGGCGCGATCTTCGCGACCCGGCTGTCGCGGCGGATCGGGTCGGGATACGCCTCGACGCTGCTGCTGCTCGGTGCCGGTGTGCCCGGACTTCTGGTGCCCCTGGCCACTCCCGGGACGGGCGTCGCCCTGGTCGCGGTGGGGTTGTTCCTCGCCGGGATGTTCGTGGTCGCCGGCAACGTCGTCCGGGGCGCGTGGCGGCAGCGCTACATCCCCGCGCGGCTGATGGGCCGGGTGATCACCACGACCCAGCTGGTCAACTTCGGGACGATGCCCGTCGCCGGCGTCCTGGCCGGCTGGCTGGGCACCCACCTCGGCGTACGCGAGACGATCGGGGTGATGGCCGTGGTCATCCTGGGCGCGTCCCTCCTCGTGCTGGTCAGTCCACTCCGTGGGCTGCGCGACCTCCCGGAGGCGGAGCTTCCCCCCGACTGCTAGACAAGGGCCATGGCTACCACTGCACTCGGCGGCAACACCGTCCACACCGTCGGCGAACTCCCCGGCATCGGCGACCCGGCTCCTGCGTTCTCGCTCGTCGGCCTGGACTTCGGCGAGGTGACCCTCCCGCAGGGCACCCGCACCATCCTCAACATCTTCCCGAGCGTCGACACCGGCGTGTGCTCGGCGAGCGTGCGCAAGTTCAACGAGCTGGCGGCGGGCTTCACCGACACCACCGTCATCTGCGTCTCCAACGACGTACCGATGGCCCAGTCCCGGTTCTGCGGCGCCGAGGGCATCGAGAACGTCACCGTCGCCTCGGGGTTCCGGTCCAGCTTCGGCGACGACTACGGCGTGCGCCTCGCCGACGGCAAGTGGGAGACCCTGCTGGCCCGGGCGGTCGTGATCGTCGACGCCGACGGCAAGGTCGCCTACACCCAGCTGGTGCCGGAGATCGCGACCGAGCCCGACTACGACGACGTGGTCGCCGCCCTCGGCTGACGCCACCACGGCTGAGTAGCAGTACTCAGCCGGTCTGAGTCGGTCCGCGCTGTCGGCGGGGCGGCCCCGGATGGCGCAATCGGGGCATGACCCACTACGCCGACACCCCCACCTCCCCCGGTGCCCCTGCGCGGACCGGTGTCCGCGCCAGCTCAGTGCCGAGCATCCTGCTCGGGCTCGGCGCGCTCTGCCTGCTCGTCGCCGCCGTCATCTTCCTCAGCGTGGCCTGGTCCCGGCTCGGCGTGGGCGGCCGTACCGGCGTGCTCGTCGGCCTGACGATCGCGTCGGGCGGTTGCGGCCTGCTCGCCGCCCACCGCGGACTACGGGTCGCGGGCGAGGCGCTCACCGTCGTCGCCCTCGGCCTGGTGGCGCTGGACGTCCTCGGCGCCGACGCGGCCGGATGGTGGGGGCGGCTCGGCGTGGCCGAGCTCGTCCTGCTCGTCGGCGGCGTCGTCGCGCTCGCCTCGCTCGCGCTGGCCGCCGCGCCGGCTCGGCTGATCGCACCGCAGATCGTCGCCGGGTACGCCGCGCTGCTGACCTACGCCGGGGCGCTGGGCGTGGCCGACCGCGACCCGCTCGTCGACACGGCCGCGGTGGCGCTGCTGGCTGCCGTCTCGTGGACGAGCCGGCGCACCGGCCGCGACGTCCTCGCGGCCATCGCCGGCGTCGCTGCCGGTGTCCCCTGGGTGCACCTGACGCTGGACGCGCTCGAGCGCGGCCTGCAGGACCCGACCCTGCACGCGGTCTGGGCGGGGCCGGGCGAGGCCCTCGTCGTGGCCGCGGCGCTCGCCCTGGTGCCCGTCGGCCTCGGCGTGCGCGAGCAGTTGCTGGTCGTCGGCCTCGGCGGGATCGCGGCCACCCTGGCCACGATCGCGGTCGGGCTGCCGGCCGTCGACGAAGGTGCGACCGTGGCGACCTCCGCCTCGCTCGTCGCACTCGTTGGGTGGACGGCGGTCGGCCTCGGCACTCCTCGTCCCTGGCGCGGACTGCCGCTGGTCGCCGCCGGCGCCGCCGCCGTTCCGGTGTTCGCGGTCGTCCTGGCCCTCTGCGTGCAGGCGGGCCTTGCCGGGCTGACGGTGGGGCCGGTGTTCAGCGAGGACTTCGACGTGCCGCTCGGACCGGTCGACCCGGTGGCTGCTCCCTGGCTCCTCATCGCCGGGCTGGCCGCCCTGGTCGCGCTGGTCTCGGTGGCCGCGCGTCCGTCGGCGCGCGGGTGGTCGATCGCGGCGGTCGCGACCGTCGCCGTCAGCGGCATCGCCACCCTCGCGTTGTTCCCGGTGCCCCTGGCGGTGCCGCTCGCTGCACTCGTGGGTGTGGCGCTGGTGCTGCTGGCCGCCGACGAGCGACTCGCGGCGTGCGCGGTCCTGCTGGTCGTCGTGGTGGCGGCGCTGCCGAGCGCCGTCCTCACCGGCGTCGCCGCCACGCTCCTCCTGGCGGCCGCTGCCACCTGCCTCGGAGCCGGCCGCGCGCTCGAGGACCGGCTGCTCGGCGGTGCGCTGGTGCCTCCAGCCGCCGCCGTCGCCGTGTGGGCGTTCGCCGAGGTGGCGGGTGTCGAGGAGTCCCTGCGCGGCTACCCGGTGCTGCTCGCGGTCGGACTCCTCGCGCTGGCGCTGCCCCGGCCCGAGGTCGAGGCATCCGCCTGGGTGGCCGGGCTCGTGGCCGCACCAGCCGCGTGCCTGGCCGCGGCGGACCCGGTCACCGCGACCGCCGTGCACCTCACCGTGGCCGGCGGGCTGGTCGTCGCCGGCTCGCTGGTGCACCCCCAGCGCCGGGCGCTGGGCTGGGTCGGCGGGCTGCTGCTGGCCGCCGCGACCTGGGTCCGGCTCGCCGACCTCGGCGTCGAGGCGCCGGAGGCCTACACGCTGCCGTCGGCCCTGGCCCTGCTCGTGGTCGGCCTGGACCGGTTGCGACGCGACCCGGAGGCGGCGACGGCGACCGCGCTGACCCCCGGCCTCCTGCTCGCCACCGTGCCGTCGCTGCTCTGGTGCCTCGACGACCCGGTGACCTGGCGCGCAGCGTGGCTGGGTGCCGCCTGTGTCGGGCTGGTCCTGGCCGGCGCCCTGCTCCGTTGGCATGCACCGCTGGTGGTGGGCGCGGCCGTCGGCGGGGTGCTGGTGGTGCGCGAGCTTGCGCCGTACGCCGCCCAGACCCCGCAGTGGATCCTGATCGGTGCCGCCGGCGCGCTGCTCACCGTCGTGGGGGTCACCTGGGAGCACCGGCTGGCCCAGGTCCGCCAAGCAGCGGCCTACCTCGAACGGCTGCGCTAGTCGCCGTCGTCGGGCGACCAGAACGCGCGGACGATGTCGACCGACCCGGACGGCCGCAGCGGAGTGCCCTCCTCCAGGTAGCACTGGCGAGCCTCGACCTCGTGGCTCGGCGGCAGCGACCCGTCGGCCCGGACCACCCGCCACCACGGCACCGGTCCGCCGTGGCGAGACATCACCGAGCCCACCTGGCGCGGGCCGCCGCCGACGGCGTCGGCGATCGCGCCGTACGTGGAGACCCGGCCGCGCGGGATCTGCTCGACGTACTCGAGCACCCGCTCGACGTACTCCTCCTGCTCAGCCGTCAACGGCCCGCTCCTGCGGAGGCGCGAAGGCCACCGTCGCCATCAGGGACGCGACCACGACGGCCACCATCGCAGCGATCCACACGCCCGGTGGCTCCGGCTGGCCGCGCATCAGTACGGCGAGCATCCACACGATCGGCGCGGTGACGAACACCGCCGCTCCCCGGGTGAGCCACAGCCGAACGGTCGGGGTGTCGATGGCCATCTCGGGCGGGCCGTAGGCGGCGAGGACGGCCGCGACGTGCGCGACCAGCAGCCCGAGCGCCGCGACCAGCGCCTCCGCGGGTACCTCCGTGAAGTCCGCGATGCCCCACCAGGCGAGCACCACCGCCAGGCACATCGTCCCGAGCAGCGACTCCGGCATGAACGCCCAGCCGACCGCGAGCACGACGACCAGCGCCGTCACCCAGCCGGGTGGCGGAACGTCGGCCGCCGCCGCCGCGACCAGGCCCACCACCGGACCGAGCAGCACCAGCAGCCGCGCCATGAGCTGCGAGAGCGGCCATCCGAGTGAGCTCATCGGATCCGCACCTGCGGGAGCTGGGCACGGCGGGCCAGTCGGTGCAGCACGTCGTCGAGGGTGCCCGGCCCGCGCCACGCGACCACCGGGCAGCCGAGACCGGACAGGCCGGCGAGCACCTGCTCGCGCTCGACCTTGCGCATCCGCCAGGCGAGGTCGGCGAGGTCGGGATCGGTGTCGTCGGGCAGGGCCGGCTCGGCGTCGGGTGGCAGGGTGTCGATGACCAGGGTCGGCAGCCCGCGGCGCGCGGTCGAGGCGGCGACCGTGGCGATCGCCTCGGTCAGCATCGGCGTCAGCAGCACCACCGTGGTGCCCTCCGTGGCCCGCAGCGGCACGCGGGCGTGGGTGGCCAGTGCGCGATGTCCCTCGCCGCCGGACTGGATGGCCGACAGCGCCAGGAGCAATCGCCGCAGGTGCACCCACCCCGACCCGAACCGCAGCTGCCGACCGCTGCCGCCGACCACCCTCAGCCCGACCCGGTCGCCTCGGCGTACGGCGTTCTCGGCGAGCGCGGCCGCCGCGCGGACGGTCAGGTCGAGGCTGCTCGCGGCGCCGTCGACCCCGCCGGACCGGCCGTGGTCGGCCACCGCGTCGATCACGAGCAGGATGGCCGCGTCCTCCTCAGCCCGGGTCGTGGTCGCGTGCAACCGCCGGGTACGGCTGGAGATCCGCCAGTTGATGCGGCGCAGGCGGTCACCGGGCTGGAACTCCCGGATGCCCGCGAACTCCGTGCCCGAGCCCGGCCGCGCCGAGCGGTGTGCGCCGACCAGGCCCTTCGGCTGCGGCGTCTCCGCCCGCGAGGTGTACGCCGTCGGGCCGGGCAGCACCTGCATCTGCAGGCCGGGCAGGGTCACCGGCCCCCAGCGGTAGCCCGCCCAGCGGGTGGTGAACCCGACGCGTTCCTGGCCGAGCACCCGGCGACCCCAGCGACGCGGGCTGATCTCCAGGTCGGGCAGCCCTTCGGCCAGCAGGCGCGAGACGCGGCCCTCGGCCGGATGCGTGGCGACGTAGGCCGCGTCGGCGATCGCACGTGTGATCTGCTCGGCGTCGTCGGCGCCGGTGACCTGCAGCCGCGACGTGGTGCCCTGGCCCTCGTGGAGCGAGACGTGGTCGACCTCGGAGCTCACCGTGGGCGTGCTCGTCGGGCGCCCGGCCAGACCCAGCGCGGCGCACAGGATCAGCGGCGCCACCAGCACCAGGCCGACCGGCTCGCCGAGCAGCACCGCGCCACCGATCCCGAGCCCCGCCACCACCAGCGCCCGGCTCAGCGCGGCCGTCGGACGCCAGGGGGTCATCGACGGCTCACTGCGTGCGCTCGAGGGTGGTGGGGGTGGCCACCTGGGTGAGCACCTCGTCGACGACCGAGCGCCCGCTCGCCTGCGTCATCCAGAGCTCGGGCCGGATCGTGATCCGGTGGGCGAGGACCGGTCGGGCCACGACCTTGACGTCCTCGGGGATGACGTAGTCGCGGCCGCGGACCAGGGCGAACGCCCGGGCGGCCAGCACCAGCCCGAGCGAGCCGCGTGGCGAGGAGCCCGTCAACACCTCGCGGTGGTCGCGGGTGGCTGCGGCCAGGGCGACGCAGTAGCGGCCGACGGACTCGTCGAGCCGCACCGACTCGACCGCCTCCTGCATCGCCAGCACGCCCGCGGCGTCGGTCAGCGGGTCGAGGACGATCTCCTCGCGGCGCCGCTCGACCCGCCGCGCGAGCACGTCGTACTCCTCGTCGGAGGAGGGGTAGCCGAAGCTCACCCGCATCAGGAACCGGTCGAGCTGGGCCTCGGGCAGCGGGTAGGTGCCTTCGTACTCGATCGGGTTGGCGGTGGCGAGCACGCAGAACGGCTCGGGCAGCGGGAACGTCTCGCCCTCGACCGTGATCTGCCGTTCCTGCATCGCCTCCAGGAGCGCGGACTGCGTCTTGGGCGGCGTCCGGTTGACCTCGTCCGCCAGCAGGAGGCTGGTGAAGAGCGGGCCGGGGCGGAAGTCGAACTCGCCCCGCTGCTGGTTGTAGAGGAACGAGCCCGTGAGGTCGGACGGCAGCAGGTCGGGAGTGAACTGGGCGCGCCCGAACTCCAGCCCGAGCGCCTGGGCGAACGACCGCGCCGCCAGCGTCTTGCCGAGGCCGGGGAAGTCCTCGAGCAGCACGTGGCCCTTGGCGAGCAGGGCCGCGAGCACCAGGGTCAGCGCCTCGCGCTTGCCGACGACGGCGCGCTCCACCTCGTCGAGCACCCGGCCGGCGAGCTCGCCCGCCTCCGTCACCGACAACCTCTGGCCCATGGTGGGGTTCACAGCTCCTCGATCCTCCGCACGCACTTCTCGATCTCCTCGCGGCGCAGCTTGCGCGGCGGGTCGTTGACGACGGCCGTCAGCTCCGGCCCCATCAGCCGGTAGGCCCTGGCGGTCTCGGGGTGCTCGCCGTGCCGGACCCGCAGCACCTGCTCGGTGAGGTCCGCGAGCCGGTCGCGCAGCGCCGAGTCGGCCTTGTTCATGGCCAGGTGGTGCTCGAGGATCCGCAGGTTGGCGGCGGTCCGCGGGTCGCGACGGTGGAAGTCGGCAACGTGGGCCTCCTCCAACCGCCATCCCGGCGCGGGCGGAGGTGCGGCGTCCAGCAGCAGGCCGACCAGGACCACGACCGCCGCCGTGATCAGCACCACCCGCACGGGGTCCGGATCCATCTCGAGCCGGTCGCCGATCCACCACACGGCCGTGGCCGACGCGACCAGGACGACCAGCCGCAGCCACCAGCGCCCGCCGGTCACGGCCGCCCTCCGGCGTAGCGCACGCCGAGCCCGCGATGGATGCGCTCGAGCGCGTCGAGCGCCGACGACCGGGCGGCCTCGCCCAGGTCGTGGTCGGAGAAGCGCGCCTCGCGGTAGAGCACCGACAGGTCGGCCACGGCGCGCTCGTCGGCGGAGACCAGGTCGAGGACGCGCAGCGTGAACTCGGCGGAGGTCTCCCACGGCTCGCGGCCAATACCGACCGCCTCGGCCTGGACCTCGAACCGGTGCCAGCAGGCCACGATCCCGTTGCGTGGGCTGCCCTCGCGCAGCAGGGCCAGCTGCTGGTCGGCGTCGCGGACCATCTCCTCGGTCGCCTGCTCGGGAGTGGTCGGGAGCACCTCGAACTCCACCCGGCGTCGTCGCCGGCGGCGCCGGTCCTCGGTGACCTCGGAGCGGATCCAGCGCACGACCAGCACCAAGAGGTAGACGAGCACCGCCGCGAGCGCCAGCTCGACGAGCAGGAGGGCCGTGGTCCCCCAGCCCCTCTCCTCGTCCTCCTCGTCCTCCTCGCCCGGGTCGGACTGGAAGGTGTCGGGGTCGCCGGACTCCTCGCCGGAGGTCTCGCGAGGTGCGGGGTCGCTGCCGAACACCCGATCGGGCCCGATGGCCGCGGCCCACGTGGCCAGCACGACCACGAGCGCGGTGGCGGCCAGCACCGCGGGCACCACGCTGGGACGCTCGCTCTCGGGAGGCCGCGCGCTCATGCCCCGCAAGTTACCGGCGGGGACCCTCCGACGCGATCACGCGCCGGTCACGCTTGGTGGCACTCAGGGGGTGAACGGCTCGGTGCCGGGCACCAGCTCGAGCCCGGAGATGCCGCCGTGCTGCTGGGCGTAGGCGAGCTCGTGAGCGAGATCGCCCACGCCGTTCGAGCCGGCGAGCGGCGCGACGGCGAGCGTGGACAGCGTGCCCAGGGCGTTGCCCTCGGCGTCGAGGAACGCGCTCCCGGAATCGCCGGGCACGCCCGGCGACACGGTGTAGACGGGGTGGGTCCACCCCTCACCCGACGTGCCG
>DASTDJ010000158.1:0-8380 GCA_035710425.1 Nocardioides sp.
GTCCCAGCGCTCGCAGTTGATCGTCATGTTGCGGGCGACGATGTCGACCTCGTTGTCCTCCAGCAGCGGGATCCGGTCGGCAGCGGTGATCACCCGCAGCTGCACGTGGTCCTGGTCGTCGTTCCAGATCGCGTCGGCGACCGCCTCGGCCAGGTCGATGTCGAAGCCCTCGATCTGCCCGGTGAACGGGTTGTTGGAGCCGAGCAGGTAGGAGTCCGCGGAGACGCCGACGACCAGCCGGTCTCTGTTCCGGAGCTGATCCATGGCGTCGGAGCGCAGCTCGGAGACCGAGCCGTCGGGCGCGAACGAGCGGGTCGGGTCGCCGCACGACTGCGGGGCTGCCGGGTCCGGCAGGGACGGCGCCGCCGCACCGTCGGGTGCCGGAACCGCGGTGTCTGCGTATCCACCGCACCCGGCCAGCAGCACCGCCGCGGCCGCACCGGCCAGGAGCGCACGCGTCCTCATGCGTACTCCTTGCGCCGCTGGTTGATCCCCCAGGCGCAGAGCGCCGCGGCGACCAGCCCGATCAGCAGGGTCGCAATGGCCAGGACCAGCGCAAAGGTGCGTCCCGACCGCAGGGTGTCGGTGGTCTGCTCAGCCGCCTGGTCGGCATCGGCCTGTGCCGAGCGGTCGACTGCGTCGAGTGCCGCAGACGCGCCATCGTCAGCTCTGGTGGTGGCCGCCTCGACGGCGCCGGTCCAGTCGCCGCTGGCGTCCAGCTCGACGATCTGCTCGTGCAGGGGGCGGTACCGCCCCCATGCGGTGAGCGTGTCTCCGGAGGCCAGGTCCTCGACCTGGGCAGCGGCGTCGAGCCAGGCGTCCTCGAACTCCTGGCCGGACCCGCGTTTGACCAGGAGCAGGCTCTCGTTGGCCTTGGCGTCGTTGGCGAGGGTGCGCACCGCGGCCCCGTCTGCGGCGTCCTGGTAGCTGCCGTCGACCAGCGCGTCGTTGTCGCCGGACTGGTCCTGGGCGAGGAAGACGGCCAGCAACGTCAGCACGGCGATCGCGATCGCCGCGGCCGCGAGGCCGACGTTGAACCGGCGGTGGAACCGCTTCGCGATCTGCCGGTTCACCCACCACAACGCCGCCAGTGCGGCGATCCCGACCCAGAACAGCCAGATCGGGTGCTGCCCGGACATCTCGTCCTCGGCTCGCTCGGAGTTGGCACTGACGAGCTCTTGGATGATCGGGAGCGCCTCTGCCCGCAGGTCGCGGCCGGCCTCCTGGAGATACTCCGAGCCGATCGGGAAGCCCTGCCGGTTGTTGTCGCGGGCCTGGGCGATCGCGCTGGCATACGTCGCGACCTCGCTGTTGAGGGCCGCCAGCGCCTCACGGTCGGCCGGTTGGGCCTCGGCGGCGTCGGTGATGCCGCGGAGCACGTCGTCGATCGCCGCGTCGTACTCCGCCCGCTGCTCGGCCGGCTCGAGGCCGCCGACCAGGAACGCGTTGGTGGCCAGCGCGTCCGCGCGGAGCAGCGACGACTGGATCTCCTGCACTCGGACGAGCTGCTCGGTGTTGTCGGCGGCCCGGCCGTTGGCCTGCCAGCCGAGGAACTGCAGCATCGCGGCGAGGACGCCGAAGACCAGGCAGACGGAGACCGCGGCCACCTGCAGCCGGTTCAGCAGGCTGGGGACGTCCTCGACCTTCTTCGGCGCCGGCATCGGAGTGCCGACCGTGGCGACGGTCTGCGCGGGCGCCGGGGCCTGCTGGGCCTGCGTCACGTCGCCTCCTTGGTCGGCTCGTCCTGGTCCATCGGGGTCGGCTCCCACGCAACGGGCTCGGTCGGGCCGACCCCGGCCTCCTCGACGGTGTCGAGGTCGTCGGGGGTGAGCTTGCGCAGCTCCTCGACGGTGGGCTTCTCGACCTCGCGGAGTCTCCACGCGTGTCGGCCGATCGCCGCCTCCAGGACGTTGCGCACGTAGCGGGCGTTGCCGAACGTCGGGCCGCGCTGCACGGCGCCGAGCAGCTCGCGCAGCCGGTCGAGGACCGGCTCGTCGACGTCGTACTCAGCCGCCTTGGCCAGGACCCCGAAGATCTGCACCAGCTCGTCGTCGGTGTAGTCGACGAAGTCGATCGTGGTGCGGAACCGGCTCTCGAGCCCGGGGTTCTGCGAGATGAACACCGCCATCGGGACGGGGTAGCCGGCGACGATGACCACCAGGTCGTCGCGCTTGTCCTCCATCTCCTTGACCAGGGTGTCGATCGCCTCGGTGCCGTACTGGTCGCCGGAGAGCGAGTAGGCCTCGTCGATGAACAGCACGCCGCCCTCGGCGGACTTCACCAGGTCGGCGGTCTTCATCGCGGTCTGGCCTAGGTAGCCGGCCACCATCTCGGAGCGGTCGACCTCGACCAGCTGGCCCTTCGACAGCAGGCCGAGCGCGCGGTAGATGCCCGCGACCAACCGGGCCACGGTCGTCTTGCCGGTGCCGGGGTTGCCGTTGAAGATCATGTGCCGGGTGATGGTGGGCGCGGCCAGGCCGGCGTCCTTGCGCAGTCCCTCGACGCGCAGCACCGCCGCCTGCCGGTGGATCTCCGCCTTGACCGCGGTGAGCCCGACCAGCTCGTCGAGCTCCGCGAGCAGCTCGTCGACGGTCTTCGGCGGTGGCTCGGGCTCGGCGGGCTCCTCCGCAGCCGGTGGTTGAGGCGGTTGCGCGGCAACCGCCCCGGACCCGTCGGGCTCTGCTGGTGGTTGCGAGTCCTCGTCCTCACCCACCGGGGTGTCCACCAGGTCTCGGTTCGTCAGGGACTGCTGGACCTTGTCCGCCTGCTCGAGCACTTGCTCGAGCATCTGCCTCATCACGCCGGCCGCGGGTTCTTTCGCCGGGGTGGAGACGGAGAGGGGCGGCATCATCGTCGTCGTGCCGCGCTGAGCGGCCATCACGACCACGGCCGCGCCGGTCGCATCCTGGCCCGCCTCGCCCAAGGTCAGCGCGGCGCTGACCACCTCTTCCAGGGCGTCCCTGTAGGCGTCGACATGGGTCGGCCGAGTGCCCAGCAGCTGCGTGATCAGCGGCGTCGGGCCGCCGCGGAAGCGATTGCCCCGCTTGGCGGCGAGCTGGTGCTCCTCGGCCGAGCGCTCGCGTCCGGTCTGCGCACACCAGTCGACGAAGGCGCCCGGCGAGCGCTCCGACACGGTCGCGGCGAGCGACTCGCCCTCCTGCCGGGCCGCGGCGGGGTCGACGCCCGCCTCGCGGGCGGCCTCCTCCAGCGCGGCCAGGGCGTCGGACAGGGACTCCGCGCTCATGCGGGCGGTCCGAGCGTGAGGCCGTCCGGCCCGTGGCCGAACTTCGCCTCCAGGAACTTGCCGTGCAGCAGCAGGTCCTGGGCGTCGGCGCGGTTGGCCGCGTCGAAGATCTTGTCCATCGTCGCGCCGAGCAGCTCGAGCTGGTCGATCAGCACCATCAGCGAGGTCTTGTAGCCGTCGATCGGCCGGGTGTCGGCCCACTCACGCGGCAGCCGCAGGTAGCCCCCAACCGCCTCGGGGAGGTAGTCGGTGGCGGTCGCGACCACGGCGTACCCCTCCAGGCTCCCCTGACCCAGCTGGCGCAGCCGGGGCAGGGTCTCGTTGATCGTGCGCGCGATCCGGACCACCCGAGAGGTCACCACCGGCGGCGCGTTGCCGTCACGCAGCATCGCGTTCACCCGGTTCAGCGCAGCCAGGATGTCCTGCTCGGTCGGCGCCGCCGGGACGGGCGGTCCCTCTGGTTCCTCGGCGCCGCGCAGCCTCTGCCACCACGACTTCAGCCCCACCTGATCCCCGAGTCCGCGTTCAGCCGTTGGGCACCGACGACAGGTCGAGCGCACCCGCGGCGTTGCGGGCGTCATGCTTCTGCACGCGATCGAGGTAGGCGCGCGACTTCTCGACCTCGGTCTCGAGGACACCGATGGTCGTCGACATGTTGTCGAGGGCCTTCAGCTTGAACTCGTCGATCGAGTCCATCGTCGCGTAGATGTTGGCGAAGGCCGCCTGCAGCTGCTCGATGCCGATCGTCGACGACGCCGCCTGCTCCTGGATCGCCGCGGAGTTGTCCTTGAGCATCTCCGAGGTGCGCTGGATCATCCCGGACGTCGTGGTGTTGAGCGCGGTGATCTGGTCGAGCACGAGCTTCTGGTTGCCCAGCGCCTGGGAGACGATGACCGCCGTCCGCAGAGCGGAGATGGTGGTCGTGGAGGCGCGGTCGACGCCCTTGATCAGCTCGATGTTGTTCTTGATGATCACGTCGATCGCGAGGTAGCTCTGGATCGACACGGCGAGCTGGGTCAACAGGTCCTGGTGCTTCTGCCGCACGTAGAACAGCACGTCCTGCGACAGCGCCTTGGCGGCCTCGGGATCGCTCAGCTCGAGCTCGGCGATCCGGGCGGCCAGCTTGGCGTCGAGGCGCTCGGCGACGTAGACGTACTGGTTGAGCCGGCCCATCACCGCCCACAGGTTGGTCTTCTCGAGGTTGAGGGAGACGTTGTCCTTGGTCAGCTCGTCCTGGCCGTTTCGCAGGCTGTGCAGGATGCCGTTGAGCTGGGTCTGGGCGCTTTGGTACTTGCGGAAGTAGTCGGTGATCTTGTCGCCGAACGGCAGGATGTCGAGCCAGCGCTTCGCGCCGGTCGCCTGGCTCGGGTCGAGGTCCTCGACGGTGCGGCGCAGCTCGAGCAGGGTCTTGCCGACGGCCGACCCCTGGGCGATGCCGCCCTCACGGAGTGCCCGCACCGGGCGCTCGAGCATCCGGTTGGAGGTCTCGGCCGCCTTGCGGATGTCGGCGTCGCCCATGGTGCGCACGCTCTCGGCCTGGGCCGCGAACTCCGGGCTCTTGGCATCCGTCGAGCCCAGCGCCTGCATGAACGAGTCGACCTTGGCGTCGAGCTCCGGGACAACCTCGGCCGCCACCTGCGGGGCCATCTTGGGGGCCTGGGTCTCGATCACCAGCGACGGCGCTTCGGCGGCCGTCAGCTGGACGACCGGGTCAGGCGGGGCGAGCGGTGCGGCAGCGGCGGCGGCTCCACCCTCGGCCTCAGCGGCAGGAGGCTCCTGATTGCTCATGCGGGGAGACTAGCCGTCCCGCCCTCGGCTCGTCTGCCGGTCGCAGGTCTATGAGGAAGTACGGCATCAGCGCCTGCGCGATCGGGCCGATCGCGAACGCGTAGACGAGCGTGCCGACGCCGAGGACCCCGCCCATCGCCAGGCCGATCAGCACGACCGTGACCTCGAGGCCGGTCCGCACCAGCCGCAGCGACAGGCCGGTCCGCCGCGACAGTCCGGTCATCAGCCCGTCGCGGGGTCCGCGGCCGAGCTGCGCGCCCACGTAGACGGCGGTCGCGAGGCCGCAGAGGAGCACGCCGCCGAGCATCAGGGCGACCCTCGGCACCATCCCCTCCGGGTTGTCGAAGAGGGCCAGGGTGGCATCGGCGCTGAGCCCGACGACCAGAGCGTTGGAGATGGTGCCGATGCCCGGCTTCTCCTTCAACGGGACCCAGATCACCAGCACCACGAAGCTGAACAGGATGACGGCCTGGCCGAGCGTGATCGGCACGTGCTCGATGAAGCCGGAGTGCAGCACGTCCCACGGCGCCAGCCCGAGGTCGCCGCGCACCATCAGGGCCAGGGACACGCCGTACGCGACCAGGCCGACGTACAGCTGGACCAGCCGCAGCGGCAGGCGGCCCGCGCGCAGCTGCGCGACCGGGCCCAGGTCGAGCAGCAGCGAGGTGCGCGCTGCGGTGGGGGTGGCGGTCTCGGTCACCTCACCAGTGTCGGGACAATTGGCCTTCTCCTAAATAGCCAATTGTGCGAGAGTGGACTGCATGACGCAGGCCATCAGCGCGACCCGTACCGCCACCCTCGTCGAGGGGTTCGACCGTGCCCCCGCGTACGCCGGCCTGGCCGAGGCGCTCCGCCTCCTGATCGGCGACGGCCGGATCGGTCTCGACGTCCGGCTGCCCAGTGAGCGCGAGCTCACGCAACGGCTCGGCGTCTCGCGCACCACCGTGACTCGCGCCTACGCGACGCTGCGCGACTGCGGCTACGCCGAGGCCCGGCAGGGCTCCGGCACCTTCACCCGTGTCCCTGGCGGGAGGGCCCGTGCCCACGACCGGGCGCTGCTCCCCCGGCCCGGTGACCACGACGCGATCGACCTCAACTGCGCGGCGGCCTCGGCACCGCCGGGCGTGGCGGCGGCGTACGCCGCCGCGGTGGCCGAGCTGCCTGCCCACCTCGGCGGTCACGGCTACTTCCCCGCCGGGCTCCCCCAGCTGCAGTCAGCGATCGCCGCGTCGTACGAGCGCCGCGGCCTGAAGACCGCGCCCGAGCAGATCATGGTGACGCCCGGCGCGCTGTCGGCGGCCGCGATCGTGGCGCAGGCGTACACCGGTCCGCGCGACCGGGTCCTGGTGGAGAGTCCGGTCTACCCCAACGCCGTCCAGGCGATCCGGAACGCCGGCGCCCGGCTCGCCGGGGTCGCCGTCGACCCGGAGGGTTGGGACCTGGACGCGATCGGCGCAGCGGTGCGGCAGGTCGGGCCGCGCCTGGCATACCTGATCCCGGACTTCCAGAACCCCACCGGCCACGTGATGAGTGAGTCGCAGCGCCGCGCCTGCGCCCGGCACCTCAAGCGCGGTGAGGTCATCGCGGTCGTCGACGAGGCGCACCAGGCCCTCGCCCTCGACGGCCAGGAGATGCCGGCGCCGTTCGCGGCCTTCGCTCCGGACGCGCTCACCATCGGCAGCGCCAGCAAGGCCTTCTGGGGTGGGCTGCGACTGGGCTGGATCCGCGCGCCGCACGGCCAGATGGCCGCTCTGACCAGGGCCAGGATCGGCCTCGACCTCGGCGCGCCGGTGATGGAGCAGCTCGTCCTGGCCCGGCTGCTCGACGATGCCGACACGGTCGTCGAGGAGCAGCGCCGTCGCCTGCGCGAACAACGCGACCGCCTCGCCGCTGCCCTCGTCGAGCACCTCCCCGAGTGGCGGTTCCGCCTGCCGGCAGGAGGGCTGGCCATGTGGTGCGAGCTGCCCGACGCGCTCGGCACGGCCGTCGCCGACGAGGCCGACCGGCTCGGCGTGATCGTCGCCCCCGGACCCGCGTTCGCCGTCGAGGGCGGGCTCGACCGCTACATCCGGATCCCCTGGACCCGACCCGGCGACGTACTGGAGGAGGCGGTACGCCGCCTGGCCCGCGCCTGGGACCGGGTCACCCGCCGGGGCAGCGGACCGGACCGCTCACCCGACCGCGTCCTGGTCGCCTGAATACGTCCCGGTCTCGCCTCCGTAACTTTTCCGTTCCGCCCTCTAGACGTGACCGCCGTCACTGAATATGTTGTGGCGAACAACATATGGCCGAGCACCCTCGTCGCAATGACACCCATCGACGGCACGGCCGCAGGATCGCTAGGAGGCGGTTGATGTGAAGCGCAGGCACAGCGCGATCGTTGCAGTCACACTCGGGCTGGCGCTGTCGTTGACGGCGTGCGGCGATGACGACGGAGACAGTGGCTCCGACGGCGGCGGGGGCGGCGGCGGTGAGGCCGGGAAGATCGGCGTGATCCTCCCCGACACCGAGTCGTCGGTCCGGTGGGAGAGCGCCGACCGTCCCGCACTCGAGGCGGCCTTCGAGGAGGCGGGTGTCGAGTACGACATCCAGAACGCCGAGGGCGACGCCGAGAAGATGACCCAGATCGCCGACTCGATGATCGCCGACGGCGTCACCGTGCTCGCGATCGTCAACCTGGACTCCGCCTCGGGTGCGGCGATCCAGGAGAAGGCGAAGTCGCAGGGCGTGGCCACCATCGACTACGACCGGCTCACGCTGGGCGGGTCGGCGGAGTACTACGTCTCCTTCGACAACACCGTCGTCGGTGAGCTGCAGGGCCAGGGCCTTGCGGACTGCCTCGGCGACAAGCCCGCGAACATCGTCTTCCTGAACGGTTCGCCGACCGACAACAACGCCACCCTGTTCTCCGAGGGCGCGCACAGCGTGCTCGACGGGATGAGCAACTACACCGTCGTCGGCGAGCAGGCCGTTCCCGACTGGGACAACGACGAGGCAGCCGTCATCTTCCAGCAGCTCTACACCGCTGCGAACGGACAGGTCGACGGAGTCCTGGCCGCCAACGACGGCCTCGGTGGCGCGGTGATCTCGATCCTCGAGGGCAACGGGCAGGCCGGCAAGGTCCCGGTGACCGGGCAGGACGCGACCGTCGAGGGACTGCAGAACATCCTCGCCGGCCGTCAGTGCATGACGGTCTACAAGTCCGCCACCCAGGAGGCCGGTGCCCTCGCGGACGCCGCGATCGCCCTGGCGAACGGGGAAGAGGCGGAGACCACGGGCACCGTGGAGGACACCGAGGGCGGCCGTGACGTCCCCTCGATCCTGCTCACGCCCGAGTCGATCACCATC
>DASTDJ010000159.1:0-7430 GCA_035710425.1 Nocardioides sp.
GGCTCACTCACGGCCGGGCTGCTGCGGCTGCACGCCGACCGGAGCCGTCTGGTCGAGCGGGAGGCGTTGCTGCGCGACCGGTTCGCGACGGCACACCCTCAGGTGGCCACCGCGGTGGTGCCGGCGCTCGCCGGCGACGTACACGACCTGGAGGGGCTGCGCCGCGTGGGCGCGCTCCTCGCAGGCGAGTAGCGACTGGGTCAGGCGGTCGCCGGGACCGGCGCAGGCGCCGTCTTGTCCCGTGCCTTCTCCAGAACGGCGCGCCAGGACGCGTTGGGGTGCCGCCGCAGCAGCGCCCGCCGTTCACGCTCGGTCATGCCACCCCAGACCCCCCACTCGATCTGGTGGTCCAGCGCCTCGGCCAGGCACTCAGTGCGCACGGGACAACCCGAGCACAGCTGCTTGGCCTTGTTCTGTTCCGCGCCACGCACGAACAACTGGTCTGGCGCCTCCGACCGGCAAGCGGCCCTCGGTGCCCAATCTTCTACCCACATGTCTCTGTCCCCGTTTCGAGAAATGTCCGCGCCCCACGACGCCCACTCCGGTTTTTCTCAGGCCTAAAGGTAAAGATCCTGCTACCCCCGGGAACAGGCTCTTTCGACCCAACTTGTCTAGTCCTAAATGACTAGAGCACCGGCCTGCTGAGCGTGAAATGGGCTGAGCCTCTCCGCTCACGTACCCTGGGGGCCGTGTCCCGCCCTCCCTCCGAGCGCCTCTCCACGCCCAAGGTTCTGTCGCACCTCGGCGTGATGCTGCTGGTCTCCGTGGTGCTCGGCGTCGTGGTCTCCGGACTGGCGATCCCGTTCGCCGGGGTGGTCGGGTTCGCCACCCGCCAGGCGGCGGACACGATGGACAACCTGCCGATCGAGCTCGAAACCGAGCCGCTGGCGCAGAAGAGCGAGATCAAGGACGCCGCCGGCAACACCATCGCGACGATCTACGACGAGAACCGCGTCAACGTCTCGCTCAAGAACGTCTCGCGGACGATGGTCAAGGCGATCGTCGCGATCGAGGACTACCGCTTCTACCAGCACGGCGCGCTGGACCTGAAGGGCACGCTGCGCGCGCTGCTGACCAACCAGGCCAACTCCGGCGTCGTCCAGGGCGGCTCGTCGATCACCCAGCAGATGGTCAAGCTGACCCTGATCGACGCCGCGGACACCAAGGAGGAGCGCGAGGCCGCGATCGACGACACCTACGCCCGCAAGCTCCGCGAGCTCCGCTACGCGATCGCCGTCGAGCAGAAGTACTCCAAGGACTGGATCCTCGAGCGCTACCTCAACATCGCCTACTTCGGCGACGGCGCTTACGGCGTCCAAGCCGCCGCTCGGCACTACTTCGACGTCAACGCCAAGGACCTCAACCTCAACCAGTCGGCCATCCTGGCCGGGCTGGTGCAGAACCCCACGGCGTTCGACCCGACCAACTCGCCCGACCGGGCGCGCGACCGTCGCGACATCGTGCTGGACCGGATGGCCCAGCTCAACGTGATCACCCGCGAGAAGGCCGAGGCGGTCAAGGCGGACGGTCTCAAGCTCGACCCGCAACCGTCCGAGAACGGCTGCGTCTACTCCCGGGCGCCGTTCTTCTGCGACTACGTCCTGTCCTACCTGCGCAAGGACAAGTCGCTCGGTCGCAATCCCGAGGAGCGGATGCGGCCGCTGAAGTCCGGCGGCCTGACCATCAAGACCACCATCGACCTGCGCGAGCAGGTCTCCGCCGACAAGGCGGTCGCCGCGCACGTCTTCCCGAAGGAGCAGGCGATCGGCGGGCTCGCCATCGTCGAGCCGGGCACCGGCGAGGTGAAGGCGCTGGCGCAGTCGCGGCCGATGGGCCGCAACCGCAAGGCCGGCGAGACCTTCCTCAACTACACCGTCCCGAAGAAGTACGGCGACTCCAACGGCTTCCAGGCCGGCTCGACGTTCAAGGTGTTCGTGCTGGCCGCCGCGATCGAGCAGGGCATCCCGCTCAACAAGGTCATCAACGCGCCGGGCAGCATGTCGATCCCCGAGGAGGAGTACGAGACCTGCGGTGGCGAGACCTACGGTTACGGCACGTGGAACGTCGACAACTACGACTTCGCCAGTCGGGCGGCCAACCTCTACACCGGCACCCGCCTCTCGGTGAACACCTTCTTCGCCCAGCTCGAGCAGGAGACCGGGCTGTGCGAGCCCTACGAGCTGGCCCGCCGGATGGGCGTCGAGCTCACCAACCCGACCGGGAAGGGTGAGGGCCTCGCGGAGCGGGTGCCCACGTTCACCCTGGGCATCGCGGACGCCAGCCCGCTGGAGATGTCCGAGGCCTACGCGACGTTCGCCGCGCGCGGGATCCACTGCGACTCCCGGCCGGTCACCGAGATCCTCGACTCCAACAAGAACCTGGTGAAGGAGTACCCCTCCAAGTGCAACCGGGTGATGGAGGAGTCGAGCGCCGACGCGGTCAACGACATCCTCCGCGGCGTGATCGAGCCCGGCGGGTTCGCCGACGCCGAGGGGCTGGACCAGCCGGCCGCCGGCAAGACCGGCACCACCCAGGGCGGCAAGGCGGTCTGGTTCATCGGCTACACCCCGCAGCGCTCGGCCGCGGCGATGATCGCCGGCGCCAACGAGTTCGGCACTCCTCAGGGGCTGGACGGACAGGTCATCGGCGGCTTCACGCGGTACGGCTCGTCCGGCTCCGCCTTCGCGGCGCCGATCTGGGGCGACGCGATGCAGGAGATCGACGACCACCTCGACTACGAGGACTTCGTCTATCCGTCGACCGTCGAGGGGGCCGGCCAGACCTACGTGCCCGCGCCCGATCCGCCGAAGAAGAACCGCGGCGGTGACGGCGACGGACCCGGCAACGGGAACGGCAATGGCAACGGCAACGGGAACGGCCGGGGCCGGGACGACTAGGGGGCTCCCTAGCCCAGCTGGCGGCGCACCTCCGCGGCCACCGCGGCACCGTCGGCGCGCCCTTTGACCTGCGGCTGGACCACGCCCATGACCTGGCCCATCGCCTTCGGCCCGGCGCCGGCGACGCCGAGCTTCTCGACGGCCGCGGTGACGATCTTCGAGATCTCGTCGGGGCCGAGCTGCTCGGGCAGGTAGTCGGCGATCACCTCGGCCTCGGCGCGCTCCTTGGCAGCCATCTCGACCCGGCCTCCGTCGTCGAAGGCGATCGCAGCCTCGCGGCGCTTCTTGGCCTCGGTGGACAGCACGCCGACGATGTCGTCGTCGGACAGCTCGCGCGCCTCCTTGCCGGCGACCTCGGCGTTGGTCACGGCGGTCAGGATCATCCGCAGTGTCGAGGACCGGAGCTCGTCGCGCGACTTCATCGCGGTCGTCAGGTCGGCGCGCAGGCGGTCCTTGAGGGTGCTCATGCGCGCCATTGTGGCAGCCTGTCCCGATGCGCCTGCTGCCCGTACTCCGAGCCCTGGTCGGTGCTGGTGCCGCCTCCGGCGTCGCGCTGACGGCGTACGCCGTGCGCGAGACCCGGCAGTTCCGGCTGCGCCGGGTGGACGTACCGATCCTGCCGCTGGGGCAGCGGCCGCTGCGGATCCTGCACCTGAGTGACATCCACATGACCCCCGGCCAGCGGGCCAAGCAGGAGTGGCTGGCCTCGCTGAGCCTGCTCGCGCCCGACCTGGTCGTCGACACCGGCGACAACCTCGCCCACCGCGACTCCGTCCCGGTGGTCCGCGACAGCCTGGGGTCGCTGCTCGAGCGGCCCGGGGTGTTCGTGCACGGGTCCAACGACTACTTCGAGCCCACCCTGCGCAACCCTCTGCGCTACCTGCTGCCCGACACCGGTCGCCGCCACGTGGACTCACCGCCGCTGCCCTGGGCCGGCCTGACCCGGGCGCTCGCCGGCGCCGGCTGGCTGGACCTCACCAACCGGCGGGCGTCGCTGGTGGTCGGAGAGACGACCTTCGCGTTCGCCGGGGTCGACGACCCGCACCTCGGCTACGACCGGCTCGAGGAGGTGAGCGGCCCGGCGGACCCCGAGGCCGATGTCCGGCTGGGGATCGCGCACGCGCCGTACCTCCGGGTGCTCGACCAGTACGCCGCCGACGGGTACGACGCGGTGCTCGCGGGCCACACCCACGGCGGGCAGGTGTGCCTGCCCGGGGGGCGGGCGCTCACCACCAACTGCGACCTCGAGCCGGAGCGGGCCCGCGGGCTGCACCGCCATCCGGCGGACTCGCGCCCCGGCGATCCCGGGTCGGCGTGGCTGCACGTCTCGGCCGGGATGGGCACCAGCCCGTACGCCCGGATCCGGCTCAACTGCCGCCCCGAGGCCACCCTGCTGACGCTGGTCCCGCGCGACCCCCGGCGGTCCTGAATACCGATTGGGGCGGGCGCGCGGGGCTGGGGTAGTGTTCCCCCGCTGGCCGTGCATCGGCCATCGGGCTGTGGCGCAGCTTGGTAGCGCGCCTCGTTCGGGACGAGGAGGCCGCAGGTTCAAATCCTGTCAGCCCGACCCAGATGTCGCAGACATCGCACACATCCGGACCTACGGACCCGTAGGGCCGGATGTCTCGCTTTTCGGCCCGGCCCTCCCCCTCGAGAGCGTCCTCGACTCCTACCAGGGTCGTAAGCCGGATTGGCCCCGTGGCGCGATGCTCCGCCGCTCGCAGCCGCCTAGCGTGAGGTGCACCGAGAGCCTCACATGGGACCGAAGAGCAGGAGGATCGCGATGACCTGGCACGAGACCCGCGCCCGCTGGCGAATCCTGCGGGAGATCGCCGCCGCGTCGGATCACGACCCGACGGGCGCGCTGCCGTGGAACGACGAGTACGCCGAGGTGTTCGGCGACCGCGACGCGCTGGTCGCGGCGCTGAGGTACCGATGGACGGTGGCCCAGCAGGCCCAGCTCGACATGTTCCTCACCGAGCCGGTGCTCGAGGAGCGCCTCGACGACCTCCGCCGCCGCAACGCCGGTGTGCTCCGGATCCTCGAACGGCACGACGCCGAGAAGTCGCGAGAGGCCCTGGCGCATGCGTCCTGAGGGTGGCGCTGCACAGACGGCGCGTTCCTGGCTCACCTGGGCCCTGGCCTTCGGCCTCGGGCGCCAGGTGATCAGGGGCGCCGCCCGTCGGGGCGACCTCGTGGGGCGCCTGGAGCTCGACCCGGTGTTGCGCGAGGACCCCTTCCCGGCGTACGAGCAGCTCCGGGCCCGCGGCCCGATCTCCCGGCATCGGGTCGTCCTCGCCACCGTCGACCACGCGGCCTGCACGGAGATCCTCCGCGGCGACGACTTCGGCGTGGCCGGCGGGCACGGGGAACTGCCCCGCCCGCTGCGCCGCCTGCTCGCCGCGGTCTACGACGACGGCGCGCGCGGGCCGGTCGATCCGCCATCGATGCTGGCCGTGGACCCGCCCTCCCACACCCGCTACCGCAAGCTGGTGTCGCGGGCCTTCACCGCGCGCGCCGTCCGCGCCCTCGAGGAGCGGACCCGGGAGACCGCCGAGGAGCTGCTCGACCGGATCTCGGCGAGCGGACGCGACCGGGTCGACATCGTCGACACCTATGCCGCCCAGCTGCCGGTGGTGGTCGTGGCCGAGATCCTCGGGGTCCCCCGGTCCATGCACCGGCAGCTGCTCGAGTGGGGCAACGGCGCCGCGGTTACGCTCGACCCGGCACTGTCCTGGCGGCAGTACCGCGAGGCCGAGCGCAACGTGCGCGCCCTGCACGCGTGGTTCGCCGACCACGTCACCGAGCTGCGCCGGTCCCCCCGCGACGACCTGTTCAGCAAGCTCGCGCATCTGGAAGGCGACGACCGGCTGACCGACGTCGAGCTGCACGCCACCGGGCTGCTGGTGCTCGCAGCCGGGTTCGAGACCACGGTCAACCTGATCGGCAACGCCGTCCACCAGCTCGGCCGGCACCCCAACCAGCTCGACCTGCTGCGTGCCGACCCGTCGCTGTGGCCCAACGCGGTCGAGGAGGTGCTCCGCTACGACTCCCCCGTCCAGCTCACCCTCCGCATCGCCCACCGCGACACCGAGGTCGCCGGCACCCCGATCAAGCGCGACGAGGCGGTACTGACCCTGCTGGGCGGCGCCAACCGCGACCCCGCGGTGTTCTCCGAGCCGGACGTCTTCGACGTACGACGGGAGAACGCCGGCGCCCACCTCGCCTTCTCCTCCGGCATCCACTTCTGCCTCGGCGCCGGCCTGGCCCGGATGGAGGCGACCGTCGCGCTGCAGGCGCTCTACGACCGGTTCCCCGACCTGACGCCGGCCGGGCCGCCGACCCGGCGCGGCACCCGGGTGCTGCGCGGCTACGAGCACCTGCCGGTCGCCGTGGGCGCTGCGAGGCGAGTGGACGCGTAGGCCGACGAGGAGCGGTGACCTAGGACCAATCCCAGCCTCGTGAACCGGCCCTAACTCACCGCCCACCCGACCAGCCGCGCCCGAGCGGTGACCCAGGACCCATCCCAGCCCCGTCAACCGGTCCCAACTCACCGCCCACCCCACCGACCACGCCCCGGCGGTGACCCAGGACCAATCCCGGGCCCGCAAACCGGTCCCAACTCACCGCTCACACCCCGAGCGCGAGGAACGCGGCGGCTGTCGCCTCCCGGGTCGGGTCCCCCTCAGCTGCCCGACGGGCGGCGAGCAGGGCCCCGGCCAGACCGCCGTCCGCGTAGCTCGTCAGGTGGTCGTGCAGGTCGAGCATCAGCGCGGCGGTGGCGTCGTCGTTGACGTCGGCGATGCTGCACACGAGGCCGGCGGTGCCGATCGAGAACAGCGCCGAGGCGAGCCCGAGCAGCTCGTCGGCGCCGACCGGCGCGAGGACGCCCGACTCGCAGGCCGAGAGCACCAGGCGGTACGGCGCCGCCCGCAGCCGCTCGAGGTCGTGCACCGTCAGCGGACCGTCGGCCAGCTCCAGCGAGGAGAAGAGCGGGCTGTCGGGCCGGAACCGCCCGTGCGCCGCGACGTGGGCCAGGGTCGCGCCGTCCAGACCGGCCATCGCCCGCTCGACCGTGGCGTCGGACCCGTCGAGCAGCGTCGCCCCGGGATGGTGCCCGGCCAGCACCGGCACCTCGGCCCCGCCGCTGCCGAGCCCCGGCGCAGCGAGCAGCAACACCTTCTCCCCGGCCGGTGGCCGGACCTCGCGGGCCCGGAGCCACTGGCCGGCGGACGGCACCACGTCGAACGCCCGGCTCGCCAGCGTCGGGAGCATCGCCCAGGGCGCGGCGTGCAGCCGGCCGGTCGGCACCAGAGTGACCGGGCCGTCGGGCAGCAACTCCACGGCCGAGCCGAGCAGGGTCTCCTGCAACCGGGTGCCCAGGTCGCCGGGGGCGTAGGGCCGCCCGTGGGCGGCACGTCGAAGCGCCGACCTGCCGTGGTCGGCCAGCGCGAGAGCCGCGTCGACCTGCCCCGCCACCCGCCGGCGTACGCGACCGTCGTGGACCACCAGCGCGTGCAGCGCCCCGTCGAC
>DASTDJ010000160.1:0-4962 GCA_035710425.1 Nocardioides sp.
CACTCGCCAATATGGCCTCTGACCTGCGACTTTACCCGGAAAATGGACGCCACGGCACGTCTCGTGGTAGCCCGGTTCTCAAAATTTCAAACCCAGTATCGCCACCAACGAAGAAGAACCCCTGACCTGCTGACGCAGGTCAGGGGTTCTTCTCGTGCGAGGCCCGTGAGGCACCCGGGTCAGGAGCCGAGCAGCCCCTGCATCTGCTCGATCTCGGCGGCCTGAGCGGTATCGATCGACTCCGCCAACTTCACCGCGTCGGGGTACTTGCCGGTCTCGATCTCGGTCTCGGCCATCTCGATCGCGCCCTCGTGGTGCTCGATCATCATCTCCAGCCACATGGTCTGGAACTCCTCGCCGCTAGCGGCATCGAGCTCAGCCATCTCGTCCTCGCTCATCATGCCGGGCAGGTCGGTGTCCGGCTCCATGCCTTCGCCGTGGGCGTTGGCGTGGTCTTGCGACGTGGGTGGGATCGGCTCGCCCCAGTCGGTCAGCCAGTCGACCATGGTCTCGACCTCGGCCGGCTGGGCGGTCAGTATGGCGTCCGCGATGGCCTGCACCTCGGCGTCCAATCCACGGCCGCGGGCCATGCTGACCATCTCGGTGGCCTGGGCGTGGTGCGGAATCATGTCGGTGGCGAAGGCGACGTCGGCGTCGTTGTACTCCGCGCCGTTTGCCGCGGTGTGCACCTCACCGCCCGGGTCGGCGCTGTCCTCGTCGTTGCCGCAGGCGGCCAGGCCGGGCACGGCCAGCAGCAGCCCTGCCAGCGCGGTGGCGGGTCGGGTGAGCTTCTTGCGCGTCAGTGTCATCAGGGTGTGGTCCTTGTCGTCGAAGGGTTTCAGTAGGCAGGCCGATACGCCCGGGCGGCGTGAGGCTTCGCATCCGGGGCGAGCCGCTCAGCAACGACAGATCGACAGCTGGACCAGCCGGGGTGGGTCCCGTTCGCGGGCGGTCGCGGTGAACCGGACGCTCGAGACGAGCCGGGGGGCGACCATGGCTGGGAGGCGGCCCCACTCGCGCAGGCCGGCCAACGCGAACAGAACCCCGGCCAGAACGGCCATGCACAGGCCCCACTCTCCCGAGCCGGCGTCGGTCGGGGCCGAGACGGAGGTTCGGGTCGGCGAATGAGGCACGTTCCCAGAGGTGGTGCCGGCCGGGGTCATGTGACCCGGCTGTTCGCCGGACATCGCAACCGCTGCGTGAGAGGACCCGGCGACATGGTGTGCGGTGCCGTGGTCGCCTAGCCCGTGCATCATGAACAGTCCCGCGACGGCGCCGCCCAACAGCAGCAGGCGGACCAGGCAGATCCGTGCGCGAACGGCAGGAGTCACGGTCATCGTCACCGAGTCTACGAACGCGCTGAACCAGCCGTGCGTGGACCACACGCCGGGTCGGACGTCAGTGGTCAGTCCCGCCCCAGGCCAGCTCGCGCGAGATCGCGACGCTCGTGCGGCGGAGCCGGGCGGGCGCAGCTGCGCCGGACGTCGACAGCTTCCGCCAGCAGCTGACTGGCGTCGTGCCCGCGGAGGGTGGCCAGCCGCGCGAGACCCTCGAGCGCGGTGGCGACCAGCCCGGGCTCGCCGACCCGACGTCCGGTCTCCACCGCACGCTCGTACCCCGTCTGGGCGCCGTCCAGGTCGCCGTCGGCTTCGTCGCAGCGCGCCAAGCCCGCCATGGCGAGACCTTCGGGGACCGGGGTGTTCAGGCTGCGGAACCCGGCTTCGGCTTCTGTGAACCTTGCTCGCGCGTCGTGCCAATCCTCGTGGATCTGGCCGAGCAGGCCGTACCCGTACGCGGACAGCACCTCACCGGCACCGTCCCCGACCTGGACGGACGCCGCGACAGCGCGGTCGAACAGGTCGGCCGCAACCTCCTCCTCGCCGAGGTGAAGCTGGGTGACGCCGAGGTCGGCCAGCGCCCACTGCACCGTGTTGTAGAGGCCGGCGCTGGCGGCCTCGTCGATCGCCTCCTCCAGCACTCGGGCCGCTTCTGGGTAGCGGCCGAACTGCCTGAGCCCCCACCCCAGGTGGTAGAGGACCGCGGAGAGACCCCAGGGATCGTCGAGCTGGCGGAAGGCTGCGGCCGCGGCCTGCCCGATCGGGATGGCGTTCGTCTCGTCGCCGGTCTTGAGCGCGGTTTCCATCCGCACGAACCCGACCACGCCGGCACCCCACACATCCGCATCCGCGGCCGCCTGGAACTGGTTCTCGGCCTCGGCCAGCAGCTCCTCGCAGCGGGCTCGATCCGCGCCGGTGACGCCCTGGACCGCGAGCAGCACCCGGGACAGGGCAGCGCGGGAGTTGTCGCCGAGCTTCTCGAACAACTCCAGGCTCTCCGCGGCCGTCTCCGCGCACCGCGCAGACGGGTGTACCAGGCACGCACGCGGCCGTTCCACCAACGAGACCGCCTGCAGCGCGCTCGCCCGAGCCGCCGCCCCCGTGTCGGACGCGCCGTCCGAGCTGAGCAGGCGGGTGAGCAGCTCACGCCCTTCCAGATGTCGACCGAGGTGCCAGAACAGGCCGAGTGCCCCGGCCATCGCCAGCGCCGAGTCCAGGTCGCCGCCCGCTCCGCCGAGCCAGGCCACCGCGGCCCTGAGGTTGGGCTGCTCGTCCCGCAGCCGGGCGAGGGTCGTGCGCTGCGCGTGTCCGCGCAGCCCCATCTCGGCCTCGAGCGCGACGTCACGGAAGTACTCCGCATGCCGCCGCGCCAGGCCCTCCCCCTCGCCGGCGGCCGCGAGCTGTTCGGCGGCGTACTGTCGCAAGGTCTCCAACATCCGGTACCGGGTGGTCGGCCCGGGCTCGACCACCAGCATTGACCGCTCCACGAGCCGTCCGGTCACGTCGAGCAGGTCCCCTGGGGGAAGGTCCTCGTCGGCGACGACCGCTTCGGCGGCAGCCAGCGTCCAGCCGCCGGAGAACACCGAGAGTCGGTTGAACACCCGCCGTTCGGGCTCGGCCAGCAGGTCGTAGCTCCAGTCAACGGTGGCCCGGAGCGTGTGCTGCCTGGCCTCCGCGGTGCGCGCGCCGGAGGTGAGCAGGGAGAACCGGTCCTCGAGCCGAACTGAGATCTCGACCGGTGACATCGCCGCCGTCCTAGCAGCGGCGAGCTCGACTGCGAGTGGGATGCCGTCCAAGGCTCGGCAGATCTGCCCGATGGCGGCCAGGTCGGGGTCGCCGTACACGCTGCCCGGGCGCATCGCTCGGGCGCGTTCGACGAACAGCTGCGCGGCCGGGTACTCCAGGACCCGCTGGGTCGGCGTCCCCTCCGGCGGGGCGTCCAGCGGGCCGACGGTCACCTGGACCTCGTCGGGGATGGCGAGCGCCTCCCGGCTGGTGGCCAGCATCGTGACGTGCGGGCAGCTGGCGAGCACGTCGTCGATGAGCGTGGCTGCGGCGTCCACGACGTGTTCGCAGTTGTCGACCAGGACCAGGACGTGTTTGCGGCCCAGGTAGGCAATGAGGCGTTCGGTGATGGCGGCGTCACCACCCGCGGCGTCCAGGGGGACGCCGAGAGCGTCGGCCACGGCGACCGGGACCTGGTCGTCTGCGTGGACCGATGCCAGCCGCACTCCGAACGCGCCGTCGGCGAAATCCGCGCCGCCGCGCGCGAGGGCGGCCAACGCGAGGCTCGTCTTGCCCGCTCCACCGGGCCCGATCAGGGTCAGCAGCCGTACCTGACCGAGCAGGGCCGCCACCGAGTCGAGCTGAACGTCACGGCCGATCAGCGGCCGCAGCACCGTGGGCAGGGTGGTCGCCCTCACCGGTTCTGCCCGGGTCCGGGCGCGGGCTGCCGGGCCTGGGACCGGCACCGGCGGCGGAGGGGCCATCTCCGGCTGCGCACCGAGGGACTCGTCCTGGCGCAGCACCCGCTCGTGTAGGGACCGCAGCGACACCGAGGGCTCCAGGCCGAGCGACTCGTCGAGGACCTCGCGGGTGCGGGTGTAGACCTCCAGCGCGTCGGCCTGCCGACCGCTGCGGTACAGCGCAACCATCAGCAGCCCGACGAGGGACTCCAGGGTCGGATCTCCGGCGACCACCGGCTCCAGGTCGGCGACGACCTCTTGGTGGCGGCCCAGCGCGAGCGCCACCTGGGCGCGTTCGGTGAGTGCCGCGAGCCACAGCTCGACCAGCCGGGCCGCTTCGGCGACCGCCCATTGCTCGGTCGCGAAGTCGCTGAGCGGCTCACCGCCCCACAGATCCAGAACGTCGTCGAACAGGGCCAGGTGCTCGGGGCCATACCCCTCGCCGGCGTCTGCCGCGGTGCGGGCGCGGGCCGCACGGAGGCGCAGTTCGAACTCGACCGCGTCCACCTGGGCCGGCTCCACTGCGGCCCGGTAGCCGACGCCGTCCCGGGCGACGACGTCGTCGACGCCGACCGCCGCCAGCGCGCGACGGAGCTTCGAGACCCTGATCTGCAGCGCGTTCATCGGGTCGACCGGGAGCGTGGTCCCCGACCACAGCCGGTCGACCAACAGCGTGGCGGGGATGGTCCGGCCGGGGGCGAGGAGGAGTTGGGCCAGCAGGGCACGTTCGGCCGTCCCCGGCAGCTTCGCCGGCCGGCCGTCGACGGACAGCGCCATCGGGCCGAGCAGCCGGAATCGCAGGTCGTCCACGTGCCTCCCGTCGCCGTCGGGCCCATCCTGTCGCCTCGGGCGACCCACGACCAACCTGAGGTCCGCGCTGCCTCGGGTGGAGATGCTGCGGTCGCCGGCCCGCGGGGGTGACGGGCCGGCGACCTGTGGGACGCGGACTGGTGCGGGAGGGGTGGGCCGCACCAAGTCCGCTGGTGACGGGGACCTAGCGGGGCCCGATGGTGCACATGACGGGTCCTCCTTCTTGTTTGGCCGACTTGCGGTCGGGCCGGTGGGGGTACGGCTCCGGCGGGTGCCGGCTTCTTCAGGCAGCGAGGACTGCTTCCTCCTGTTCGGCGGCAGCCGCGTTGGGGGTGCGGAGCCAGACGGCG
>DASTDJ010000161.1:0-8209 GCA_035710425.1 Nocardioides sp.
GACCCCTCGCGACCGGCCGGCTCGGCATCACTTGAGGAAGTCGGGGATGTCGAGGTCGTCGCTGTCGTCCTCGAACGCGGGGTCCGAGACGATCTGGTCCGCGGCCGCCGTCGGCGCCTCGCCCCAGTTCGCCGTCTCGACGAGCTCCTCGATGTCGATCTCGGCGAGGGGCTCGCTCGACTCCGCGCCCGACAGGACGCTTCCGAAGCCGGCACCGGCGCCCGCGCCGACGGCGGCCGGCACGACCGACGGCCGCTTCACCTCGACGGGCTTCGGCATCGGGTCGCCCCCGTCGAATCCGGCGGCGATGACGGTGACGCGCACCTCGTCGCCGAGCGTGTCGTCGATGACGGCACCGAAGATGATGTTCGCCTCGGGGTGCACGGCCTCCTGCACGAGCCGGGCGGCGTCGTTGATCTCGAAGATGCCGAGGTTCGACCCGCCCTGGATGGAGAGGAGCACGCCGTGGGCGCCGTCGATCGACGCCTCCAGCAGCGGGGAGGAGATGGCCATCTCCGCCGCGGCCCCCGCGCGGTGGTCGCCGCGCGCCGAGCCGATGCCCATCAGCGCCGAGCCGGCGTTGGCCATCACCGACTTCACGTCGGCGAAGTCGAGGTTGATCAGGCCGGGCGTGGTGATCAGGTCGGTGATGCCCGAGACGCCCTGCAGCAGCACCTGGTCGGCCTGCTTGAACGCGTCGAGCACCGAGACGTTGCGGTCGCTGATCGAGAGCAGCCGGTCGTTGGGGATCACGATGAGGGTGTCGACCTCCTCGCGCAGCTGGGCGATGCCCTCCTCGGCGGAGTTGGCCCGGCGGCGACCCTCGAACGCGAAGGGACGGGTGACCACGCCGATCGTCAGGGCCCCGAGCGACCGGGCGATCCGCGCCACGATCGGCGCGCCCCCGGTACCGGTGCCGCCACCCTCTCCAGCGGTGACGAAGACCATGTCGGCGCCCTTGAGCACCTCCTCGATCTCGTCGGCGTGGTCCTCGGCGGCGCGGCCACCGACGTCCGGGTCGGCCCCGGCACCGAGACCGCGGGTCAGCTCGCGGCCGATGTCGAGCTTGACGTCGGCGTCGCTCATCAGCAACGCCTGTGCGTAGGTGTTGATCGCGATGAACTCGACGCCCTTGAGCCCGACCTCGATCATCCGGTTGACGGCGTTGACGCCGCCGCCGCCGATGCCGACGACCTTGATGATGGCCAGGTAGTTCTGTGCAGCTGCCACGGCGGCTTCACCTCTCATGTCGTTCCGGTCTGATGTCGGCGGGGAAGGGCGAGTCTGGTAACTCTTACCCTCAGGTGGAGGGTTATAGTTATGTCAACCTCGTCGTGCCCATGACAGTAGGGACCGTCGACTCCGGTTCGGCGCAGACACGCCGAGTCAACTGGTGGTAGGCATCCCAGGGACGCTCACGTCGTAGCTGCTGGCCTTCGGCCGCGCCGCGAGCAGGCCGGCGAGTACCTCCGCCTTCTCGGCCGACTGGTCCGAGCTCCCCCACAGCACGCCGCGCCCGTCGCGCAGCTGCAGGGTGATCTGGTCGACGCTGATCACCTCGGCGTAGTCGACCTTGGTGGCGAGGTCGGTCGGCAGCGCGGCGACCACCCCGGCGCCCTCCGCCAGTGCCTCGGCGTTGACGCCCGACTCGGCGCGGACCCGCGGGAGACCGTCGGGGGCGCGGTCGTAGCTCCCGAACACCACGCCGTCCTCGTCGAGGCTGTGCAGCTGCCCGGCGATCTCGACCACCGCCACGGGCTGTCGCTCGACGATCTCGATCAGTACGTCGTGCGGCCACTGCCGGGTGACCTCGGCGGACTTCACCACCGCGAGGGACCGGACCCGGTAGGCGATCTTGTCGAGGTCGACGGTCGCCAGCGGCCCGCCGGTCGGCACGGCGGCCACCTCGCGCACCTTCTTCTCGCTGAGCGTCTGGGTGCCACTGACCTCGACCCCCTGCACCGACAGGGTGCTGGAGAAGAAGACGAGGTAGACACCGCCGACCAGCACGACGAGCACGAGCAGGAGCGCCACGACGTAGCGCCAGGTGAGCCATCTTCGTGCCCACTGGCGACGGGCGAAGCGCTTGCGAGCGTCAGCCATCGCGGCTCGCCAGCAGCTCGAGGATCCGCGGGCCGAGCTCGGTCACGGTGCCCGCGCCGAGGGTGAGCACCAGGTCGCCTGACCGGGCGCGAGCGACCGCCTCGGCGGGAGCCGACGCCATCTCGGGCACATGGGCGACCCGCTCCCGGGGCAGGGGTACGGCGTCTGCCACCTGCGCACCGGTCACGGCCGGGTCGGCCTCCTCGCGGGCGAGGTAGACGTCGAGCACGACCACGTCGTCGGCCGCTCCGAGCGCCGCCCCCATCTCCGCACCGAGCAGCCGGGTGCGCGACACGAGGTGCGGCTGGAACACCACGACCACCCGGCCCTCGCCCGCCACCGCGCGCGCAGCCTGGAGGTCACCGGCGATCTCCGCCGGGTGGTGGGCGTAGCTGTCGTAGACGCGCACGCCGCCCGCTTCACCCTTGCGTTCCATACGCCGACGGGTGCCGGTGAAACCCTCGAGTCCACGACGCAAGTCGTCGAACGCGTAGCCCAGGCGTAGGCCGACGGTGAGCGCAGCCAGCGCGTCGAGCACGTAGTGGCGGCCGGGGATCAGCAGCGTCACCCGGCCCAGCTCGGTGTCGCCGTCGACCACGGTGAACGCCGAGGTCTCCCCCGCGAACACCAGGTCGACGCAGCGGACGTCTGCGCTCTCGGCCTCGCCCACGGCGTACGCAGCCAGCCCGCGCTCGCGTGCGACCTCGACCAGCGCCGCTGCGCCGGCGTCGTCGGCGCAGCAGACCAAGAAGCCGCTCTCCTCGATCCGGCCCACGAACTCGGTGAACCCGGCGCGGTAGGCCTCCTCGCTCCCCCACTGGTCGAGGTGGTCGGCCTCCACGTTGGTCACCACCGCGGCGTGCGGCCGGTAGACGAGGAACGCGCCGTCGCTCTCGTCGGCCTCGACCACGAACAGGTCGCTGGCACCCTCGGCGGCGTTGGTTCCGGTCTGCGCCAGGTCACCCCCGACGGCGTACGACGGATCGGCGCCCGCTGCCTGCAGCGCGACCGTGAGCAGCGAGGTGGTCGTGGTCTTGCCGTGGGTGCCGGCGACGGCGATGGCCTGCCGGCCGACCATGACCGACGCGACAGCGGCGGAGCGGGGCAGCACCACGAGCCCCTGGCGGCGGGCCTCCGCGACCTCGGGGTTGTCGTCGCGGACGGCCACCGAGACCACGAGGGTGTCGACGTCGTGGACGTTGGCGGCGTCGTGGCCGAGCGACACCCGCGCACCGAGCGCGCGCAGCGCCGCGAGCGTCGGCGAGTCGGTGGCGTCGCTGCCGCTCACCGGGATGCCGCGGGCCAGCATGAGCCGGGCGATCCCCGACAGCCCTGCGCCGCCGATCCCGACGAAGTGCACCCGGCCCAGCTGGTCGGCGCTCGGGATCACCTCGGGCACCGGCACCTTCACCGGCTGCCTCCCGCCGCCACCTCGGCCACGATCGCGGCCAGCTTGTCGTCGGCGTCGCGTGGGATCAGCCGGGCCGCCGACGCGCCCATCACGGCGAGGCGGTCGAGGTCGGCGGCCAGCGCCGGCACGGTGCGGGCGACGTAGTCGGGGGTGAAGTCGGCGTCGTCGACGACCAGCGCTCCCCCGGCCTCGACGACCGGCCGGGCGTTCAGGGCCTGCTCGCCGTTGCCGATCGGCAGCGGCACGAAGATCGCCGGCACCCCGGTGGCTGCGGCCTCGGTGACGCTCGACGCGCCGGCCCGGCAGATCATCAGATCGGCCGCGGCCAGGGCGAGGTCCATCCGGTCGACGAAGTCGACCACGACGTACGGCGTGCCGGTGGCTGCAGGCGTCGCCTCGCCCTTGGGCCCGACCACGTGCAGCACCTGGACGCCCGCCTCGCCAAGCGAGTCCGAGGCGGCCGACACCGACTGGTTGAGCTTGCGCGCTCCTTGCGAGCCACCGGTGACCACGAGGGTCGGGAGGTCGGGGTCGAGGCCGAAGAACTCGCGGGCCTCGGCTCGCAGGGCGGCTCGGTCGAGCTGGGAGATCATCCGGCGGATCGGCAGGCCGACGTACTCGGCCTTGGGGAGCTTGGTGTCGGGGAAGCTGACCGCTACCCGGGCCGCCACGCGGGCACCTGCCTTGTTGGCCAGGCCGGGCAGGGCGTTCTGCTCGTGCACGACCAACGGCACCTTGCGGCGCCGGGCGGCGAGATAGGCCGGCATCGACACATAGCCGCCGTACCCGACGATCACGTCGGGGCGGAGCCGGTCGATGATCGCGGCCGTCTCCTTCACCGCGCCGCGCAGCCGGGCCGGCACCTTGACCAGGTCGGCGTTGGGGCGGCGCGGCAGCGGCACCGGCGGGATCAGCTCGAGCGGGTAGCCGGCGGCCGGCACCACCTTGTTCTCCAACCCCCGCGGGGTGCCGAGACAGGTGATCTCGGCGTCGGGGTCGAGCCGACGCAGTGCATCGGCGGTCGCCAGCAACGGCGAGGTGTGCCCCGCCGTCCCTCCTCCAGCAAGCAATGCCCTCATTCCGCGAACGCTACCGACGTGCCGAGCGGGTACGACGACGCTGGGCCAGCGCCCGTGCGGCAGCCGGCTCACGCCGCGCGAAGCCGACCAGCAGACCGAGCGCGGCCAGGGTCGGCAACAGGCTCGAGCCGCCGTAGGAGACGAGTGGCAGCGGGATGCCGATGACGGGGAGCAGCGCGAGCACCATGCCGACGTTGATGATCATCTGGCCGATCAGCCAGACCACGATGCCGAAGGCGGTGTAGCGGACGAACGGGTCCTTGGCCTCTCGGGCCACGCGCAGTCCGGCATAGGCGATGGAGAGGAAGAGCCCGATGACCAGCAGGGTGCCGACCAGGCCGAGCTCCTCGCCGAGCACCGCGAAGATGAAGTCGGTGTGGGCCTCGGGCAGCGCGCCCCACTTCTGCTGGCTGGCGCCGATGCCCTGGCCGAAGATGCCGCCGGTGGACATCGCGTAGAGACCGTGGGCGGGCTGCCAGCCGGTGTCGTGGAAGTCCTTGAACGGGTCGACGAACGTCGTGATCCGGGCGAACCGCTCGCTGTCGGCGGTGGCCAGCGCGAAGACACCCACGCTGACGACGGAGATGCAGAGGACGAAGAAGCGGGCGGGGGCGCCGACGACCCAGAGCACGCCGAGCATGAGCGCGAAGAAGACCAGCGCGGTGCCGAGGTCCTTGCCGACGATGACCAGCATCGTGGCGAGGAGCATGCCCGGCACGACCGGGACCACGATCTGGTGCAGGTTGCCGAGGCGCCGGTCCTTGTTCGCGTAGATGTGTGCGGCCCAGATGATCAGCGACAGCTTGGCGATCTCGGACGGCTGGATCTGGAGGGGTCCGAGGGCGAGCCAGTTGGTGTTGCCGTTGATCTCGATGCCGTAGCGGGCGGTGATGAGCAGCAGGATCAGGGAGATGGAGAACGCCGGGTAGGCCAGTCGGCGTACCCATCGAAGGGGCACCCGGCTGGCGATCACCGCGCCGGGCACGCCGATCAGGACCCACAGCAGCTGGCGGCGGACGATCGTGTAGGAGTCGCCGGTCAGGTCGTAGGAGTAGACGCTGGACGCACTCAGCACCATGATCAGGCCGATGGTCAGCAGCAGCGCGGAGGCGCCGATCAGCAGGTAGTAGGTCGTCAGCGGCCGGTCGAGGGCCTCGCGGAGCGCGGAGAGCCAGCTGCCGACCCGAGGGGTGCGGAGCTCACCGCTGCCGCCGTTGCGGGCCTCCTCGGGGTTCGCGGTGGTCATCCACTCACCCCCTGTGTCGCGCTACGTTGTCCCGTCCAACCTGGCCTGCACCGCCGCGGCGAACGCATCGCCTCGCGCGGCGTAGTCGGTGAACTGGTCCATCGAGGCGCACCCGGGAGCCAACAGGACCGTGTCGCCGGGCCCGGCCAGCTGCGCGGCCGCGCCGACGACCCGTTCCATCAGGGCCATCTCACCTTCCTGGGTGTCAGTCTCGCCGCCGTCGACCTCGATCACCCGCACATCGGGAGCGTGTCGCGAAAGCGCGGCCGCGATCACTTCGCGGTCCCGACCGAGCAGGACGGCGCCCCTGAGCCGGCCGCGAACCGCCTGCACCAGGTCGTCGAACGCCGCACCCTTGGCCAGGCCGCCGGCCACCCACACCACGGGGTCGTAGGCCAGCAGCGAGGACTGGGCGGCGTGCGGGTTGGTCGCCTTGGAGTCGTCGACCCAGGTGACGCCGTCGCGCTCGGCGACCACCGCAATGCGGTGCGCGTCGGGCCGGAACGCCCGCAGCCCGTCGCGGACGGCGGCCTGGCTGACCCCGTGGGCACGGGCCAGCGCGGCGGCGGCGAGGGCGTTGGCGACGACGTGGGGCGCCGGCCCCGCGGCGCCGGCAGGCGTGAGGTCGGCGAACGTGCACAGCTCGGCGGCGCTGGTGTCCCGCTGCTCGATGAACGCGCGGTCGACGAGGATGTCGTCGACGACCCCGACCATCCCGACCCCGGGGGTGCCCAGGGTGAAGCCGATCGCGCGGGCGCCCTCGACGACGTCGGCCTCGCGGACCAGATGCTCGGTGACGGGGTCGGCCGCGTTGTAGACGCAGGCGCGGCTCACGCGTTGGTAGATCCGGCCCTTGTCGGCGGCGTAGTCGTCCATGCCCGACGGGCCGGCGTACCAGTCCAGGTGGTCCTCGGCGACGTTGAGCACCGCGGCCGACTCGGCACTCAGCGAGTCGGTGTAGTGGAGCTGGAAGCTGGAGAGCTCCACCGCCAGCACGTCGTACGGCGTCGGGTCCATCACCGCCTCCACGATCGGGAGGCCGACGTTGCCGGCGGCCTGGCTGCGCAGGCCGGCGGCGCGCAGGATGCCGTCGAGCATCCGCACGGTGGTCGTCTTGCCGTTGGTGCCGGTGACGCACAGCCAGGGGGTGTCGTGGTCGGGGTCGCGCAGCCGCCACGCGAGCTCGACCTCGCCCCAGATCGGGACGCCCCGCTCCCTCGCCTGCGCCAGGATCGCCGAGTCCGGCCGGAAGCCGGGCGAGACCACGAGCAGGTCCACGTCGTCGGGCAGCGTCGCCGTGGCGCCGGCGTGCAGGTGAACCGTGGCGCCCAGGATCTCCAGCAGCTGCGCCTTCTCCAGCTGGGCCGGGGTGGCATCGTCGGCGAGCGCGGTGACCGACGCACCGATGTGGGTCAGGTTGTCGGCCGCAGCGAAACCGGAGACGCCGAACCCGGCGACCACGGCGCGGACCCCCTCCCACGAGTCGTGCCGGCCGAGGGTCAGAGGATCACGCACCTGCGCACCTCATGGTTCTCCCTTCGTCGGTCGAGCTGCTCGAGTCCCGGCTCGCAGCCACTCGACCGGCGCAACCGTCTCGCATCAGAGTCTCGCGACCCACTCGGCGTAGAACACGCCCAGGCCGGTGGCCACGAACAGCCCGGTGATGATCCAGAACCGGATCACCACGGTGACCTGCTCCCAGCCGAGCATCTCGAAATGATGGTGCAACGGCGCCATCCGGAAGATCCGTTTGCCCTTGGAGATCTTGAAGAAGCCCACCTGCAGGATCACCGACAGCGTCTCGAGCAGGAACAGCCCGCCGAGGATCACCAGGAGCAGCTCGGTGCGGGTGAGGATCGCGAAGCCGGCGAGGGCGCTGCCGAGCGAGAGGGAGCCTGTGTCGCCCATGAAGATGGCTGCGGGCGAGGCGTTCCACCACAGGAAGCCGAAGCACGCACCGGTGATCGCGGCGGCGATCACGGCGAGGTCGAGCGGGTCGCGGACGTTGTAGCAGGTGGCGCTGGGGTCCTCCTGGCAGAACTGGTTGTTCTGCCAGATGTTCACGAGCGTGTAGGCGCCGAAGACCATCACGCTGGCGCCGGCGGCGAGGCCGTCGAGGCCGTCGGCGAGGTTGACCGCGTTGCTGAAGCCGGTCACGAGCAGCCAGACCAGCACCAGCGCGAGCACCATCGGCAGCGCCAGCCACTCGATGTCCCGCAGGAACGAGATCTTCTCGGATCCCGGTGACCGGCCGTTCTCGTCCTCGAGCCAGGGCCCCAGGGCGAGGATGCCGAAGACCAGAGCGATGACGGTCTGGCCGACCATCTTGGCCTTGCTCCGAAGGCCGAGGCTGCGCTGCTTGGAGATCTT
>DASTDJ010000162.1:0-13344 GCA_035710425.1 Nocardioides sp.
CCTCGACGATCGTCGAGAGCGCGCCGTCCCAGCCGTGCTCCTCGCCGCCGAACGTGAGCCGCCACCCGGTCAGCCAGCCGGTCGTCCGGAGCGGCGAGTGCGGGCAGCGCTCGCCCATCCGCGCGGGGTCGAGGTTCGTCCCGTAGGCGGCGTACAGCGTCACGAATGAAGGCTATCGGCCGAAGGAGAGTGATCTCGGCGACACGTCTAGGCTGGCTGCCGTGACTCACTTCGATGTTCTGGTCCTCGGCGCCGGCCCCGGAGGGTACGTCGCCGCCATCCGCGCCGCGCAGCTCGGCAAGTCGGTCGCGGTCGTGGAGGAGAAGTACTGGGGCGGTGTCTGCCTGAACGTCGGGTGCATCCCGTCGAAGGCGCTGCTGCGCAATGCCGAGATCGCGCACATCATCACGAAGGAGAAGGACACCTTCGGGATCAGCGGTGAGGCCACGATGGACTTCGCGGTCACCCACAAGCGCAGCCGCGGCGTGGCCGACGCCAGCGCCAAGGGCGTCCACTACCTGATGAAGAAGAACAAGATCACCGAGATCGACGGCTGGGGCACGCTCACCGGCCCTACCGGCATCGACGTGAAGAACGTCGACGGTGAGACGTCCTCGCACACCTTCGACCACCTGATCCTGGCCACCGGCGCGATCGTCCGGATGCTGCCCGGGATGAGCGTCAGCGACAACGTCGTGACCTACGAGGAGCAGATCCTCACCGACCAGCTGCCCGGCTCGATCATCATCGGCGGGTCCGGGGCCATCGGCGTGGAGTTCGCCTACGTGATGGCCAACTTCGGCGTCGACGTCACGATCGTGGAGTTCCTCGACCGGATGGTCCCGACCGAGGACAAGGACGTCTCCAAGGAGCTGCTCAAGCAGTACAAGAAGCTCGGCGTGAAGGTGCTCCTCTCCACCAAGGTCGACAAGGTCGAGGACACCGGCAGCGGCGTGAAGGTCACGGTCAGCCCGGCCGACGGGGGCGACCCGGAGGTGCTGGAAGCCGACAAGATGCTGGCGGCGTTCGGGTTCGCGCCCCGGGTCGAGGGCTTCGGGCTCGAGGCCGCCGGGGTCGAGCTCACCGAGCGCGGCGCGATCGCGGTCGACGCCCGCGGCCGCACCAACGTCGACAACGTCTTCGCCATCGGCGACTGCACCGGCAAGCTGATGCTCGCCCACACGGCCGAGGCGATGGGCGTGGTGGCCGCCGAGACGATCGCCGACGCCGAGACCCTGGAGATCAACTTCGACATGATCCCGCGGGCGACGTTCTGCCAGCCCCAGATCGCGTCCTTCGGCTACTCCGAGGAGCAGGCGAAGGAGAAGGGCTACGACGTCAAGGTCGCGACGTTCCCCTTCTCGGCCAACGGCAAGGCGCGCGGCATGGCCGAGGGCATCGGGTTCGTGAAGATCGTCGCCGACGCCGAGCACAACGAGATCATCGGCGGGCACATGATCGGCCCCGAGGTGACCGAGCTGCTGCCCGCGCTGACCCTGGCCCAGCAGTGGGACCTCACCGCTGACGAGGTGGCCCGCAACATCTTCGCCCACCCGACGCTGAGCGAGGCGATGAAGGAAGCCGTCGAGGGCATCGCCGGCCACATGATCAACCTGTGACGCCATGAGCACCGACAAGGTCGTCATCATCGGCGGGGGCCCGGGCGGCTACGAGTCCGCCCTGGTGGCGGCCCAGCTCGGCGCCGAGGTCACCGTCGTCGACAGCGACGGCATCGGCGGCTCCGCAGTGCTCACCGACTGCGTGCCGAGCAAGACGCTGATCGCCACCGCCGAGCTGATGACCGACATGGCCGGTGCGGCCGAGCTCGGCGTCGCGTTCCACGACGCCGAGGGCGACGCGGCCACCGGTATCCAGGTAGACCTGGAGCGGGTCAACACGCGGGTCAAGGCGCTGGCCGCCGACCAGTCGAGCGACATCAGCCGCCGGCTGGAGAAGGAGGGCGTGCAGGTCGTCCAGGGGCGCGGTCGGCTCGACGGCGCCAACAGGGTGGTCGTCGACGGCACGACGTACCCCGCCGACGCGGTGCTGATCGCCACCGGCGCCGCCCCGCGCACCCTGCCCACCGCCGTACCGGACGGCGAGCGGATCCTCACCTGGGAGCAGGTCTACGACCTGACCGAGGTGCCGTCGGAGCTGATCGTCGTCGGCTCGGGTGTGACCGGCGCGGAGTTCGCCAGCGCCTACCTCGCGCTCGGGATCCCGGTGACGCTGGTCTCCTCGCGCGACCGGGTGCTGCCGGGGGAGGACGCCGACGCGGCACTCGTGCTCGAGGACGTGCTCACCCGTCGCGGCATGAACGTCCTCGCCAAGTCCCGCATGGAGTCGGTTGAGCGGGACGGCGACGTCGTCACGGTGACGCTGACCGACGGCCGCACCGTCCATGGGTCGCACTGCATCCTCGCCCTCGGCTCGGTGCCCAACACCGAGGACCTCGGCCTCGAGGAGGCCGGGGTGATCCTCAAGGACGGCGGCTTCGTCAACGTCGACCGCGTCTCGCGCACCTCCGCGCGCGGTGTGTACGCCGCCGGCGACTGCACCGGTGTCCTGATGCTGGCCTCGGTCGCGGCGATGCAGGGCCGGATCGCGATGTGGCACTTCCTGGGCGACGCGGTGAAGCCGCTCGACCAGAAGCTGGTCTCTTCCAACGTCTTCACCGCCCCCGAGATCGCCACGGTCGGCTGGTCCCAGCAGGCGGTCGACGCGGGGGAGATCCAGGCGGAGGTCGTGACCCTGCCGCTGTCGGGCAACCCTCGGGCGAAGATGCAGGGGGTCCGCGACGGTTTCGTGAAGCTCTTCTGCCGGCCGGGCACCGGCATCGTGGTCGGTGGCGTCGTCGTCGCACCCCGCGCCAGCGAGCTCATCCATCCCGTCTCGATCGCGGTGGCGGAGTCGCTGACGGCCGACCAGCTCGCCCAGGCTTTCACGGTCTATCCGTCGATGAGCGGCTCGGTCGCCGAGGCGGCTCGACGCCTGCACCACGTCTGACCTGCAGATCCTCCCGTTGATAACGGTCAGGTAACGATGATCGTTGCCTCTTTCAACCGGGCCGCGAAAGTTATCGGATTCGCTTGCGCGTATGTCACGTGCAGGACCCGTCCGGGTCTCGTTGTAACAAGCAACGCTCGGAGGCAACTGAATGCAACGGAAGAAACTGGCCGCTCTTGCGACCGCAACCTTGGCGGCGGCGGCCATGGCGCTGCCGCTCACCGCACCACAGGTGAACGCAGCACCGGCCAAGGCGGCTCCTGCCGCCGCTGCGCCGGACAAGGACCACGACCACGGCACCGGGGACAACCTCCTCCAGCCGTGGCAGAGGAAGTACGAAGCAATTCGCAAGGCCGGGGTCGAGCAGCGGCTCCGGAGCGACGGCGAAGCGAAGGTCCAGAAGCTCGCCAAGGGCCAGTTCGCGCAGACCGCAGCGGTCGGCAACGACAAGGTCTTCGTGATCCTCGCCGAGTTCGGCACGACCCGCCACTCGGCGTACTGCGACAGCACCGAGGAGGGCTCGTGCGCGGTGCCCTCCGACGGCACGCCACAGACGTACGAAGGCCCCCTGCACAACGCGATCCCGGAGCCAGACCGGAGCAAGGACAACTCGACGCTCTGGAAGGCGAACTACAGCAGGGCTCACTACGAGAACATGTACTTCAACCGCCTGGACACGTTCTTCAAGGCCCAGTCCAGCGGCAAGTACCGGATCAACGGCGACGTCACCGAGTGGGTGAAGGTGCCGTTCAACGAGGCGCGCTACGGCCGCGACGGTGACTGCGGCAGCAACGTCTGCAGCAACACGTGGTACCTGCTGCGTGACGGTCTGGCCCAGTGGACCCAGGACCGGCTCGACGCCGGCATGACGATGCCCGAGATCCAGGACTACCTGAAGACGTTCGACGAGCAGGACCGCTACGACTTCGACGACGACGGCGACTTCAAGGAGCCGGACGGCTACATCGACCACATGCAGATCGTGCACGCCGGTGGTGACCAGGCGGACGGTGATCCGCACCAGGGCACGGACGCGATCTGGTCGCACCGTTGGTACGCGCAGATCAACCCGCGCTTCACCTCCGGCCCGGCCGGCGGCGCCCAGCTGGGTGGCATCGAGATCGGTGAGGGTGGCCCGTCCGACGGTGGCGCCGTGCAGATCCCGGACAACCCGACCGGCGTCTGGATCGGTGACTACACCATCCAGCCCGAGAACGGCGGACTCAGCGTCTTCGCGCACGAGTACGTCCACGACCTCGGCCTGCCCGACCTCTACGACACCTCCGGCAACACCGGTGGCGCCGAGAACAGCACCCGCTGGTGGTCGCTGATGAGCCAGTCGCGCGGCACCCTGCCGGGCGACGAGGGGATCGGCGACCGGCCGATGCCGCTCGGTGCCTGGGACAAGTACCAGCTCGGCTGGCTCGACGCCGCGGTCGTCAAGCCCGGCAAGTCGAAGACGGTCAAGCTGCGGCCCGGCCAGGAGAAGGGCAGCAACCCGAACGGCATCGTCGTCCGGCTGCCCGACAAGAAGGTCCGGCAGAACCTGGGCGCCCCGTGTGGCGAGGAGTGCGGCGATCGCTACTTCTACAGCGACAAGGGCAACGACCTCGACAACAACATGAAGCGCGCCGTCGACGGTGGTGGCGAGCTCACCGCCAAGGTGAAGTACGAGATCGAGGACGGCTGGGACTACGCCTTCCTCGAGGTCTCGAACGACAACGGCGCCTCGTGGACGCAGATCGACACGTCCGAGAACTACGACGGCGCCGACCAGAGCGGCTACGACCCCAACGACGTCGGCATCTCCGGCAACACCGAGGGGGAGTGGGTCGACCTGACCGCCACGGTGCCGGACGACACCAACATGATCCGGTGGCGCTACATCACCGATGGTGCGTTCGTCCTCGACGGGTTCCAGCTGGACAACATCACGCTGGACGGCGAAGCCATCGGCACCGCCGAGACCGAGGACGAGGGGTGGACCTACCGGGGCTTCATGAACACCGGCGGGAACGACCTGGTTTCGTACACGAACGCGTACTTCGTGGACAACCGTTCGGTGCACAAGGGTCTGGACAAGCCGCTCAGCCACCTGTACAACTTCGGGTTCCCGAACCCGGACCGGGTGGAGTTCTTCCACTACAACAAGGGTGCGCTGATCTCCTACTGGGACGCGTCGTACACCGACAACAACGTGGGTGACCACCCCGGCCACGGGGAGATCCTCCCGGTCGACGCCAACCCGGGCTTCGTGCACACCCCGGACGGGGCGCTCATGCGGCCAGGCTTCAACAGCTGGGACGCGCCGTTCTCCGACAAGTCGAGCAAGTCGCAGACGATCCGCTTCCAGGGGCAGAAGTTCACGCTGCCCGCACGGAAGGCAGTGCGACTGTTCGACGACACCCGCCGCTACTGGTCCGACAGCGACCAGCACGGCGCGGGTGAGCACTTCGGCCACTACCAGCCCGGCTGGTACAGCGTCGACGTGCCGCGGACCGGAACCACGATCCGCGTCATCAAGACCAGCAAGAAGGGAGTCATGTGGATCAAGGTGAACTGATCCATCAATGAGTCATCGGGCCCCGTCGACGCGTACCGTCGGCGGGGCCCGACTCCTTTCGTCCCTCGGAGACCCCCGCATGCGCCTGTCCCGTCCCGCCGTCGTACTCACCTCGTTGGTCGCCGTCGCCGCGACCTTGGGGGTCGCCGGACCGGCCTCCGCGGCCGACTCGTGGTCGGTGCCTGGCCAGGCGTCGATCACGATCCGCGGTCACGGCTACGGCCACGGCCACGGCATGTCGCAGTACGGCGCCGAGGGGGCCGCCCGGCAGGGCCGCAACCACCGGCAGATCCTCGGCTTCTACTACCCGGGCACCCGGATGGGTCAGATCGGCGGCAACGTCTCGGTGCTGATCACCGGCGACACCTCCGACGACCTGGTGGTCCTCACCCGGCCCGGCCTGACCGTGCGGGACAGCGCGGGCGGCGGCAAGGTCCGCCTGCCCGACAAGAACGCGTCGCAGTGGCGGGTGGCGGTGACTCCCGGCGGGGTCAACCGCGTGGCCTACAAGACCGCGGCCGGTTGGCGCACCTGGCGCAACCTGAAGGGCTGGGGCGAGTTCGAGGCGGGCGGTGACCCGGTGACCCTGGTGACCCCGAGCGCCCGGGTGGCCTACCGGGGCAAGCTGCGCGCCGTACCCGTCTCCTCGGGCTCGAAGCGACGCGACACGGTGAACGTGACCTCCCTGGAGAACTACGTGAAGGGCGTGGTCCCGCGCGAGATCCCGGCGACCTGGAGCCCCGCAGCCGTGCAGGCACAGGCGGTGGCCGCGCGCACCTACGCGGCGTACGAGCGCGCGCACCCGCTGACGTCGCGCTACCAGATCTGCGACACCACGTCGTGCCAGGTCTACGGCGGCAAGACCTCCGAGCACCCCGCCTCCAACCGCGCCGTCAACGCCACCCGCGGACAGGTCCGCACCTACAAGGGACAGCCGGCCTTCACCCAGTTCTCGTCGTCCAACGGCGGCTGGCTGTCGAAGGGGTCGGTGCCCTACCTGGTGGCGAAGGCGGACCCCTACGACGGCTGGCCCGGCAACCCCAACCACACCTGGTCGACCAGGCTCACCGACACCCGCATCGAGAACGCCTTCCCACGCCTCGGCAACCTGCGCCGGATCGTGGTCACCCGCCGCGACGGCAACGGCCAGTGGGGCGGCCGGGTCCGGTCGATGCGGCTCGTCGGCAGCGACGTCACGCTCACCCTCTCCGGCGACACCTTCCGGTTCACCCTCGGCCTCAGGTCGGAGTGGATCACCTTCGCGGTCCGCAAGCGCTAGTAGAAGGACGCCGCGGACCTCGAAACCACCACCGGTGAGTGGTCTCGATACGCGCTCGCTCGTTCCTCGCTCGCGCTACTCGACCAACGAAGTCGTTGGTCAAGTAGCCCCGCCGCCCCTCCTCCTCGCTGGTCGTATCGAGACCCCGGAAGGTCAACGGGAGCCGGCGTGACGGTGGTTGAAGTGTGAGGAGCGCCAGCGACGAGCCTCGAAACCACCAGGCGAGAATCCCGCTCGACCACGGGGGTCGATGGGCCTATGACCAACCTCCGTGGGGCAGCGCCGGTCGGGGACACCCGATCCGGGCCGCGGCTGACCAGACGGACGTGAGACCACCGCTCGACCCGAATCCGGTGGCACCCACCAGGTCACCAGTTCGGCTCGATCGTGTGCGTTGCTCGCCCTGAGCGTGGACTTCCTGGTACAACTTCGCCAGGGAGCAGCCGACCACCCGGGGAGGGGTGCAGGTGATGTACGGCGATGTCGAGATCTGCCACCAGCGCGACGCGTGGCGGGTCGGCATCGAGGGGGAGCCGTTGCAGCAGGGCGGTTACCGCACCCTCGAGGAGGCGCTCGAGGTCGCCTGGGCGATGGCTGCCCGGCTCAAGGTGGCGCTGCACGTCGGTAAGAACCGAGCCGACGGAGCCGTGCCCGCCTGACCTGGATCAAGGGCGCGTCAGGTAGCCGACCAGGGCACCGCGGCGCCGCTGCAGCTCGTCGATGCGCCTATCGGAACGAGCCACTGGTCGCCCCGTGACTCGTCGTTCCCGTGCCTACTCGTCGCCCGTCAGGTTGAAAGCACGCAGGCGGCGTCCGGTGAGCCAGGTGCCGATGCCGATCACGATGAGCGTGGCCACGACGGCGTAGACCGCGCTCAGCGTCACGAGCTCGACGTCGGCGAGCGGTTCGACCATGGCTGAGGCCCATCGGGTGATGCTCAACCAGCGGACCCCGGCGAGAAGGCCGCCGAGCAGTCCCTCCCAGATCAACAGGTAGATCAGGCCGATGACCACGGCGTGGCGGGTCATCACCGACAGCAGGGCGAAGAGCGCGCAGTACGCCGCGCCGCCGGCCAGGCAGCCGACGGCGAAGCCCAGGGCGAGGGCGGGCTCGTCGGGGAGCAGGACCAGACCGGCGAACACCATGGGGACGACCGCGAAGACGAACGTGCAGGACGCCGCGACGACGAGCTTGCTGATCACGATGGTGTGGCGGGAGATCGGCTTGGCGAGCAGGTAGGAGATCGACCCGTCGTCGATCTCGGGAGCGAGCAGGGCCGTGGTGGCCAGGAGCGCGACGAGCGGCCCGATCACGACGAGACCGAGCCCCTCCAGGGTGTCGCTGGCCGCATCCTGCTCGGCGCCCACCAGACCGCGGACCAGCGCGGCGAGCCCGATGAACACCACGGGCAGCGCGACGAGCAGGACCCCGCGGCGCCTGCCGAAGATGCTCCGGATCCCGAGCCGGACGATGGTGGGCGAGATCATGACGACACCAGGTAGGCGAAGACGCTCTCCAGCGACTCGTCGGTGGGGCTGACCTCGTGCAGTCGGATGGCGTGCTCGCGAGCGAGCCGGGGGAGCACCTCGCTGAACCGGCCGAAGTCGGCCGCCTCGACCTCGATCCCGCCCTCCGACCGCAGCAGCACGCCCCGGACCGACACGTCGGCGAGCAGTGCGGAGGCGAGGGTGCGGTCGTCCGACGTGCGCAGCACGAACCGGTTGGGCCGGTCGGTCATCAGCCGTCGGATCGCCCCGAAGTCCCCGGACGCCGCGTGCCGCCCGGCGACCACGACCTCGATCCGCCGCGCCACCTGCTCGACCTCCTCCAGGATGTGCGAGCTGAAGAGCACGGTGCGTCCGTCGGCACCCATCCGGCGGAGCAGCTCCATCAGGTGCATCCGCTGGCGCGGGTCCATCCCGTTGAACGGCTCGTCCAGCAGCAGCACCGCCGGGTCGTGCACGAGCGAGGATGCCATCTTGATCCGCTGCCGCATGCCCTTGGAGTACGTCGAGATCAGGCGGTCCTGCGCCTCGGACATCTCCACCAGCCCGATGGACCACTCCGCCGCGGCGCCCGGCGCCGCCAGCCCGTGCAGCTCGGCGTTGGCGACCACGAACTGCCGCCCGGTGAGGTAGTCGAACAGCGCCTCTCGCTCCGGGACCAGCCCGATCGTGCGGTACACCGACTCGTTGCGCCACAGCGGCTCGCCGTCCAGCGTGACGGTGCCCGTGGAGGCCTGCAGGAAGCCGGACATCATCGCGATCAGGGTCGACTTCCCCGCGCCGTTCGGACCGAGCAGTCCGGTCACCCCCGGCTCGATCGTCATCGAGACGTCGTTGACCGCGACGACGTTGCGGTACCACCGCGACACATGCTCCAGACGCAGGGTGCTCATGCCGTCACCCGTCGGTAGCGAAGCAGCATCCCGATGCTCGACCCGACGATGCTGAGCGCCGTGGCGACGAGGTAGAGGACACCCATCGCATCGCTGCTGGGCGGAGTCACCGTCGCCTCCGGGGAGTCGAACAGGAAGACCTGCACGCCGTTGATCAGGGTGTACGGCGAGAAGATCCCGGCGACCTCGCCCACGGACTCGCTGCCGACGTCCTCGGAGATGCCCTGGATCGTGGACACCACGGTGTAACTGATCACCAGCACGATGACCACCGCCGCCACGGCCAGCCCGCGGCGGACCGTCAACGCCGAGATGAGCGCAGCCAACCCCGAGAGACAGGCTGCCAGCAGCAAGGCGCCGAACAGGGCGGCGAGGAAGCGACCGGTCTCGCGACCGAGCGGCAGGTCGGCGAGCACCCCGCCGACGTACAGCAGCAGGAGCGGGGCGCCGATCAGCGCGAACGTCGCGACGGTGAGCGACGCGAGCCGCACCAGCACGTAGGTCCTGCGCCTCAGGGGTCGGGCGAGGTAGAGCGAGATCGTGCCGAACCGGAGGTCGCGAGAGATCAGGGCGGGGGCCTGGGCTGCGACGAACACCGAGATCAGCAGCTGGGTGGTGATCGGGTAGGTGGAGTAGGCCACCAGGTGCTCGTCGAGGTCGAGGATCGTGCGGGCCTGGACCAGCACACCGACCAGGATGAGCGCCGGGAGCAGCATCAGGCCGAGCAGGAGCATCGGCAGTACCTTCGATCGGGCGGACCGCCCGAGCCCGTAGGTGTGCCGCAGGCCGGTGACGTAGAGCGATCGCGCGATGGCGCTCTCGCCGAGCCGGGGCCCGGTGTAGGGACGGTAGCCGAGGTCGTGGATGACGGCGGCAGAGCGGGTCGGTCCGGCCGCGTCAGACAGGTGGGACACTCCCCGCACCTCCCTCCCGGAAGACGTCCTCGATGCGGTGGTGCCGCTCCTGCATCCGGACCAGCCCGAGACCGAGCTCGACGGTGAGGTCGCGGATCACGTCGGGCGTGGTCTCGTCACGGATCTCGACCTCGACCAGGCGGCCGTCGGCCGGCCGGGCGCCCAGCCCGGCGTCGACGAGCGCCTGGCCGAGCAGGCGGTCGGCGTCAGGGCCGCCCTGCACCTCGACGAGGAGGCTGCCGGTGCGGTGCAGGAAGTCGACGGTCGCGGAGGACCTGAGCAGCCGGCCGCCGTCGAGGACGACGACGTTGTCGCTCACCCGCTCCAGCTCACCGAGGAGGTGCGAGGTGACCAGGACCGCGATCCCGAACTCGGTACCGATGCGGCGCACCAGCGCCAGCATGTCGTCGCGCGACGACGGGTCCAACCCGTTGGTCGGCTCGTCGAGGAGCACCAGCCGTGGGTCGTGGACGAGTGCCTGCGCCAGCTTCGCCCGCTGCTTCATGCCGGTGGAGTAGCCCCCCATCGGGCGGTAGCGCTCCTCGGCGAGCCCGACGTGACGGAGCACGTCTGCGGCGCGCTCGCGGGCCGCGGCGTACGGGAGTCCCGACATCTGGCCCATGTGCACCACCAGGTCGCTCGCGGACACGTCGGCCGGCAGACAGTCGTGCTCGGGCATGTAGCCGACGAGCGCACGGATGCGCGATCCCTCGGTCGCGACGTCGTGGCCGAGCACGCTGGCGGTGCCGCTGGTGGCCGGGACCAGACCCAGCAGGATCTTGATCAGCGTCGACTTGCCGGCGCCGTTGGCGCCGACGAGGCCGGTGATGCCCTCGCCCACTCGTACGTCGAGCCGGTCGAGCGCGGTCACCCGCGGGTACTGCTTGCTCAGCCCGGCGGTCTCGATCACCGACACCCGGCCACGGTAGCCGCCCGCGCGCAACGCACGGGGCCGACACGTCTACTGCAGCACCAGCACCAGGTCTCCGCCTTCGACGGACTGGGGGCCCTTGATCGCGAGTCGTTCGACGGTGCCGTCGACGGGAGCGGTGATCGAGGCCTCCATCTTCATCGCCTCGATGGTGGCGACGGTGTCGCCGGCCGCGACCTTGTCGCCCTCGGACACGGTGATGGTGACGACGCCCTGGAAGGGGGCGGCGACCTGACCGGGCTGGGACGTGTCGGCCTTCTCGGCGGCAGCGACGTCGGCGGCGACGCTGGTGTCGCGGACCGGGAGCGGGCGGAGCTGGCCGTTGATGGTGGCCATCACGGTCCGGTAGCCGCGCTCGTCGGGCTCGCTGATCGCCTGCAGGCCGAGGATGAGCGTCTTGCCCTCGTCGAGGCGCACCTCGTGCTCGTCGCCCTGCCGCAGCCCGTAGAGGTAGTCGAGGGTCGGCAGCACCGAGATGTCGCTGTAGGTCTCCCGGACCTCGGTGAACTCCCGGGTCGGCCCGGGGAACAACAGCTCGTTGAGCGTACGGCGGCGGGTCGGTGAGCCCGCGGACAGCCCGGCACGCTGGTCCTCGTCGAGCTCCTCGACCGGCGCGTGCCAGGAGCGACCCTCCAGCGCCCGGGTGCGGAACGGCTCGGGCCAGCCGCCCGGCGGGTCGCCGAGCTCGCCGTTGAGGAAGCCGATCACCGAGTCGGGGATGTCGAACTTGCCGGGATCGGCCGCGAACGCGGACGGGTCGGCGCCGACGCCCACCAGGGCGAGCGCGAGATCGCCGACGACCTTGGAGGACGGCGTGACCTTCACGATGTTGCCGAGGATGTCGTTGGCCGCGGCGTACATGTCCTCGACCTGCTCGAACTTCTCACCGAGTCCGAGCGCGATCGCCTGCTGGCGCAGGTTGGACAGCTGGCCGCCGGGGATCTCGTGGCGGTAGACCCGACCGGTGGGGGAGGGCAGCCCGGACTCGAAGGGCGCGTAGACCCGGCGGGTGGCCTCCCAGTAGGGCTCGAGCGAGTTGACCGCGGCCAGTGACAGACCGGTCTCGCGGTCGGAGTGGTCGGTGGCCGACACCAGCGCCGAGAGCGGCGGCTGGGAGGTGGTGCCGGCCATCGCAGCGCAGGCGGCGTCGACCGCGTCCACGCCGGCGTCGATCGCGGCGAGGAGGGTGCCGAGCTGGCCGCCGGCGGTGTCGTGGGTGTGCAGGTGCACGGGCAGGTCGAACCGCTCGCGCAGCGCGGTGACGAGCCGCCGGGCCGCCGGTGCGCGGAGCAGGCCGGCCATGTCCTTGATCGCCAGCACGTGTGCGCCGGCGTCGACGATCCGCTCGGCCAGCGCGAGGTAGTAGTCGAGCGTGTAGAGCTTCTCGTCGGGATCGGAGAGGTCCGCGGTGTAGCAGAGCGCGACCTCTGCGAGCGCGGTGCCGGTGCCGCGCACCGCGTCGATCGCCGGTCGCATCTGCTCGACGTCGTTGAGGGCGTCGAAGATCCGGAACACGTCGATGCCGGACTCTGCGGCCTCCTGGACGAACGCCGTGGTGACCTCGGTCGGGTACGGCGTGTAGCCCACGGTGTTGCGGCCGCGCAGCAGCATCTGCAGGCACATGTTCGGCACCGCCTGCCGGAGGGCGTCGAGCCGCTCCCAGGGGTCCTCGCCCAGGAAGCGCAGCGCCACGTCGTACGTCGCTCCGCCCCAGCACTCCAGCGACCACAGCTCCGGCGTGAGCCGGGAGACGTGGCCGGCCACGGCCAGCAGGTCGCGGGTCCGCACCCGGGTCGCGAGCAGCGACTGGTGGGCGTCGCGGAACGTGGTGTCGGTGACCGCCACCCGGTCCTGGGCGCGCAGCCGCCGGGCGAACTCCTCGGGCCCGACGTCGAGCAGCAGCTGCCGGGTGCCGTCGGGGGCGGGGACGTCGAGGTCCACGTCCGGCAGCTTGCTCCGCGGGTCGGTGCTGACCGGAGCGGCGCCGTGCGGCTGGTTGACGGTCACGTCGGCGAGGTAGCGCAGCAGCTTGGTGCCCCGGTCTGCCTGCCCGCGCGCTTGGAGCAGCTGCGGGTGGGTCTCGATGAACGACGTCGTCACCCGCCCGGCGATGAAGTCCGGGTCGTCGAGCACGGCCTGCAGGAAGGCGATGTTGGTCGTCACGCCGCGGATCCGGAACTCCGCGACCGCCCGTCGCGCCTTCTCCACGGCCAGCTCGTGGGTGCGGCCCCGGCAGGTGAGCTTGGCCAGCAT
>DASTDJ010000163.1:0-2804 GCA_035710425.1 Nocardioides sp.
ATCCGGTGGGTGAGGGCTTCCATGCCGTTGCCGGCGGCCCGCACGCCGAGGTCGAGGCGCTCCGGATGGCCGGGGCCGCGGCCCGCGGCGGGACGGCGTACGTGACCTTGGAGCCCTGCAACCACACCGGCCGCACCGGTCCGTGCGCGGACGCGCTGATCGAGGCCGGGATCGCGCGGGTGGTGTACGCCGTACCGGACCCGAACCGGACCGCGGCGGGCGGCGCCGAGAAGCTGGCCAGCAAGAACATCGAGATCGTCCAGGGCGTCCTGCGGTCCGAGGCCGAGGCGGTGAACCACGTCTGGCTGCACAGCGTGCGGGCCGGGCGGCCGTTCGTCACCTGGAAGTTCGCGACCACCCTCGACGGCCGCAGCGCCGCGGCCGACGGCACCTCGCGATGGGTCTCTGGGCCGGCCGCCCGCCTGGACACCCACCGGCTGCGTGCGCTGTGCGACGTGATGCTGGTCGGCTCCCACACGGTCGCGGTCGACGACCCCCGGCTCACCGTGCGCGACGAGCACGACCAGCCGCTGCCGCACCAACCGCTGCGCGTGGTGATGGGGGAGCGCGACCTCGATCCGGGCCGGCAGATCTTCGACGGCGAGGCCGAGAGCCTGCACCTGCGCACCCGCGACCCCCACGCCGCCCTGAAGGAGCTGTTCGCCCGCGACCGCCAGCACGTCTTCCTCGAGGGCGGGCCGACGCTGGCGGCGGCGTTCCTCCGGGCCGGTCTGGTCGACGAGGTCGTCACCTACGTCGCCCCCATGCTCCTCGGCGCCGGCCGCAACGCCGTCGGCGACCTGGGAATCACCACGATCTCCGACGCGCTGCACCTGCGGGTCGAGGACGTCACCGTCCTCGACGACAACGTCCGGCTGCGGATGCGCCCCCTCCCCCCATCAGAAGCCGAAGGGAAGGACTGACAATGTTCACCGGGATCATCGAGGAGCTCGGCTCGGTCGAGGCCATCGAGGACCAGGGCGACGCCGTACGCCTGAGCGTGCGCGGCCCGCTGGTCGTCTCCGACGCGGGTGACGGCGACTCGATCGCCGTCAACGGCTGCTGCCTCACCGTGGTGAGCCACGACGGCGAGGTCTTCACCGCCGACGTGATGCGGGAGACGCTCGACAAGACCTCGCTCGGCGCGTTCCGGCCCGGCACCCGGGTCAACCTCGAGCGCGCGGTCACCGCGGAGAAGCGGCTCGGCGGACACATCGTGCAGGGCCACGTCGACGGCACCGGCGAGATCCGGTCCCGCACCCCCAGCGAGCACTGGGAGGTCGTCGAGATCGGCCTTCCCGACGGGATGGGCCGCTACCTGGTCGACAAGGGTTCGATCACCGTCGACGGCGTCTCCCTCACGGTCGTCACGGTCACCGACGAGAGCTTCACCGTCTCGCTGATCCCGGAGACCCTGGCCCGCACCACGCTCGGCATCAAGCAGCCCGGGGAGACCGTCAACCTCGAGGTCGACGTCATCGCCAAGCACGTCGAGAAGCTCGTCGGCGCCTACACCAAGGAGCAGTCATGACCCAGTCCGTCCGGCTCGACAGCGTCGAGCGGGCCATCGAGGACATCGCGGCCGGCCGTGCCGTCATCGTGGTCGACGACGAGGACCGCGAGAACGAGGGCGACATCATCTTCGCCGCCAGCAAGGCCACGCCGGAGCTGATGGCGTTCACGATCCGCTACTCCAGCGGCGTGATCTGCGTGCCGATGCCGGCCGACATGCTCGACCGGCTCGAGATCCCGCTGATGACGCCGCACAACAAGGACAAGCTGCGCACGGCCTACACGATCTCGGCCGATGCGCGCGACGGCGTCACCACCGGCATTTCGGCGGCCGACCGGGCGCACACGGTGCGGGTGCTCGCCGACTCCGCGACCGAGCCGTGGGAGATCACCCGACCGGGCCACGTGTTCCCGCTGCGCTACCGGGAGGGCGGGGTGCTGGTGCGCCGCGGCCACACCGAGGCCGCGGTCGACCTCGCGAGGCTCGCCGGGCTCACCCCGGCGGGGGTGCTGGTGGAGGTGGTCAACGACGACGGCAGCATGAAGCGCGGGGCCGAGCTCCGCGCGTTCGCCGACGAGCACGGGTTGGCGATGATCTCGATCGACGACCTGGTGCGCTACCGGCGCCGTACCGAGAACCTCGTCGAGCGGGTCGCCGAGACCCGGCTGCCGACCCGGCACGGCGACTTCACGGCGTACGGCTATCGGATCACCGTCGACGGCAGCGAGCACCTCGCGCTGGTCTACGGCGACGTCACCGGACCCGACCCGGTGCTCACCCGGGTGCACTCCGAGTGCCTGACCGGCGACGTGTTCGGCAGCCGGCGCTGCGACTGCGGACCACAGCTCGACGAGGCTCTCGAGCGGATCGTCGCCGAGGGGCGCGGCGTGGTGGTCTACCTCCGCGGCCACGAGGGCCGCGGGATCGGGTTGGTCGCCAAGCTGCAGGCCTACCAGCTCCAGGACGGGGGTCGCGACACCATCGACGCCAACCTCGACCTCGGGCTGCCGGCCGACGCGCGGCACTACGGCACCGCCACCCAGGTCCTCCACGACCTCAAGGTCGAGAGCGTCCGACTGCTGACGAACAACCCCGACAAGGTGCGGCAGCTCGAGGACTACGGCGTCCCGGTGGTCGAGCGGGTGCCGCTCACCCCGCACCCCAACGACCACAACCTCGCCTACCTGCTGACCAAGCGCGACCGGATGGGCCACGATCTGCCCAACCTCGAGGAGGAGGGACGATGAGCGGCCACGGCGCCCCGGACCAGGCTCCGGTCGACTGCAGCGGG
>DASTDJ010000164.1:0-3930 GCA_035710425.1 Nocardioides sp.
ACGTTCTTCTCGGTCGGCAGCGGCACCGGGCCGGCGACCTTGGCACCCGTGCGGGTGACCGTGTCCACGATCTTGCGCGCCGAGGTGTCGATCACCTCGTGGTCATAGGCCTTGAGCCTGATGCGGATCTTCTGTCCCGCCATAGGTCTCTCTCGTCCTTACTCTTCCGCTGCTCTGTTCCGGCGACGTCCTCGGGCTTGAGTCGGTCCCGCCCTGCTGCTCGCCACCCTCACCGCCGACCCCCGCGGTCGGGCGTGTCGCGCGTAGTTCTCGCACGTCAGCCCGCACCGATCGCTCGGGTTCCTGCTTGTGTTGTGTGGCGCCCGACGGGTTCGTCGGGCTGATCGGGTCTCCTGGATCGGTGCGGCCGCACGCAGGCCACTGATCACTCTTTTGGCGAGAACGCCGGGAGACGCGATTCAGTAGTCAAGATGTGCCGCACCCCGGCAACCCGCCGGAGCAACCTGGATATCTTGTCAGAGACTCGGCGGTGGCGCCAAATCGGTTGGCGCCCTACCCTCGGGGGTGTGGAAAACGAGAACACGTTCTACTTCGTCGGCGGCGGAAACCCGCTGCCGGTGGTCGTGTGGGGCACGGGGAACATGGGGCGCGCCGCGATCCGGTCGGTGACCGCCCACCCGGGGCTCGAGCTCGCGGCGGTCGTGGTCTCCGCGCAGGAGAAGGAGGGCCGCGACGCCGGTGACCTGGCCGACCTCGGCCGGCGGCTCGGGGTGGCGGCAACGCTGGACGCCGACGCGGCGCTGGCGACCCTGGGCGGCGGCGGAGCGGTCGCCTACGCGGCGTCCGGCGAGCTGCGGCCCGACGAGGCGATGAAGGACGTCCGGCGCGCCCTGCGCGCCGGCGCGGTCGTGGTGACCCCGGCCGTCTACGCGCTCTACGACCACCGGAGCGCGCCGGACGACGTACGCACGCCGCTCGAGGAGGCGTGCCGGGAGGGCGGGTCAGCGCTCTTCGTCAGCGGGATCGACCCCGGCTGGGGCAACGACCTGCTGCCGGTGCTCGTCTCCGGCTTCGCGGGCACCGTCGAGCAGGTCCGCTGCCAGGAGATCTTCGACTACTCGACGTACGACGCGGCCGACTCGGTCCGGATGATCGTCGGGATGGGCGAGCCCATGGACTACGAGCCGCCGATGGTCGCCCCCGGCATCCCGACCATGGTGTGGGGCGGGCAGGTGCGGATGATCGCCCGGGCGCTCGGGGTCGAGCTCGACGACATCCGCGAGACGCTCGACCGGCGCCCGCTCGAGACAGACGTCACCAACGCACTGGGCGACTTCGCCGCCGGCACCCAGGGCGCGCTGCGCTTCGAGGTGCAGGGCATCGTCGCCGGCGAGCCGCGCATCGTGATCGAGCACGTCACCCGCATCTCCGGCACCTGCGCGCCGGACTGGCCGATGCCGCCCGACGGCGGCGACGGGGCGCACCGGGTGATCATCGAGGGGCGCCCGCGCATCGAGGTCGTGGTCGAGGCCACCGACGAGGGCGGCAACCGCGCCGCGGGTGGCAACGCCACCGCCGCCAACCGCCTGGTCAACGCGATCCCCTGGCTGCGCGCCGCCGCGCCCGGCCTCTACGACGGGCTCGACGTGCCCGTCTCCCCCGCGACCGGACGCATCGCCACGACCGAGAGGACCCCGCAGTGATCATCGACGTACCCGAGGGCAAGGACCCGATCGTCTACGTGTGGGGGGAGATGGTGGCGGGGATCGGGCCCGCCGCCGCGACCTTCGCGACCAGCGTCTACTCGGACAGCACGCTCGGGCTGCGGGAGTTCGAGGCCGCGCGGCTGCGGGTCGCCCAGATCAACGGGTGCCTGTTCTGCCAGGACTGGCGCACCGAGCGCGACGGGCAGAAGGTCGAGGACACGTTCGACACCGCCGTCACGGAGTGGCGGACCACCGACGCGTTCGACGACCGCGCCCGGCTGGCCGCGGAGTACGCCGAGCGGTACTGCCTCGACCACCACGGGCTCGACGACGAGTTCTGGGGCCGGATGAAGGCGGCGTACAGCGACCGGGAGATCGTCGAGCTCTCCATGTGCCTCGGCTCCTGGATCGGCTTCGGGCGGCTCAACCGGGTGCTCGGCCTCGACGCCGCGTGCGTGCTGCCGAGCCACCTTCCTTCCGGCTGAGCCGGCTTCACGGGGCCCGTTTCGGCTGCGCTACTGCGTGACAGGATGCAGCCATGACGGACTACCCGCCTCCCGGCGCTCCGCCGCCGCCGGGTGCTCCGCCGGTCGGGCCGTCCGCTCCCCCGCCGTCCCGGTGGGGTCCGGCACCTCCACCGCCGCCGGGCTGGCAGCCCGCGCCGGGCATGCTCGGAGCCGCGCACAAGCCGGGGGCGATCCCGCTGCGGCCGCTGACGCTCGGCGAGATCTACGACGGGGCGTTCCGGATCATCCGGTTCAACCCGAAGGCGACCGTCGGGTCGGCGGTGCTCGTCGCGTCGATCACGATGATGATCCCGGTCGTCGTCACCGCGATCCTGACCTGGACCATCGGCGCCACCTTCGACGCGACCGGTGACGACCAGTCCACCGAGGACCTCGCCGGTCAGCTCGGCTCCTTCGGGGCGCTCGGGCTGGGCGCGGTGCTCCAGGTGTTCGGGCTGCTGTTCGTCACCGGGATGATCGTGCAGGTCACCGCGGCCGCGGCCATCGGCCGCCGGCTGAGCCTGGGCCAGGCCTGGGCGGCCACGCGGGGCAAGCGGTGGCGGCTGGTCGGGCTCTCGGTGCTGCTCTGGGTGATGACCCTGGCCATCATCTCGGCGTACGTCGTGGCGCTGGTCATCGTGTTCACGGCGACGGACGACCTCCTCGCGGCCGTGCTGTTCACGATCGGCTGGTCGGTGCTGTTCGTGTGCGCGCTGGTGTGGTTCTGGATCCGCGTCTACTACCTGCCGGTCCCGGCCCTGATGCTCGAGCCGATCGGCGTCTTCCAGGCGCTGGGCAGGGGGTTCCGGCTGACCCGGCGCCAGTTCTGGCGGACCTTCGGGATCGCCCTGCTGACCTACCTCATCGCCCAGATCGGCGGCTCGATGCTGTCCTTCCCGGTCTCCCTGGTCGGCCAGATCGCGATCTTCGCTCTCGATCCCGAGTACGCACTGCTGGGCCTGGTGGTGCTCCAGGCGGTCACGTCCGTGGTCGCGGCCGCGTTCGTCGCGCCGTTCAGCTCCGCGGTGAGCTCGCTGCAGTACGTCGACCAGCGGATGCGCAAGGAGGCCTTCGACGTCGAGCTGATGACGCAGGCCGGACTCACCGCCTCATGATCCTTCTCGACCCGCCGCTCGACCCCACGCCGGACGAGGCCCGCTCGGCGCTGCGGCGCGAGCTGCTCAACCCCGAGTACTACGACGACAACCTGATCGAGCGGCTGATCACCTGGCTCCGGCGCCAGCTGGACAAGGGCGTCGAGGCGGCGGTCGACCTGCCGCCGCTGCAGACGTTCGCGGCGATGCTGCTCGCGGTGCTGCTGGTCGGCGCGCTCGTGTGGCTGGTCCGCCGGGCGCGCGGGAGCGCCCGCGGGCCGCGCGACAAGCAGTCGGTGCTCACCGACGAGGCGATCACCGCCGCCGAGCTGCGCGCCCGAGCCGAGGCGGCGCTGGCCGAGGGCCGCAACGAGGACGCCCTGGTCGACGGGTTCCGGGCGCTGGCCGCGCGACAGGTGGAGCGCGGACGCCTGGACGACACTCCCGGTGCGACAGCGCACGAGGTCGCCGGCGTCCTGGCCGGCGAGTACCCGGACCGCGGGCGGCGGGTCGACACCGCCGCGGCGCTGTTCGACTCCGTCCTGTACGGCGACCGGCCGGCCACGCGCGAGCAGGCGCTCGACGTGCTCACCCTCGACGACGACCTGGCGGTGCTGAGGTGAGCCTCTGGCGACGGCACCGGGCCACGCTGCTGATCGTCGG
>DASTDJ010000165.1:0-5840 GCA_035710425.1 Nocardioides sp.
AGGAGCTGTCGGTCATCCCCGGCCTCGACGAGGTGTTCGCGCTGGCCGACATCAAGGGCCACGCCGCGTCCGACGAGTGGGACGTGATCGTCGTCGACTGCGCCCCGACGGCGGAGACGCTGCGGCTGCTCGCTCTGCCCGAAGCACTCGGGTGGTACATGGAGCGGGTGCTGCCGATGCAGCGGCGGGTCGTCAGGGCGCTGAAGCCGGTGCTCAACCGCGCCGCCGGGGTGCCGATGCCCGGCGACAGCATCTTCGACGCCGTGGAGCGGCTGCACGCCGAGCTCGACGAGGTGCACGCGATCCTCTCCGGGCCGTCGGCGAGCGTGCGCCTGGTGATGACGCCCGAGACCGTGGTGCTCGCTGAGGCGCGGCGTTCCTACACGAGCCTCTCCCTGTTCGGCTACCGCGTCGACGGCGTGGTCGCCAACCGGATCTTCCCGTCGGAGGGTGCCGACGACTGGCGCGCCGGCTGGGTGATGGCCCAGGACGCCGTACTCGCCGAGGTGGGTCAGTCCTTCGCAGGCATCCCGATCTGGCGGTCGGAGTACCGCTCCGGCGAGCCCGTGGGCGTGCAGTCACTGGCCGAGCTCGCGAGGGCGTTGTACGCCGACGCCGACCCGTTGGCACCCCCCACCGGCGAGGGGCCGTTCCGGGTGACCCGGACCACCGACGGCGCGGTGCTGCACCTGGCGCTGCCGTTCGTCACCCGCGAACAGGTCGGTCTCGCCCGGAACGGCGACGAGCTGGTCGTGACCGTGGGGTCGTATCGTCGTCTCCTCACTCTTCCCGCCGGACTCTCGCGGCTGCGCGTCTCCGGTGCCCGGGTGGAGGAGGGCGAGCTGCGGGTGAGGTTCCGCGCCGCCGAACCGGTTGCACAGGAGAGGGTGAAGTGAGCGAAAGCGAGCCCCCCGAGGGCGGGCCCGAGGTCGGCAGCGTGGGCGAGGAGGCCGCCAAGCTGCTCGGCGCGCTGTCCGACTGGGCCCGCGACCAGGGCTCCGACGTCGGCCACGGCCTCGGCGGTCTGGCGTCCCAGGCCGCCTCGTCGCTGCACGACATCAACGAGCACCTGGCCACCGGCAGCGCGGAGTGCACCTACTGCCCCGTCTGCCGCACCGTCCACGCCGTACGCCAGACCAGCCCGGAGGTGCGCGCCCACCTCGCCCAGGCGGCGTCGTCGTTCATGCACGCCGCGGCGGGCATGCTGGCGACGATGCAGTCGCCGGAGCCGGGTCGCGCGTCGGGCGTCGAGCGGATCGACCTCGACGAGCCGGAGGACGAGGGATGACCCTCACGTGCGGTGTCGACGTCGGCGGGACGAAGATCGCCGGCGCCGTCGTCGACACCGAGGGCAAGGTCCTCGAGGAGCACCGGGTCGAGTCCCCGGCCACCGATACCGAGGCCATCGAGGATGCGATCGCCGGTCTCGTCACCGAGCTCGGCTCTCGCCACAAGATCGAGGCGGTGGGCGTGGGCGCGGCCGGCTACGTCTCCGCGTCGCGCTCGGTGGTGATGTTCGCGCCCAACCTGGCCTGGCGGGACGTCGACCTGAAGTCCGAGCTCGAGGAACGCGTGCACGTCCCGGTCGTGGTGGAGAACGACGCCAACTCCGCTGCCTGGGGCGAGTTCCGCTTCGGTGCGGGCGCCGACGCCGACGACCTGCTGCTGGTCACCGTCGGCACCGGGGTGGGCGGCGGGATCGTGCTCGACGGCGAGCTGTTCCGTGGCTCGTTCGGGGCGGCTGCCGAGATCGGCCACCTGCGGGTGGTGCCGGGCGGTCGCCCGTGCGGCTGCGGCAAGCACGGCTGCCTGGAGCAGTACGGCAGCGGGTCGGCTCTGGTCAAGGCCGCGCGGGACGCTGCCGATCGGCCCGAGGCGGCGGCGCTCCTGGCCGCGGCAGGAGGTGACCCGGAGAAGATCAGGGGCCCGATGATCACCGAGCTCGCACAGGCCGGCGACGCGTTCTCCCGCGACGCGCTGGCCGAGATCGGCCGCTGGCTCGGGGAGGGCATCGCCTCGCTCGCCGCCGTGCTCGACCCCGTCGTGGTGGTGATCGGCGGTGGCGTCAGCGACGCCGGCGACCTTCTGCTGGACCCGATCCGCGAGGCGTTCAGGGAGCACCTGACCGCGCGTGAGCACCGGCCCGAGGCGGAGATCCGGGCCGCCACCCTCGGCAACCGCGCGGGGATGATCGGCGCGGCCGATCTGGCCCGACGCTAGGGGCTCGATGTACGTCGGCGTCGACGTCGGCGGCACCAAGGTGCTCGCGGTCGAGATCTCCGAGTCCGGAGCGGTGGTGCGCACCGCGCGAGACTCCACCCCCGGCCGGGGCGACCCGGTCTCCGAGCTCGAGGACGCGCTGACGAGGGCCGTCGAGGCGGTGCGCGACGGTCGGGAGCTGACGGCGGTGGGCGTCTCCGCCGCCGCGCTGGTCGAGCCGCCGGGTGAGGTCGTCCGGTTCGCGCCCCACTTGCCCTGGCGCGAGGACCACGTGCGCGATCGGCTGGCCGCGCGCTGGGGCACCCGCGTCGTGCTCGACAACGATGCTCACTGCGCCGCCGAGGCCGAGCTGGCCATCGGCGCGGGTCGCGACGCGGGGTCGTTCCTGCTGGTCAACATCGGCACCGGCATCGGCGGCGGGCTGGTGCTCGACGGCCGGGTCTGGCGCGGCGCCGGGGGCATGGCCGGGGAGTTCGGCCACATGCAGGTCGTGCCCGACGGGCTGGCGTGTGAGTGCGGGCTGCGGGGCTGCTGGGAGCAGTACTGCAGCGGTCGGGCGCTCGAGCGGGTGGTCCGGGTCGGTCTCGGCTCTCACCTCGACGGGCCGCAGGTGACCGAGCGGGCCCAGGCGGGCGACGAGCTCGCCCGGCAGGCGTTCGCGACGATCGGCACCTGGCTCGGCGTGGGGCTGGCCAACCTGGTCGCGGCGTTCGACCCCGCGCTGCTGGTGGTCGGCGGGGGAGTGTCCAGCGTCGGCGACCTGCTGCTGGAGCCGGCCCGCGAGGCTCTCGCCCGGTCGCTGGTCGCGGCTCCCCACCGCACCGTGCCCCCGATCGTGCCCGCCGCCCTGGGGTCCGAGGCCGGCGCCATCGGTGCCGCCCTGCTGGCGCGGCGTTCCTCGGGGGTCTTGTAGCCCGCCGAGTGGTCTCGATACGCGCTCGCTCCTTCGTCGCTCGCGCTACTCGACCAGCGAAGCGTCGCTCGTCGCTCGCGCTGCTCGACCACCGAACCAGCGCGCGTCGGCCTAGACCTGGGCGCCGTCGTCGTCGGGGTCGCGGGGGCCGCGGGGCATCTGGATCACCAGGTACAGGAAGCCTCCCACGAAGGCGCCGACGAGCAGGTAGGCCAGGAGCTGGGGCAGGTCGATGCCGAAGACCAGGCAGACCAGGAGCACCACCGGGGAGCCGAACACGCCCAGCCAGGCGAACAGCCGGTCGGTGGTGGGGGCAGGGAGGGGCGGCGGAGGCGGCGGGACGAACCGGTCGGTGCTCCAGTCGGAGTCGGGGTAGGGGTCGTCCCAGCTGGCCGCCGGCTCGGTCGTACGACGCGGCTCCGGCTCGGCCTCCGGCTGCTCGACGTCCTCCGACCCGAGCTCGGGCCGCTCCCCGTAGTTGTCGACGATCGCCCGCCAGACGTCGTCGTCCTTGCTGACCACGGTGTCGAGGTTACGCCGTGACTTTTGCGATGAAGTCGGCCGACTCCTCGAAGATGTGTCCGGCGTCGTTGTCGAGCGTGGCGACGTGGAAGCTCTCCGGGAGCCGCCGCTCGGTGATCTCGCGGGACGAGACGCGGCTGGTGATGATCGGCTGCGAGGCCCCGTCGACCACGTGGTCCTCCGCGGAGCGGAAGTAGAGCAGCGGCGCGGTCACCTTGGGCAGGTCCTCGATGAGCGGTCTCCACGCCTGCATCAGGCTGTGGATCGCCTTCAGTGGCGTGCGGTCGTAGCCGTGCTCGTTCCCGCCCGGCTTCTTGATGTCGTTGCCGATGCCGGGGAACGACGGCACCAGGTGCTTCAGCACCGGCAGGAGCTTCACGTCGAACCGCTTCGTGGCCACCGCGGGATTGACCAGTACGACGCCGGTGACCCGGTCCGGGTGGTCCGCGGCGACGCGCAGGGCGAGGGCGCCACCCATCGACAGTCCGCCGACGACGACGGCGTCGTGGTCGAGGCAGAGCGAGTCGAAGACCCGGGCGATCTCGCCGTACCAGTCGTCCCACGTGAGCGTGTTCAGCTCACGCCAGGTGGTGGCGTGGCCCGGCAGCCGCGGCACCTGCACGCCGTACCCACGTTCTCCGAGGTACTCGCCCCACGGCCGGATCGAGGCGGGCGACCCGGTGAAGCCGTGGCTCAGCAGGACGCCCACGCGTCGGCCGCCGGTGAGGTCGGGCCGGGCGGTGATGCTCAGCGGGGCGGTCGGCTCGGGGCTCGTCATGCGTGGATTGTGCCGCAGCGGTCACCGGTAGGAGGTGGGGCGTTCAGGCATTAGTCTGACCGCAGGCGACGGACTCGGGGAGAGGGTGAAGCGGTGTTCTACTGGTTCCTCAAGTGGATAGCCATCGGCCCGGTCCTCCGGATCGTGTTCCGCCCCCAGGTGGAGGGCGTGCACAACGTCCCCGACTCGGGGCCCGCGATCTTGGCCAGCAACCACCTCTCCTACGCCGACTGGCTCTTCATGCCGCTGACGCTCACCCGGCGGGTGACGTTCGTCGCGAAGGCGGAGTACTTCACCTCGCCCGGCATCAAGGGCTGGTTCCAGAAGCAGTTCTTCTCCGGGGCCGGCCAGGTGCCGATCGACCGGGGTGGCGCCGACGCCGCAGCCGGAGCGCTGATGTCCGCGAAGCGGGTCCTCGGCCAGGGCGACCTGTTCGGCATCTACCCCGAGGGCACCCGTTCGCACGACGGCAAGCTCTACCGCGGCAAGACCGGCGTCGCCCGGCTCGCGCTCGAGAGCAAGGTGCCGGTGATCCCGGTCGCCGTGGTCGGCACCGACGTGGTGGCCCCTCCGGGCAAGAAGTTCGGCTCGTTCACACGTCCGGTGGTCAGGTTCGGCAAGCCGCTCGACTTCTCGCGCTACCAGGGCATGGAGAACGACCGCTACATCCTGCGCTCGATCACCGACGAGATCATGTACGAGATCATGCGTCTCTCCGGTCAGGAGTACGTCGACAAGTACGCCACCGCCGCCAAGGAGGAGTCGAAGCGCGCCGAGGCGGACGCCAAGGCCAAGGGCGAGTCCGCCGGCGAGCAGAAGAAGGCGTCCTGACGCGGATCCGGCTGTGGTCGCGGCCTGCGCTGGACGTCGAGGACCGGCTGTTCCGCGCGCTCGGCGTGCTCCGGCTCGTGGTGCTGGTCAACGCGGTCGGCCTGGTCGTCTGGCGTTGGGACAGCGTCGACCACCCCGCGGCGGGCGTGGCCTGCATCGTCGTGATGGGCGGGTGGTCGGTGTTCGCCACCTACGCCTACGCCGACCCGGACCGACGCACGATCTGGCTGTTGAGCGCCGACCTCGCCGTGGCGGTGGGTCTGGTGCTGGTGTCGCCCTTGGTGAAGGGCGAGGACTTCCGGGCCACGATCCCCGGCTTCTGGGTGATGGCGGCGCTGCTGGCCTGGGCGATCCACTACTACTGGCGCGGCGGGCTGTTCGCGGGCGCGGTACTGGTTGCCGCCGACCTGTCGGTACGCGATGACCTCACCCAGGCGACGTACGGCAACGTCTTCCTGCTGCTCGTGGGCGGCCCGGTGGTCGGGTTCATGAGTGAGTCGCTGCAGCTGATGGCGAAGGAACGCGACGCCGCCCAGCGTGAGGCGCTGGCCGAGGCGGAGCGGGCGCGGCTGGCCA
>DASTDJ010000166.1:0-2313 GCA_035710425.1 Nocardioides sp.
CGCCCGACCGGGCCGAGCCGAGCGCGCGTCAGGGCTTGATCGTCAGGAACACGAACGCCGCGAGCAGCACCATGTGGACGCCGCCCTGGAGCGGTTTGGCGCGGCCCGGCACCACGGTGAGCACCGAGACGATCACCGAGATCAGCAGCAGCACGATCTGCATCGGCTCCAGGCCGAGTGCGAGCGGGCCGTCGAGCCAGATCGACGCGACCGCGATGGTCGGGATGGTGAGTCCGATCGACGCCATCGCCGACCCGTAGCCGAGGTTGAGGCTGACCTGCACGTTGTCCGCGGCAGCCGCCCGGGCTGCAGCGATCGACTCGGGCATCAGCACCAGCAGGGCGATCACGATGCCGACGAACGCGTGCGGGAAGCCGATGGCCTTGACGCCCTCCTCGATCGTGGGGGACTCCACCTTGGCCAGTCCGACGACGGCGACGAGGGAGACCGACAGCAACGCGAGCGACACCCACGCCTCACGTGCGGACGGCGGGTCGGCGTGACCGTCGTTGTCGGCGTCCACGGGACCGCGGCCGGTGTCGACCGGGAGGAAGAAGTCGCGGTGCCGCACCGTCTGGGTGAACACGAACATCGCGTACAGCGCCGCCGACGCCACCGCCGCGAAGGCGAGCTGCGACGCGGAGAACTCCGGGCCGGCCTCGGACGTCGTGAACGTGGGAAGCACCAGCGTCAGGCTGGCGAGCGTGATCACGGTGCCCAGTGCCGAGCCGGTGCCCTCCGCGTTGAACTCGGCCAGGTGGTGCTTGAGTGCGCCGATCAGGAGCGACAGGCCGACGATGCCGTTGATGGTGATCATCAGCGCGGCGAAGACCGTGTCCCGGGCCAGCGTCGAGGTGTCCTTGCCTCCGGACACCATCAGCGTGACGATCAGCGCCACCTCGATCACCGTTACCGCGACCGCGAGCACCAGCGACCCGAACGGCTCGCCCACCCGATGGGCGACGACCTCGGCATGGTGGACGGCGGCGAGCACCGCTCCGACGAGGAACACGGCGATCACCGCCGCGGCGATCGAACCCGGATGCCGACCCCACGAGAGCACGAGCACCAACGCGCCCACGGCCGGCGCCCACCGCGCCCATTGGAGACGTCCCTGGGTGGCGGCGCTCATGCCCGAACCCTACGGAAGAGCCGCAACCCCGCGGACCGTCACGAGCACCGGCGAGCGCAGCGGAGCCGGTCCCGTTGCGAGGTCACCGTCGACCACGAGTACGTCGGCCGACAGCCCCGCACGCAGCGAGCCCGTGACCTCGGCGAGGCCGCACGCCTCGGCGGCGAGCGAGGTCGCGGTGGCCAGCGCCTCGGCCATGGGGTAGCCGGCGGCGACGAGGTCCTCGATCGGCAGCGCGATGCTGCCGTGCGGCTTGGTGGCGATCGCGCCGTCGTCGACGCCGGTGACCACGCGCACGCCGTGCTCGCGCATCCGCCGGGCAGCCTCGATACGCGCCACGGCGAAGGCCGGCGGGTCCATCCCGGTGCGTCGCATCGCCTCCAGGACGCCGGGGGGCGGCGCGGGCAGCGCGGCGAAAGCGTCGGTGTCGAAGCCCAGGGTCGGGTCCACCGTCACGCCCGCGGCGGCCGTCTGCGCCAGCACCTCGTCCGGCACCAGCAACCCGCCCTCGGCGAGGCCGGTGAAGTGCTCGATGCCGTCGATCCCGGCCGCGAGCGCGTGCTCGATGCCGGCGAGCGAGTGCGCGTGCGCCAGCACGGCAAGTCCGGCCTCGTGCGCGGTGTCCACCAGGGCTCGCAGCTCCTCAGCGGTGAACTGCACCCCGAACATGTCCGTGCCCCTGGTCAGCATCCCGCCGGACGCCATCACCTTCACCACGTCGACCCCGCGCTCGCGCCGCTCCTCCACGGCGGCGCGGATCCCGTCGAGGCCGGCCACCTCGCCGCCCAGGTAGTGGCAGTGACCGCCGGTCGTCGTGACCGGTGGGCCGGCGGCGACGATCCGGGGCAGCCCCCGCGTCGCCCGGTCGCGCGCGACGAGGGTGCGGTAGTGGCGATCGCCGAGGTCGCGGACCGTCGTCACCCCGGCCCGCACCTGGCGGAGAAGAGACTCGGTGATCGTCGCGTCGATCTCGTCGTCGGCGGCCGCTCCCACGCGCTCGAGCGCTCCGATCGAGCCCTCGGAGGCCAGGTGGCTGTGTGCGTTGATGAGACCTGGCAGCAGCGTTCCGTCGTACGACGCCAGCGTGCAGCCCTCGGGCAGGTCGCAGCCGAACGCCTCGACGCCGACGATCCGGTCTCCGTCGATGATCACTGTGGCGCCCCCGGGGACGAACCGATTTC
>DASTDJ010000167.1:0-31779 GCA_035710425.1 Nocardioides sp.
GGTGTCGGCCGTGGTCGGCGGGGTGTCCGACCCGGCGGTGGGCGGGGCATCGGTCTTCATCGCGTGGCCGCCGAACTGGTTGCGCATCGCGGCGACCGCCTGCATCGCCGGGCTGTCGTCCTGCCGCGAGGCGAAGCGCGCGAACAGCGCGCCCGCGATCGCCGGCATGGGTACGGCGTGCTCGATCGCGGCCTCGACGGTCCACCGGCCCTCACCGGAGTCCTCGGCGTAGCCGCGGATCCCCTCCAGGCCGGGCTTGTCGTCGAGCGCGGCGACCAGCAGGTCGAGAAGCCAGGACCGGATGACGGTGCCCTCGCGCCACGACCGGAAGACCTCGGTGACGTTGTCGACCATCTCGACCTTCTCGAGCAGCTCGAAGCCCTCGGCGTAGCTCTGCATCATGGCGTACTCGATGCCGTTGTGGACCATCTTCGAGAAGTGCCCGGCGCCCACCTTGCCGGCGTGCACCGCACCGAACTCACCCTCGGGCTTGAGCGCGTCGAACGCCGGCTGCACCTTCTCGATGTCGGCCGGCTGGCCGCCGTACATCAGGGCGTAGCCGTTCTCCAGACCCCAGACCCCGCCGGACACGCCGCAGTCGACGTAGCCGATGCCGGTGCCCTCGAGTCGCTCGACCGCCGCAAGGTCGTCGGTCCAGCGGGAGTTGCCGCCGTCGACGATGACGTCGCCGTCACCGAGCAGGCCGGCCAGCTCCTCGATCGTCTGGCGGGTGGGGTCGCCCGCGGGGACCATCACCCAGACCACCTTGGGGCTGGGCAGCTGCTCGACCATCGCTGCCAGGCTGTCGGCGTCGGAGACGTCCGGATTGCGGTCGTAGCCGACCACGGTCAGGCCGGCGTCGCGCATCCGGGTGCGCATGTTTCCGCCCATCTTGCCGAGGCCGACGAGTCCGATGTGCATGCGCGCTCCTCCAGGTGGGGGTGGATCAGGACAGCAGGCGCCTCGGCATCAGCAGGTAGCGGAAGCCGGAGTCGGCGCCGTCCTGCGACGAGTCGTCGGCCGAGCCGGTGAGCACTACCGGCTTGGACGCCTGGGTGAACGCAAGCTCCACGACCGACTCGTCGATCGCGGTGAGCCCGTCGAGCAGGAACTGCGGGTTGAAGCCGGTGGTGAGGTCCTCCCCCTCGATGGTGGCCTCGACCGACTCCGAGGCCTGGGCCTCGTCACCGGACCCCGCGTCGAGCGTGAGGACGCCGTCGCTGAAGGCCAGCTGCACCGCGGCGTTGCGCTCGGCGACCAGGGAGACGCGCTTGACCGACTCGATCAGCGCCGCCTTGTCGACCTTGGCGATGGTCAGCCGCTCCGAGGGGAACAGGCTGCGCACCTTCGGGAACTCGCCGTCGAGCAGGCGGGTCGTGGTGCGGCGTACGCCGCCGGGGCCGGTGCCCTCGAAGCCGATCAAGCCTTCGCCGCTGCCGCTCGCGGACAGCGCGATGGTGACCTCGCTGCCGGCGGTGAGCGACTTGGCGGTGTCGCCGAGCACCCGGGCCGGCACCAACGCGGCCAGGGACTCGTCGGTGCTGCGCGGCTCCCAGCCCAGCTCGCGCTGGGAGAGCCGGAACCGGTCGGTCGCGAGCAGGGTGATCGTGGAGCCCTCGATCTCGATCCGCACACCGGTGAGCACCGGCAGCATGTCGTCGCGGCCGGCAGCGGTGACCGCCTGGGCGACCGCGTGGGCGAAGACGTCGCTCTGCACGGTGCCCGTCGCGGCCGGCAGCTCCGGGATCTTGGGGTAGTCCTCGACCGGCATCGTCTGCAGGCTGAACCGGGCCGAGCCGCAGGTCAGGCTCACCCGGGCTCCGTCGAGCACCATCTCGACCGGCTTGTCGGGCAGGCTCCGGCAGATGTCGGCGAGCAGGCGGCCGCTGACCAGTGCGGTGCCCTCGTCACTCACTTCGGCGGTGAGGGTGGCGCGCGCCGAGGTCTCGTAGTCGAACGTCGAGAGCACCAGCCCGTCGTCGCCGGCCTCGATCAACAGACCGGCGAGCACGGGAGCACTGGGTCGGACGGGCAGGCTGCGGGCGGCCCAGGCAACGGCATCCGCGAGCACGTCGCGGTCGACACGGAACTTCACGGTGTTGGTCCTTCGATGGTGCTGTCGGATGGAGCGAGCCGAGGTCGGAGTGGGGAGGTGAATCCTGCCACGCCGGGCGGTGCGGGACGAGGGGAAGGGGCATGGATCGGGGGAGTCGTCCCCAGGTCGGGGCCCAGGTGGATGTTCACCGAGGATCCGTCCATGGAGAGGTGAGTGGGAGTCGTAGCGTCGGTGGAAACTGTGGATGAGCAGCGTCGGCGCAGGTCAGTACGGCGATTCTCGCTCCACAGGGGGTGTGGATGGGGCGCGGACGGACCCGCACTGCCTGTGAGCGGCCGGCGTCGTCCGGGACGAGCGGCCGCGAACTCCACAGATCCTCCCCGTGTAGTTCGGACCCTTCGGTGCGGGTTGTGCACAGTGCGGGGGAGTCGCCGGCGACTAGCTCTGCCGGGCCTGCAGCTTGATCCGGTTGGTGAGCTCGCTGACCTGGTTGAAGACCGCCCGGCGCTCGGCGAGCAGCTGGTTGATCTTGCGGTCGGCGTACATCACCGTCGTGTGGTCGCGGTTGCCGAACTGGGCGCCGATCTTCGGCAGCGACAGGTCGGTGAGCTCGCGGCACAGGTACATCGCGATCTGGCGTGCCATCACGAGGTGGCGGCCGCGGCTGGGGCCGGTGAGCTCCTCGATGCTGAGGGCGAAGTAGGCCGCGGTCTGGGCGATGATCAGCGGAGCGGTGATCTCCGGCTCGCCGCCCTCGGGAATCAGGTCCTTCAGCACGATCTCGGCCAGGGTCATGTCGACCTCCTGGCGGTTGAGGTTGGCGAACGCCGTGACCCGAATCAACGCGCCCTCGAGCTCGCGGATGTTGGTCTGGATCTTCGAGGCGATGAACTCGAGGACGTCGGGCGGGGCGGTCAGGCGGTCCATCGCCGCCTTCTTGCGGAGGATCGCGATCCGGGTCTCGAGGTCGGGCGGCTGGACGTCGGTGATCAGCCCCCACTCGAACCGGTTGCGCAGCCGGTCCTCCAGCGCCTCGAGCCGCTTCGGCGCGCGGTCGGAGGTGAGCACGATCTGCTTGTTGGCGTTGTGGAGGGTGTTGAAGGTGTGGAAGAACTCCTCCTGGGTCTGGGTCTTGCCCTCCAGGAACTGGATGTCGTCGATGAGGAGCACGTCGACGTCGCGGTAGCGGCGCTTGAACCGGTCCTGCCGGTCGTCGCGGATCGCGTTGATGAACTCGTTGGTGAACTCCTCCGACGAGACGTAGCGGACCTTCACCCCGGTGTAGAGGTTGCGCACGTAGTGTCCGATCGCGTGCAGCAGGTGGGTCTTGCCGAGACCGGAGTCGCCGTAGACCAGTAGCGGGTTGTAGGCCTTGCCCGGCGCCTCGGCGACGGCGACCGCCGCCGCGTGGGGGAACCGGTTGGACGACCCGATCACGAACGTCTCGAAGGCGTACTTCGGGTTGAGACGGGTCTCGGGGGCCGGTGGCTTCGGGACGCCCTGGTCGTGGCCGGGGGCGAGCGGCGCCTGGTATCCGGGCTCGGGGACGGGTGAATTTATCGACAAGTCGCTATGGAAACTTATCGAGTTGTCGATCTCCTTGGGCGCAGCGGGCGACTCGGGGGACTCCAGCGCGACGTTGACGGTCACCGCGATCCGGATGTCGCGCGCGAAGGCCTCGGTCAGCGCGTCCTCGAGCTGGCCCCGCAGCCGGCCCTCGAGCTGGCTGCGCGTGAACTCGTTGGGCACCGCGATGATCGCGGTGCTCTCGTGGAGCGTCACCGGTTCGCTGTCGCGCAGCCAGGCCTGTTGATGGGGCTGTAGGTCCTGGACCACCCGCTGCCAGGCCTGGTCCAGGCTCCCGTGCTCCGCTTCCGCCCGCTGCTCCACAGCGTTCCCTCACCTTCCGTCGTACTTCTTGTTGGACAGCGCTCGCTCCACAACTTTGTCCACAAGTTGTGAACCCGGCTCAGAGACTGTGGAAAGAGCCCTTCCGAGTCTCATCAGAGCGCCGTCCCGTCCGGTGTTTTCGCAGGTCAGGAGCCCTTTTGCCACTGATGTGGTGGGGGTCACAGGCCGGCTCGGACTGGGGACTTCCGGTGATGGCGGGGAACCTCGGTTGCGGCGAACCTAACCCCGGAGGGAGGGCCCCGGCAAGCGGTTCTCCACAGGTTGCGGAAGCTGGTTTTCGCCCCGGTCGCCGCGAGTTTGACCCTGTCTCGCGCCACCGCGTACCGTTGGCCGGTCGCCCGGTGTCGACGGGTGCCGCATGTCCATGGGAATCGTGGTCCGTGGGTGGGCGGTGCCGGCCGAACTTTGCGCAGGTACCGATTGCCCGGGGACAGGCGCCGATTCCGTCGATCGAAGGAAATTCCGTGAGCAAGCGTACGTACCAGCCGAACAACCGCCGCCGGCACAAGGTGCACGGCTTCCGCCTGCGCATGCGCACCCGCGCGGGCCGGGCGATCCTCTCCAACCGCCGTCGCAAGGGCCGCAAGAGCCTCGCCGTCTGAGGCGGGCTCCTCGGCCCGGCCGGTGCACTCCATCGGCACGACAGTGGTACCCGCGGCGCAACGCCTCACCGATCCCGAGGCGTTCCGGCGGGCGAGCCGCCACGGGCGGCGTACCGCGTCGCGCACGGTGGTGACGCACCTGTGGGTCCCCGGTGGTGACGAGCCGCCCCGCGTGGGATTCGTGGTCAGCCGGGCCGTGGGCAACGCCGTGGTCCGCAATCGCGTGAAGCGCCGCCTCCGTCACCTGGTCCGGGAGCACCTCGAGTCTCTCCCGGACTCCAGCGTGCTGGTCGTGCGTGCGCTGCCGACCGCGGCAGCTGCCCCGTCCAAGGAACTCGGCTCCGACCTCACCCGTTGTCTGGAGCGGCAGCGATGAAGGCAGACCATTCATGAAGTACGTCCTGATCGGGCTACTGCGGGCCTACCGCGCATTAATCAGTCCTCTTTACGGCCAGGTCTGCCGGTACTACCCGTCGTGCTCGGCCTACGCGCTGGAGGCCGTGCGTCAGCACGGCAGCGTGAAGGGCAGCTGGCTCGCCGTACGCCGACTGGCCCGCTGCCACCCCTGGGCGGCCGGCGGCGTCGACCATGTCCCGCCCCGTAAGGGCGTCCCGCACTCAACCCACCACCTAGGAGCCTGACCCGTGGGATTCTTCAGCGCCATCGGCAGCTTCATCATGACGCCGCTGTACTACGCCATCTCGGCGATCATGCTGGCCTGGCACAAGCTGTTCACGGCGATCGGGCTGGACCCCGCCGGGGGAGCCTCGTGGGCGTTGTCGATCATCGGCCTGACCCTGGTCATCCGGATGCTGCTGATCCCGCTGTTCGTGAAGCAGATCAAGGCTTCCCGCAACATGCAGCTGATCCAGCCCAAGGTGAAGGAGCTGCAGAAGAAGTACGGCCACGACCGGCAGAAGCTGGCCGAGGAGACGATGAAGCTCTACAAGGACGCGGGCACCAACCCGTTCGCGTCCTGCCTGCCGATCCTGCTGCAGATGCCGATCTTCTTCGCGTTGTTCCGGCTGCTCGACCAGGCGGCGAAGCACGACAAGGCGCACGGGTTCCTGACCGCGGAGCTCGCCAAGCAGTTCGGTGACGCCGAGCTGTGGGGCCGGATCCCGCTGTCGGAGTCGTTCTGGGGGGCCCGCACCTGGGGTCCCGACGGCGACCCGGCGGTGATGATCATGGCGCTCATCCTGGTGCTGGCGATGACGGCCACGACGTTCACGACGCAGCGGCAGCTGATGAGCAAGAACATGCCGGCCGACGCCCTGACCGGGCCGTACGCCCAGCAGCAGAAGATCCTGCTCTACGTCCTGCCGGTGGCGTTCGGTCTCGGTGGCGTGGCGTTCCCGATCGGCGTGCTCCTCTACTGGACCACCTCCAACCTGTGGACGATGGGCCAGCAGTTCTACGTGATCCGCAACAACCCCGCGCCCGGCACCCCCGCCTTCAAGGCGAAGGAGGAGCGCGACAAGGCCAAGGCCCTCAAGCACGGTGTGGTGACCGAGGAGGTCGAGGCCGAGCAGGCGCCCGAGGTCGATCGTCGGCCGGCCCAGCGGCAGCAGCCGAAGAAGCAGACCCGCGCGCAGCGCCGGCAGGGCGCCGCCAAGCCAGGCAGCACCCCGGCGAAACCCGGCAATCCGGCCAAGCCGGGCAACCCGGCCAAGTCCGGCAATCCGGCGAAGTCCGGGAATCCCGCCAAGTCCGGGAACCCGGCGAAGTCCGGCAATCCCGCGAAGTCGGGGAACCCCCAGAACCGCAACAAGAACAAGGGAGGCAGCAAGTGAGCCCCGAGCTGGACACGGACCTGAACGAGTCGTCCGAGGAGGTCGAGGAGAACGAGCCCACGACCGAGGCGGACGAGGAGAGCGAGCCCGGCACCGACGACGGCGAGGATTCCTCGGAGCGGATCACCCTGCTCGAGCGGGAGGGCGACATCGCTGCGGACTACCTCGAGGAGCTGCTGGACATCGCCGACCTGGATGGCGACCTGGACATGGACGTCGAGGGCGATCGCGCCGCGGTGTCGATCGTGGGCGCCGACCTCGCGCAGCTGGTCGGCCGCGACGGCGAGGTTCTCGAGGCGCTGCAGGAGCTGACCCGTCTGGCCGTCTACCGGGAGACCGGCGAGCGGTCCCGGCTGATGCTGGACATCTCCGGGCACCGTGCCGACAAGCGTCGGCGGCTGGAGAAGCTCGCGGATGAGCGGATCGCCGACGTCCGGGCCTCCGGGGAGCGGGTCGAGCTGGAGCCGATGTCGGCCTTCGAGCGCAAGGTCGTCCACGACGCCGTGGCCGCCGCCGGCCTGACCTCGGAGTCCGAGGGCGTCGAGCCCCGACGCTTCGTGGTGATCCTGCCGGAGTAGCGATCATGGCGGATGTTTCACGTGAAACGCCCTCCACGCCCGAAGCGGCGCGGAGGGCGTTTCCGTCTGAGCGCTTGGATCGGGCGGAGCGGTATGTGGAGGTCCTGGCGACGGACGGAGTGGTCCGCGGCCTGATCGGGCCGCGCGAGGCGCCCCGGCTGTGGGACCGACACATCCTCAACTGCGTCGCCGTTGAGGCGATGATCCCGGAGGGGAGCTCGGTCTGCGACGTGGGCTCCGGCGCCGGGCTCCCTGGACTGGTCCTGGCCATTGCACGCCCGGACCTCGAGGTCGAGCTGGTCGAGCCACTGCTGCGCCGCACCACGTTCCTGACCGAGACCATCGATGCGCTCGACCTCGACAACGTCACCGTGACGCGAGGGCGCGCCGATGACCTGCACGGGGTGCGGCGGTACGACGTGGTCACGTCCCGCGCCGTCGCGCCGCTGACCCGACTCCTGGAGTGGTCGATGCCGCTGGTGGCCCCCGAGGGTGTCCTCCTGGCGATGAAGGGCTCATCCGTGGCCGACGAGATCCAGGAGGCGGGGGAAACGCTCCATCGCCTGGGGTGCGCGGCCCCCGAGATTCTTCAGCCGGACGACTGGGACGCCCTCTCCACAACCCGGGTGGTACGGGTACGGTGGGCCGATCCGACGCGAGTATCTTGGCCCGAACGGGCGGGGTCACCGAAGCGGCATCGGAGAACCTCGACTACCCGAGCATCGTCGAAGCGGAGGCGCCCGTCGTGACCGATCAGTTTCGTTCGCACGACGGTTTATCCACCGGTCAGGAAGCCCCCGCTGAGCCTGAATCTCCACAGCCATCCCCAGGTTATCCACAGGCCGCGGAAAACGGCGGTGACGATGTTTCACGTGAAACAGAGGACGCCGTTTCACGTGAAACAGAGGACCAGAAGGCCGAGGACCCCTCCTTCCGGGTGCGCACCGCGGCCGACCTCGCGGCCTTGGGCAGCGAGTTCGACGACATGGCCACCCCCTTGGCGCGTGCGGCGCAGCACAGTGTGTTGGCCCGCCAGAGTGCGCAGTACCGCCCCCGCCTGCCGCGACCGGAAGCCACGCGAGTCTTCGTGGTCGCCAACCAAAAGGGCGGGGTCGGGAAGACCACGTCGACGGTGAACATCGGATCGGCCCTTGCTCAGCTCGGCCAGCGGGTCCTGGTGATCGACCTCGATCCACAGGGCAACGCCTCGACGGCGCTGAGCGTCGAGCACCACCGCGGCGTGGTGTCCAGCTACGACGTGCTCGTCGACGGGCTCTCGTTGGCCGACGCCGTGCAGGCGTGCGAGGAGGACCCCGCGCTCTTCGTGGTCCCGGCCACCATCGACCTGGCCGGCGCCGAGATCGAGCTGGTCAGCGTGGTCGCCCGCGAGGGGCGGCTGAAGAAGGCGATCGCCGCCGACCCCCGGATCGGCAATGCGGACGACGCCGGGGAGGACCGCTACGACTACGTCTTCATCGACTGCCCGCCGTCGCTCGGCCTGCTGACGCTCAACGCGCTGGTGGCCGGCGACGAGATGATGATTCCGATCCAAGCGGAGTACTACGCCCTGGAGGGGCTCGGGCAGCTGTTGGAGACCGTCGAGCTGGTCAAGGCCGACCTCAACCCCGAGCTTGCGGTGTCGACGATCCTGGTCACGATGTACGACGCCCGGACCCGGCTCGCCGCGGGCGTCGCCGACGAGGTGCGCGGGCACTTCGGCGACCAGGTGCTCCGCACCACCATCCCGCGGTCGGTGCGGGTGTCCGAGGCGCCGTCGTACGGCCAGACCGTGATGGCCTACGATCCGGGCTCGCCGGGGGCGCTGAGCTACCTGGAGGCAGCCCGCGAGATCGCGACCAAAGGAGTTTCTGCATGAAGGCCACCCAGCGGCGCGGACTCGGCCGCGGGCTAGGCTCGCTGATCCCCCCAGCGCCTGAACCGACTGAGGCGGCCCCCGCACCCGACGGGCTGCCCACGGCCGAAGAGGAGCCGGTTGCCGGCTCGGTCTTCGCCGAGCTCCCCGTCGAGCAGATCGTGCCCAACGCCGTGCAGCCGCGGCAGGTGTTCGGCGACGACGAGATGGCCGAGCTGGTGACCTCGATCCGCGAGGTCGGCCTGCTGCAGCCGGTGGTCGTACGCCGTACCGGCCCGGACTCCTACGAGCTGGTGATGGGGGAGCGGCGGTGGCGGGCCACGCAGGCCGCCGGCCTATCGACGATCCCAGCGATCATCCGCCAGACCGACGACACCGACATGCTGCGCGACGCGCTGCTGGAGAACCTGCACCGCTCGCAGCTCAACCCGCTCGAAGAGGCCGCGGCCTACCAGCAGCTGCTCGAGGACTTCAGCTGCACCCATGACGAGCTGGCCGGCCGGATCGGGCGCTCGCGCCCGCAGATCAGCAACACGCTGCGGCTGCTGAAGCTCAGCCCCGCGGTCCAGCGCAGGGTCGCCGCTGGAGTGCTCTCGGCAGGCCACGCACGATCACTGCTGGCCGTCGAGGACCCCGAGCTCCAGGACCGGCTGGCCCAGCGCGTGGTCGCCGAGGGGATCAGCGTGCGCGGCCTCGAGGAGATGGTGGCCGTCGGCGAGACCGGCGCCAAGGCCGGCGGATCCGCGGCACCCCGGCGCCGCCCGGTGGCACCGGGGCTGTCCGAGCTGGCCGACCGTCTCTCCGACCGTCTCGAGACCCGGGTCAAGGTCGACCTGGGTCAGCGCAAGGGCAAGATCACCGTCGAGTTCGCCTCGCTCGAGGACCTGCGCCGGATCGTCGACATCATGGACCCGCGGAACCGAGACGATAGGCCGATCTAGCGCTTTGTCGACATGGGGACTTGTCTCCCTGTCGATCTATCTCTTCGCCGCCCGGCGCCGCTCCGCCCGCTGGCGCTTCTCCTCGGCGTCCAGCCGGGCCGCCTCCTCGAGGGTGGGCGCGGACCCGCCGTACTCGGCCGGCAGCCACCACGACCCGGGCGGCTGCTCGTCGGCGGGGTAGGCGCGGATGGTCTCGTCGAGCATCGCCGACATCACCCGGTGCAGCTCGGCGGTCTCCGCGACCGCGTTCTCGCCGGTTGGGTGCAGCGGCTCCCCGACGTTGATCGCGATCGTCTTGCCCCGGGAGAAGTCCTTGGGGTGGTCCTTGGTGATCATCCGCTGGGTGCCCCAGAGGATGACCGGCACGAGCGGGACGCCGGCGGCGGCCGCGATCCGGACCGCCCCGGTCTTGAACTCCTTGAGCACGAAGGCCCGGGAGATGGTGGCCTCCGGGAAGATGCCGACGGCCTCGCCCCTGCGGAGGTACTCCACCGCCCGGTCGTACGACGCCAGCCCCTCGCCCCGGTCTACCTCGATGTGGTGCATCGACCGCATGACCGGCCCGGTGACCGCGTGGTCGAAGATCTCCCGTTTCGCCATGAACCGCACCTTGCGGCCCGACGGGTTCGCAGCGAGCCCGCCGTAGATGAAGTCGACGTAGCCGATGTGGTTGACCGCCAGCATCACCCCGCCCTGTCGCGGCACGTGCTCGGTGCCGGTAGTCACGAAGCGCTGGCCGAGGACCCGGAACGCGGTCTTGGCCGTGAGGATGATCGGCGGGTAGGTCAGGTCGCGCATCGGGGCTCCTGGCGGGGAAGGGTGTCGCGGGTCAGCGGCGGGTGGAGAGGAACTCGGCGATCCTGCCGATCGCCTCTTCGAGGACCTCCACGTCAGGGAGCGTGACGAGGCGGAAGTGGTCGGGCTGCGGCCAGTTGAAGCCGGTCCCGTGGGTGACGAGCAGCTTCTTGGCGCGCAGCAGCTCGATGACGAAGGCCTCGTCGTTCTCGATCGGATAGACCTCGGGGTCCAGCCTCGGGAAGCAGTAGAGGGCGCCCTTCGGCCGCACCGAGCTCACCCCGGGGATCTCGTTGAGCAGCTTGTCGGCGAGCATGCTCTGCTCGTAGAAGCGGCCGCCGGGGCCGATCAGCTCCTCGATGGACTGGTAGCCGCCGAGCGCCGTCTGGATGGCGTGCTGGGCAGGGACGTTGGCACACATCCGCATGTTGGCCACCAGGGTGAGGCCCTCGAGGAAGTCGAGCGCGATCTCCTTCGGACCGGAGATCATCACCCAGCCTGCGCGGTAGCCGCAGACCCGGTAGGACTTCGAGAGGCCGCTGAAGGTCAGGCACAGCACGTCGTGGCCGGCGGCCTTCGCGGCGTGGTGGTGCACGGCGTCCTCGAAGATGATCTTCTCGTAGATCTCGTCGGCGAAGACCACCAGGTGGTGACGCCGGGCGATGTCGACGAGTCCCTCGACGATCTCCTTGCTGTAGACCGCTCCGGTGGGGTTGTTGGGGTTGATGATCACCAGCGCGTGGGTGTTCTCGGTGATCTTCGACTCGATGTCGTCGAGGTCGGGGTTCCAGGCGTTGCCCTCGTCGCACAGGTAGTGCACCGGGGTGCCCCCGGACAGGGTGACGGCCCCGGTCCACAACGGGTAGTCGGGCGCGGGCACCAAGATTTCGTTGCCGTCGTCAACGAATGCCTGGAGCACCATCGAGATCAGCTCGGAGACGCCGTTGCCGATGAAGACGTCCTCGACCTCGACCTCGCGCAGCCCCTGCTGCTGGTAGTACTGCGCCACCGCGGTGCGCGCGGAGTAGATGCCCTGGGAGTCGCTGTAGCCCTGCGACTCCGGCAGGTGGTGCATGACGTCGGCGAGGATCGCCTCCGGCGCCTCGAAGCCGAACGGCGCGGGGTTGCCGATGTTGAGCTTCAGGATGCGGTGGCCCTCGGCCTCGAGCCGCTGTGCTTCCTGCAGGATCGGACCGCGTACGTCGTAACGCACGTTGTGGAGCTTGCGACTCTGCCGGATCTCACGCACGCGCGTCATTCTCGCAGGCGGGATCGCGCGCCTTCCCGGGCATCCCGCGCTGGCGCACAATGGGGACATGTCGCGCAAGGTCGTCCGGCTCACGCTCGACCATCTCGACGCGCTCCCGGCGCCGTGCCGCACCTGCCTGTTCTGGGAGCTCGACCCGGTCCGCCGGGCGCGCATCCACGACCGGGAGACCGCTGCCGGCGAGAAGGACGCCTGGGTCTCGGAGGTGCTGCGCGACTGGGGCTCCTGCGGCCGGGTCGTCCTCGTCGAGGACCAGCCCGCGGGCTACCTGATCTACGCGCCCGCGGCGTTCGTGCCCGGCGCCGCGGCGTTCCCGACGGCGCCGGTGTCACCGGACGCCGTACTCCTGACGACGGCGTACGTCGTGCCCGAGCACCGGGGTGGCGGGCTGGGTCGGATGCTGGTGCAGGGCATGGCGCGCGACCTGATCCGCAGGGGTGGCATCCGGGCGGTGGAGGCGTTCGGCGACAGCCGCGACACCGGCGGGTGCGTGGTGTCCGCGGACTTCCTCGGCGGGGTGGGCTTCAAGACCCACCGCCCGCACCCGGTGCACCCGCGGATGCGGATGGAGCTGCGCTCGGCGCTCACCTGGCGCGACGAGCTCGAGGCCGCCGTCGAGCGGCTGCTCGGCGCCGTGCGGCCGGCTCCGAAATCGCCGAACCCGGCGCGGCACACGCCACGCCGGGTTCAGTAGTCGTCGGAGGGGGACGCCTCAGAGCAGGCCCTCGAGCTCCTTGAGGATCGCGGCCTTCGGCCGGGCGCCGACGATGCTGCGCACGACCTCGCCGCCCTGGTAGACGTTGATCGTCGGGATGCCGGTGACCCGGTAGGACGCAGGGGTGACGGGGTTCTCGTCGACGTTCATCTTGCGGAACTCGATCTTGTCACCGTGGGCGGTGGCGATCTCCTCGAGGATCGGGGAGACCTGGCGGCACGGGCCGCACCACTCTGCCCAGAAGTCCACCAGGACGGGCTTGTCGTTCTTCAGCACCTGCGCCTCGAACTCGGCGTCGGTGACGGCTGCCATTGTGCCCACGGGTGTACTCCTTCTACTCAAAGTCTGGGTCACCCCATTGAACACCTGACCCCCGACCGACATTCCCACGCCGGGCCGGGAAGCGTCAGGCGCCGGTGGTCTGCACGACCTCGGCGATCACCTCGGCCTCGGTGTCGGCGATCGAGCCGGCCGAGGAGCCGTGGTGGTCCAGCAGTGCGAGGTAGCGCTCGGCGTCGAGCGCAGCGGCGCAGCCGGTGCCGGCGGCCGTGATGGCCTGCCGGTAGTGGTGGTCGACGAGGTCGCCCGCCGCGAAGACGCCGGTGAGGTTGGTGTGCGTGGAGGGGTGGTTGACCAGCACGTAGCCGTTGTCGTCGAGGTCGACCTGCCCGGGCAGCAGCTCGGAGCGCGGGTCGTGGCCGATCGCGATGAAGAGACCGGTCGCCGCGAGGTCGCGGGTCGCACCCGTGACGGTGTCGCGCAGCGTGATGCTCTCCAGCGACTCGGTGCCGTTGATCGCGGCCACCTCGGAGTTCCAGACGATCTCGAGCTTGGGATCGGCGAACGCCCGCTCCTGCATGATCTTGGACGCGCGCAGCTCGTCACGGCGGTGGATCAGCGACACCTTGGAGCCGAAGCGGGTGAGGAACGTCGCCTCCTCGATCGCGGAGTCGCCACCGCCCACGACAGCGATGTGCTGCTCGCGGAAGAAGAAGCCGTCACAGGTGGCACACCAGGACACGCCGCGGCCCGACAGCTCCAGCTCGTTGGGCAGGCCGAGCTTGCGGTAGCCCGACCCCATCGCCAGGATCACCGCTCGCGCGGTGAAGGTGTCGGTGGCGGTCTTGACGATCTTCACGTCGCCGGTGAGGTCGACCTCCACCACGTCGTCGGCCACCAGCTCGGCGCCGAACCGCTCGGCCTGGGCGCGCATCTCGTCCATCAGCGCGGGACCCATGATCCCGTCGCGGAAGCCGGGGAAGTTCTCGACCTCGGTGGTGTTCATCAGCGCGCCACCGGCGGTGACAGAGCCCTCGAACATCAGCGGCTTCAGGCTGGCGCGGGCGGCGTACACCGCTGCGGTGTAGCCGGCCGGCCCTGAGCCGATGATGATCACGTTGCGGGTCTCGGACATGCACTCTCCTTGATCGGTATGAGTGCAACCGATCGTAGGCGTTGGGGATTCCCCGTGGTCGGGGACCACTAAGGCAGCGGAATGGTGGTGGAGCGCATCAGCTCGCCACTCCCGCACTGCATCAGGTCGACGACCTGCGTGTTGCCGGTCGGCGGCCGGTAGGCGAGCACGGCGGGCATGCCGTTGTAGTGCACCGCCATCAGCTTGCCGACGCCGTAGTCGGCCTCCCCGCAGTTGAAGTTCATCTCCTTCGCCGCCAGGTCACCCCCTGCCATCGGGGGAGACGACGCGTCGGTGCGTACGCCGGGGCGGTCCTGGAGCCCGCGGACCTCCCGGGCGAAGGAGCCCGAGGTCATCCGGGCCGGCTCGCCCAGCGCCTTCAGCTGGTCGTCGGTCATCGGGGGAGCCTCGTCCTGGGGCGCCGCCTCGAGCTCCCGGTCGGCGTTCGCGCCGCCGCCCTCGTCGTTGCTCTCCGCGGCGGTGCTGGCGCCGTCGGAGTCACCGTTGTCCTGCGAGCTGACCACCTGGCCGACACCGACCCCGGCCACCACGACCGCGGCCGCGGCGGCGAGCAGGGTGACGACGCGCCGGCGCCGGCGGGCTGCGAGGTCGACCACCGGGGCGGGCGTCTCGTCGGCGCGGAGGACGTGCTCGCCGGCCATCCCCTCGAGGACCCGGTCGAGCCGGGCGGCGACCTCCGGGGGGATCGGCTCGTCGGCGCGCGCGTCGGCGAGCAGGCGGGCCACGCGGGCCTCCTGCTCGGGCGTCAGGTCGCGCTCGTCGGACATTCGGGACTTCCCAGCTGTCGGGGTGTGGGTAGGGCGGCTCAGCCCTCGCCGGGCGGCGCTCGTGAGGGCTGCGTGGATGAGACGGGGGGCGGGGCCGGGTGGTTCCGCGCCTCCGGGGGCTCCTTCGCCGCGTCGTCGCCCATCAGGTCGGCCAGCAGTACGGCGAGCCTGGCCCGGCCGCGCGAGCAGCGCGACTTCACCGTCCCCACCGCACACTTCAGCATCACCGCAGCCTCGGCGACCGGGTAACCCTCCATGTCGACCAGCACGAGCGCGGCACGCTGCTCCTCGGGAAGTGTGGCCAGCGCGTCGAGGACCTGTCGCCGGCGCTCGCCCCGCACGGTGAGGTCGGCGGGGTCCTCGGTGTCGTCGGTGGCCGAGATCGTGGAGCCGCGGTCGCCGTACTCCTCCAGGTCGTCGGGAAGCGGTTCGGCGCGGCGTACCTTCGCGGCGCGGATGCGGTCGAGGCAGGCATTGACGACGACCCGGTGGAGCCAGGTGGTCACGGCCGCCTCGCCGCGGAACGACCCGGCCCGGCGGTAGGCCGCCACCATGCCGTCCTGCAGGCCGTCGGCGGCGTCCTCGGGGTTGCTCATGGTGCGCAGCGCAACCGCCCAGAGCCGGTCGCGGTGCCGGCCGAAAAGCACCCCGAACGCCTCGCGGTCACCGGCGACGTGCGCGGCCAGCAGCTCGGCGTCGGAGCGGATGTCCGGACGGTGCATCTCAGGCACCCCGCACCACCACCTCAGCGACCGAGCCCCGGAACCTGCCTTCCGCGGGCGGTAGCGAAGTCAACCAGACGATCACGTAGCGGCCGGTCACCGGCTCGTCGAGGGAGACCTGCAGCTCCTCGGCGTCCGCCGTCTCCGAGGCGACGGGGGTCAGTCCCGCGACACCGGTGGGCGCCTCGTCGGTGACGTAGAGGCTGACGCCGGTGGGCGCCCCGTCGAGAGCCACGTCGACCGAGGACACCTCGTGCGATCCGCCGAGGTCGATGGCCAGGCCGACGCCGCTCTTCAGGCCACCCGGACCGAACTGCTCGTTGTACGCCGACGTGGTCCACGCCGTCGCCAGGTCGCCGTCGACGGCCAGCGGCGCGTCCTCGGGGTCCTCGCTCGGGGGGTCGCCCTGGGGGTCGAAGTCAGCGGCGACGAGCCCGGTCAGCGGCTCGATCGGCCCGATGGTCCGCTCGGAGCGCTGGGTCGGCGCCGGCTCGTCGTCGTCCTCGGGCTCCTGGCCGAGCACGGTCTTGCCGCGGCCGAGGTTGAACGCCACGACGACCGCGACGAGCAGGATCAGGCCGGCTGCGATGGCGAGCGCGAGCCGGAACGAGCTGCGGCCGGGCACCTCCTCGTCCTCGATCGCCTTCATGCCCGACCCCGTGCCGCGGCCGGTGCTGGTCTCCCACGGCCAGTACTCCGGCCCGTACGCCGGCATCCCGCCCGACTGCTTGTCCGGGGGGACGCGCGACCGGCGGACCGGGCCGCCGTCCTCGGGCTCGGGCGCGAACAGCGGCCGCTCCGGCGGCTCCTCGAACGGCGGCGGCGGGGGCGCCGGGGTGCTCCGGGCCTTGAACCATTCGACCTCGTCCTCGTCGTCGTCGAAGATCGGCATCCCCGCCTCGGTGGGCAGGTCCTCGGGAGCGACCGGCGTCGCGGGCATGCCCGCGGCGGGGGTGTCGACGTCGTCCTCCGGATCGGGCTCAGGCTCCGGCTCGCGCTCGGGCTCGGGCTCGGGTTCGGGCTCGGGTTCGGGCGTGGGTTCGGGCGCCGGTGCGATATCCGGCTTCGCCGCCGGCCGCGCCGAGACCTGGGGGATCAGGTCGGAGGTGTCGCGCGCTGGGATCTCCGGCACCTGGGGCAGCACCACCAGCTCGTCGGGCCGGAGCTTGGGGATGCTCGCGACCAGCGCCGCCTGCATGCCGGTGGGGTCGCCGACGATCTCGGAGAGGGAGGTCGCGATGCCGCGGGCGGTGCTCAGCTCGGACGCCGCACCGCTGGCCCCCTGGAGATGCAGGACCTCGTCGCACAGCTCGTCCAGCGGACGCGGCACCCCGGCGCGCACCCGACGCGGCCGGAGCACCCGGCCGTGGTGGGTGGGCGCGGGCGCCACCCCGGACCCGGACGCGCCCGCCCACTTCGTGGTGAGCGAGCAGTAGAGGAGCCCGGCCAGGTCGGTGACGTCGATCTGCTGGCGGTCGGGCGGGAGCCCGTGCAGCGCGGCCTCGACGCAGAACCCGATGATCCGGACCTCGCCGGTCTTGTCGATCAGGACGTTCTCGGGGTTGAGCCGGCCGTGGGCGACGCCGGCCTCGTGCGCGCGGGCGATCGAGTCGGCCACCTCGGCGACCAGCCACGCCGACCGTCGCGGGCCGAGCGGACCGGAGCCGGCCACCAGGATGTCGAGGGAGATGCCCGAGCCCCACTCGTTGACGACGTAGCAGATGCCGTCGCGGGTCTCCGCGTCGAGCACCCGCAGGATCCGCCTGTCGAGGACGGTGGCCGAACGCCGGGCCGCCTCCAGCAGGCCGGGCGCGCGCTCGTCCTCCGCGTCGATCACGTGCAGCGCGACGTGGCGCTCGAGAACGCGGTCGTGGGCACGCCAGAACCGACCACCCTTGCTCTCGGTGAGCAGGTCGATCAGTCGATAGCGACCGGCGAGGACCTCACCGGGCCGGATCGAGTGCGGCACCTGTTCCTCTCTGTCCTGATCGGTCACCAGTGCGTGGCCTCATCGTAGTGGCGTGGACGCCAGGGATCAGGTGTTGCGCGACCGCATGAGGCGGCCGGTCACGGTCTCGAGCACGGCGGTCACCTCGCGGATCCGCATCGCCTTGGCGAGCAGCACGAAGACGACGGCGTCCACGGTGGTGATCACGCCGGCCATCAGGGCGGCGATCAGCCAGTGCGGGTGGTCCGTCGTGGCGTGCAGCGCCACCGCCACCGCGAACGCCGCGGCGGTCGCCACCGCGACCGCGAGCGCCAGTCGCGCCAGGAACTGGAACAGCTGCGGGGTCTCGAGCCCGCCGAGCCGAGCGCGGAGGACGGTGTAGGACACCAGCGAGCCGACGGCGTACGCCGCGGTGTAGGCGAGCACCAGCGAGGGGGAGGTGGCCTCGGCGTCGGTGCGGCCGACCACCACCACGGCGATCACGATGTTGGTGGTGGCGACGGCGCACTGGATCCAGAAGACCGTGCGGTTCTGCTCGAGCGCGTAGAAGCCGCGCAGCACCATGTAGTGGACGGTGAAGAACAGCAGACCGGCGCCGAACAGCGACAGGGTCGGGACGTAGCGCTCGTAGAGCTCGGCGCCGGCGCCGTGGCCCCAGATGACGTTGGACACGTCGTCGGCGATCACCGGTAGCAGCGCCGCGAACGGCACGATCACCGCGAGGGCGGCCCGCAGGGTCGAGGCCAGCGACCGGGACAGCCCGGCGAGGTCGCTCTCGGCGGCCTGCGACGACAACCGGGTCAGGACCGCCGTCGCGAGCGAGACGGTGACGATCGCGTGCGGGACCATCACGATCAGGAACGCGTTGGAGTAGATCGTGATGCCGGTGCCGTCGCCGCCGTCGGCGGTGCCGCCGGAGGCCAGCCGCACCACGACGACGTACGCCACCTGGTTGACGATTACGAAGAGCACGGTCCAGATGCCCAGCCGCAGGGTGTGGCCGAGACCGGCGTTGCGGAAGTCGAAGCGGGGGCGGTAGCGGTAGCCCGCCGCGCGAAGGTAGGGGATCAGGATCAGGAACTGCGCGACGATGCCGGCGGTCGAGCCGAGGCCGAGCAGCAGCTCCTGCTCGGTCGTGAACGGGCCGACCTGCTCCGACGCGCTGGCCGGGCCGAACGCGACCAGGTAGATCACGAGCACACCCACGGCGATCACGTTGTTGGCGATCGGCGCCCACATCATCGGGCCGAACCGCCTGCGGGAGTTCAGGATCTGGCCGACGAGCACGAACATCCCGTAGAAGAAGACCTGCGGCAGGCAGTAGCGCGCGAAGTCGATCGCCGACTGGCGCTGCTCGGCCAGCTCGGGCTCGCCGTACTGCTCGTGCAGCATCAGCGACATCACCAGCGGCGCCGCGACCACCAGCAGCACCGTGACGATCGCGAGGAAGATCCCGGCCAGGGTGACGACCCGGTTGGTGTAGGCCTCGCCGCCGTCGGGGTCGTTGCGCATCGCCCGCACCAGCTGCGGGACGAGTACGGCGTTGAAGACGCCGCCCGCCAGCAGGATGTAGAGCATGTTCGGGATCGTGTTGGCGATCGTGAAGATGTCGGCGTGCAGGGAGACGCCGAGCGCCGCGACCAGGAGCGTCGAGCGCACGAACCCGCTGAGCCGGGACACCACGGTCCCGGCGGCCATCACCGCGCTGGACGCGAGGACCCGGTCGTCGTCGGCCGTGGTCACGTCGTCGTCTCGACCGGGTCGGCGGCTTCGACGGTCTCTGCGGGCTCGTGGTGGCGGCCCCGGATCCGGCGGACCAGCCGGACCAGGATCGCGCCGAACAGGAGCAGCACGCCGGCGCCCATGATCACCCAGATCACGTTGCTCACCTGGGCGGACCGGATCGGCAGCCGGTCCGACGACCCCAGGGGCGTGCCCTCGGCGTCGGTGAGCAGCAGCGTGACGTTGTGCACCGCGGCCTCGGTCGTGCGCGCCTGCAGCAGCACCGACGTGCGGCTCTTCGGGCCGAGCTCCACCGGCTCGGGCGGGGTGATCGTGATCCCGCTGTCGGACCGCGCCAGGATCGAGACGGTCACCGGTTGGTCGAGCCGGTTGGTGACCGTGGCGACGAAGTCGCCGGTTGCGCTCGACAGGGTGACCCCCGGGGGCGCCCCGATCTCCACCGACTGCAGCCGGTCCTGCACCCAGCCCCGTGACCGGTTCAGGCCGGCGCGGGAGGAGATCTGCGCCTGTCGGGCGGTGTAGGACACCCCGGTGAGCGCTTCCTCGGCGATCTCTGCGGCCACCTCGTCGTTGCGGGTGAGCAGGTTCTGGAGGGTCTCGCCGTCGGCGATCAGACCCTGGGCCGCCTGGAACGTCTCCGGGTCGAGCTCGAACGTGTCCTGGCGGGCGGGGTAGACGATGTCGTCGGGGACGACCGTGCGGCCGGTGCGCGACGTGGCGTCGGTGAGGCTCGTGAGGTCGACCCAGTCGACGCCGAGGCCCGCGAAGAAGTCCTCCGCGCCCAGCGACGTGAGCCCGGCCGGCATCACCACGACGAGCGGGTCGCGGCGGCCGGGCTCGAGCACCCGGAGCGCCGCCTCGCTGAGGATCCGCTGCCGCAGCGCCATCCCGGTGGCCCGGTCGCCCGGGGCGGGACCGCCGGCGGAGGCGCCGCTGGAGGCGAACACGAGCTTGCGTCCGTCGAGGTCGGCGACCCCTGGAGCATCGCCGGCGAACGCGCGGTCGGAAAGCAGCACCGACGCCTCGCGGTCAGTAGCCTCGATCGCGCCGGTGTCGAGGTAGCCGCTGGGTGAGCCCACCACCGGGGTGCCGGTGAGGCCCCACCCGTCGAGCGTGGTGCTGACCTGCGTACCGGCCAGCTCGATCATCGCGGGGTCGTGGTCGGCGGCCCCGGCGAGGTCCGGGTCGCCGTACGGAAGGGTGAGCAGTTCCTGTGCCTGCAGCACCGGTTCGAGCTCGGAGAGCCAGGCGGCGGCGGTCTCCTGCTCCGGGGTGACGATCCCGGACTCCTCCGGCTCCAGCTCCCCCTCCCCGTCCTCGGTGGGCGACGGCGACGGGGACTCGCCTGGCTCGATGACCTCGTCGGTCGGAGCGAGGGACCGCGGCGGGTTGCCGTCGGCGAGCCGTTGTACGGCGTCGGGCAGGGCGGGGTCGACCAGGTAGCTGAGCTGGCCGGGGCCTGCGGCGGCGCCGAACTCCACCGCCTCGCGCAGCCGGCCGTCGGCACTCAGCGAGCGCTGCCACGCCTCGGGGTCGGCGAGCGAGCCGTCCGGCTCGCGGCCCAGGAAGCGGCGCAGCGGGACCACCATGGCCGTGCGGACAGCGCCCTTCGTCCGCGGCGGCACCAGCGGCAGGAACGTGCGGGCGCGACCGTCGGCGAAGGTGTCGCGGGGCAGCGAGGCGCTGGCCCCGATCGCGTGGACGCCGAACCAGTAGATGCCGGGCGCGCCTCCGATGTACGCGTCGATCAGCGACCGCGGCACGGTGATCGTGAACGTCGACGACGACCCGGGCTGCAGCACGTCGACGCTGTCCTCGACCTCGAGGATCCGGTCGCCGACGTACTCGTCGGCGGGGATGGTCGCCGCCTCGGCCAGGGCCGCCCGGGACTGGATCGGGGTGGTCGAGATGAACGGGTAGAGGTCGACGTCGGACCAGGCCTCGTCGTCGCGGTTGGTCACGCTGCCGCGGATCTGGATCGGGCCCTGCTCCGGGATCTCCCCGGGGGTCAGGCTGTCGATGGAGATGAGCAGGGGTGTCCTCGGCGCGGGAGCGTGCGCGGCGGCGGGTGCAGAGGTCCAGACGGCCGAGGCGACGGCGACGAGCACGAGTCCGACAACCGCCACGAGGGCGCGCGGAAGCGTCGGGCGTCGGACCACGGTGGCGAGCCTAACCGTCGGGCCGGCCCGCATTTGACCGGCCCGACGGCGGCGACCCGAAGGGGCTCAGTCCTCCGGGTCGAGCGGGCCGCTGCTCACGACGTCCTCGCACTGGGTGACGGAGTCACCGCCGTACGAGATGCCGAGCAGGACGGCTCGCGGGTCGACGGTGGCGTCGTCGTCGCCACCACCACAGCTCACCTGGTCGCGGGTCGCGTTGCGCGCGTGCAGCACGTCGTCGCCGTTCTGGCCGGCGTAGGTGTTGCGGCCCAGGCCACCGAGCAGGTCGTCGTCGTCCTCGCCGCCGTACAGGTGGTCGTTGCCGGGTCCGCCGCGCACCAGGTCGTCATCGCCGTCACCGGAGAGGCCGTCGTTGCCGGAGTTGCCGTAGACGAGGTCGTTGCCGCCGCCGGAGCGCACGTAGTCGTCGCCCGCGCCGCCCTGCACGCTGTCGATGTCGGGGCCGCCGACGAGGATGTCGTTGCCGTCGCCGCCGATGAGGAAGCCGGCGCCGTTGCCCGCGGTCAGCCGGTCGCTGCCGAAGCCGCCGGACAGGCTGTCGGAGCCGCCTCCCGACGACTGACCCCGGATCACGTCGTTGCCGATGCCGCCGATCACGGTGTTGTCGCCGTCACCGGTGCGTACGTCGAGGCGGATGAGCTTGGGGACGCCGAACGCGCTGAGGCTGTCGTCGCCGGCCCCGAGGTCGGCGTGGAAGACGGTCGGCGACTTGATCTTGCAGCTGACAGCGGCGCCGGTCGTGGCCGGGACCGATGCACACTTGGAGCCGACGTAGCCGAATGCGGCGGCGCCCTCGTCCTGGACGATGAGGCGGCCGGACACGATGGTCAGCGTGACGTCGTTGTTCTCGGCGCCACCGATGAAGTGGTAGCCGTCGCCGACCTCGACGATCGTCGGCGGGGTCGGGGCTGCGACCGCCGGGGCCGGGAGCACCAGGCCGACGGCGCCCAGGGCGAGGACGCCCAGGGCAAGGGAGAGGGAGCGGGCGGAACTCACTGCATGAACTCCTGACGGGGAGGGACCGGACCCGGGAACCAGGACAAGACGGATGCTTAACGAGGTATCGCTCGAGGAGCCACGACCGGGAGCGGATGGGTCTAGACCTCCGGCCCCTAGACTGCTCGGTCGTGCCCGAGTCCCCGCCACCCCCACTGCAGATGGCCGAGGTCCAGCGTGCCGTGGGCGCCGAGCTGGACCGGATCTCCCCGGTCATCGACGAGCTGGGTGAGCTGTTCGAGGCGGCCGGCCACGAGCTGGCGCTGGTCGGCGGACCGGTGCGCGACGCGATGCTCGGGCGCCGGCACAACGACCTCGACTTCGCGACCTCGGCGCGGCCCGAGGAGACCGAACGGATCCTGAAGCGCTGGGGCGACGCCCATTGGGACATGGGCCGCGACTTCGGCACCATCGGCTGCCGCAAGGGTGACTGGGTGGTCGAGGTGACGACGTACCGCTCCGAGGCCTACGACCCCACCTCCCGCAAGCCGGTCGTCGACTTCGGCGACACGCTCGCCGGCGACCTGGGCCGCCGCGACTTCACGGTCAACGCGATGGCGGTGCGGGTGCCGAGCCGCGAGTTCGAGGACCCGTACGGCGGCGTGGTCGACCTCGCGCACCGGGTGATCCGCACGCCGGGGCGCCCGGAGGACTCCTTCTCCGACGACCCGCTGCGGATGATGCGGGCCGCGCGGTTCGCCGCGCAGCTGGGCTTCGCGGTCGACGACGCGGTGATCGGCGCGATGGGCGACATGGCGCAGCGGATCCACATCATCTCGGCCGAGCGGGTGCGCGACGAGCTGGTGAAGCTGATCTGCGCGCCCTACCCCCGGCCGGGACTGGCGCTGCTCGTCGACACCACGCTGGCCGACCTGGTGCTGCCCGAGCTGCCGGCGCTCGCGCTCGAGCGCGACGAGCACCACCGCCACAAGGACGTCTACGAGCACACGCTGCAGGTGCTCGAGCAGGCGATCGACCTGGAGCCGCGGCTGCCCGGCGGTGGGCCCGACTTCGTCGCGCGCTTCGCGGCGCTGATGCACGACGTCGGCAAGCCCAAGACCCGGCGTTTCCTCGACGACGGCACCGTCACGTTCCACCATCACGACGTCGTCGGGGCCAAGCTCACCCGGCGCCGGATGAAGGCGCTGCGCTTCTCCAACGACGACATCGACGCGGTCAGCAAGCTGGTCGAGCTGCACCTCCGGTTCCACGGCTACGGCTCGGGGGAGTGGACCGACTCCGCCGTACGTCGCTACGTGCGCGACGCCGGCGACCAGCTCGAGCGGCTGCACGTGCTCACCCGCGCCGACTGCACGACCCGCAACCGGCGCAAGGCCGAGCGGCTACGACGTACCTATGACGACCTGGAGGCGCGGATCGAGCGGCTGTCGGAGGAGGAGGAGCTGGCCTCGATCCGTCCTGACCTCGACGGCAACCAGATCATGCAGATCCTCGGCATCGACCCCGGCCGCGAGGTGGGCGAGGCCTACCAGTTCCTGCTCGAGCTGCGGATGGACCGCGGCCCGATGGAGGAGTCGGAGGCGACGGCCGCGCTGCTCGAGTGGTGGGCCGACAGGTGAGCAGGCTGGCCGAGCTCTGCCCCGGGCTCGGTCACGTGGCGCTCGGCCATGCACCGACACCGGTGCGCCCGCTCGGCCTCGACCTCGGGGTCGAGACCTGGCTGAAGGACGAGTCGGTCTTCGGCGACGGCGACTGGGGCGGCAACAAGGTCCGCAAGCTCGAGTGGATCATCCCGGCGGCCCAGCAGCGCGGCGCGACCACGCTGCTCACCGTGGGCGGGATCGGCACGCACTGGGGGCTCGCCTGCGCGCTGTACGCCGGCCGCCACGACCTCCACACGGTGCTCGGCCTGGTCGACCAGCCGGTCGACGACCACGTGCGCGAGCAGCTGGGGCGCCTGCAGGCGTCGGGCGCGCGGCTGCACCGCTACCCCTCACCGCTCCGGCTGAAGCTGGCGGCGCCGTACCTGCTGGCGCGGTATCGGCCGTGGTACCTGCCCGCCGGCGGGTCCAACGCGTTCGGCACCCTGGCCTACGTCGACGTCGCGCTGGAGATAGCCGCCCAGGTGGCGTCCGGCGACCTGCCCGAGCCGGGCACGATCGTGGTACCGGTGGGCTCGGGCGGCACGGTCACCGGGCTGACCCTCGGCCTGCGGATCGCCGGCCTCGACACCGCGGTCCTCGGGGTGGTCGTCAACGACATGGTGCGGCTCGACGCTCCGGCGATGGCTCGGCTGGCCGGCAGGACCGCCAGACTGCTCGGCGAGCGCGGCATGGCAGACGTGCCCGAGCTGGGCCCCGCCGACTTCGACCTACGGCCCGACTGGCTGGGCGCGAGGTACGGCGATCCCACGCCGGCGTCGGTCGCCGAGGTCGAACGGGCACGCGAGGACGGCCTGGTGCTGGAGCCGGTCTACACGGGCAAGGCTCTGGCCGCCCTGCGCGACGTGGGGCCGTCGCTCGCGGGTCCGGTGCTCTGGCTGAACACCCACGGTCCGAGGTGACGTGTCGCGCGTCACGTACGCGAGACGCCGCGTCGCATATATCAGTAGGTTCCCCGGCATGACGACGACCCAGCAGCCCGCCCAGCTCGAGGCCACCATCGAGATCGACGCCCCGCCCGCGCAGGTCTGGGCCCTGATCAGCGACCCGCGCCGGATGTCGGCGTTCAGCCCGCAGGTCGTCAAGACCGTCGTCCGCGGTGGCGACCCGGTGACCGAGGGCACCAGGTTCTTCAACATCAACCACCGCGGCCCGCTCCTGTGGCCGACCCAGGCGATGGTGGTGCGCTGCGAGCCGCACACCGAGTTCGCGTTCCGGGTCAAGGAGAACTGGACGATCTGGTCGTTCACCCTCGAGCCCACCGTCGCTGGCGGCACCAAGGTCACCCAGCGCCGCGAGACCCCGAAGGGCATCTCGAACCTCTCCCTGCGTCTCACCAAGGTTGCCCTCGGCGGCGTACCCAAGTTCACCGGTGAGCTGCAGGACGGCATGCACGAGACGCTCACCAAGATCAAGGCCGCCGCGGAGCGCTGACCCGCAGAAAGCACTGACCCGTCACCGGGCTGGTGACGGGTCAGCGGTGAAGCTGGTGAGGACCTACTCCTCGCCGCGGATGAAGGCCTCCATGCGCGCGCGGCCCTCCTCGTCGGGGAGCTGCACCGGCGGGGACTTCATCAGGTACGACGACGCGCTGATGATCGGGCCGCCGATGCCGCGGTCCTTGGCGATCTTGGCGGCGCGGATCGCGTCGATGATGATGCCCGCGGAGTTGGGGGAGTCCCAGACCTCGAGCTTGTACTCCATGTTCAGCGGGACGTCGCCGAACGCGCGGCCCTCGAGCCGGACGTAGGCCCACTTGCGGTCGTCGAGCCAGGCGACGTAGTCGGACGGGCCGATGTGGACGTTGCGGTCCTGGATCTTCCCGGCCAGCGGACCGTTGAGGTTGGACGTCACCGCCTGGGTCTTGGAGACCTTCTTCGACTCCAGGCGCTCGCGCTCGAGCATGTTCTTGAAGTCCATGTTGCCGCCGACGTTGAGCTGGTAGGTGCGATCGAGCACCACGCCGCGGTCCTCGAACAGCTTGGCCAGCACCCGGTGGGTGATGGTCGCGCCGACCTGGCTCTTGATGTCGTCGCCGACGATCGGGACGCCGGCGTCCTCGAACTTCTTGGCCCACTCCGGGTCGGAAGCGATGAAGACGGGGAGCGCGTTGACGAAGGCCACACCGGCGTCGATCGCGCACTGGGCGTAGAACTTGTCGGCCTGCTCGGAGCCCACCGGCAGGTAGGACACGAGGACGTCGGCCCGGGTGTCCTTGAGGATCTGGACCACGTCGACCGGGTCCCCCTCGGCCTCGTCGATGGTCTCGCGGTAGTACTTGCCGAGACCGTCGAGGGTCGGGCCGCGCTGCACGGTCACGCCCAACGGCGGCACGTCGCAGATCTTGATGGTGTTGTTCTCCGACGCCGCGGTCGCCTCGGAGAGGTCGAAGCCGACCTTCTTGGCGTCGACGTCGAACGCCGCCACGAACTCCACGTCGGACACGTGGTAGTCGCCGAACGAGACGTGCATCAGCCCGGGCACGTTGCCGGCTGGGTCCGCGTTTCGGTAGTACTCAACGCCCTGGATCAGGGAGGTGGCGCAGTTGCCCACTCCCACGATTGCTACTCGAACCGAACCCATCGGCCGTCCCTTCATGGTGGTGTTCTCTGTGTTCGTTCTGGTGGTCACTGCTGTGGTTGCTCGGTGGGTGCGTTGCGCTCGGCGTTGATCAGGTCCGAGAGCCACTGCACTTCGCGTTCGGCCGACTCGACGCCGTGCCGCTGGAGCTCGGCGGAGTACCGGTCGACCTCCTTCTCGGTCATCGAGAGCTGCGACTGGATCCGGTCGAGGCGCTCCTGGAGCCGGGTCCGCCGGCCCTCGAGCACCCGCAGCCGGATCTCCATGTCGGTGCGCCCGAAGAAGGCGAACCGGATGTCGAAGTTGTCGTCCTCCCACGCGGTCGGACCGACCTCCGACATCAGCCGCTCGAACTCGGCGGTGCCCTTCTCGGTGACTTGGTAGACGATCTTGGGCCGGCGCGAGACCGGCGTGATCGTCGCCGTTGCCTCCTCGATGAGGTTGCCGCGCAGCATCTTCTTCAGCGCCGGGTAGAGCGAGCCGTAGGACAGCACGCGGCCCCAGCCGAGCATCAGGTTCAGTCGCTTCCGCAGCTCGTAGCCGTGCATCGGACCCTCGTGCAGCAGCCCGAGCACTGCCAGCTCGATGGTCTCTCCACGACGTGCCATGCGACCTATCGTAGCGATATATCCCGCAGACGTGAAAACTCATTATCTCAGCGACAGCTCAGGGACGCCTCAGGATGGTCGCGACGGGGTCGTTCCACGTGGCGCGGATAACCCTCGCGTCGAATCGGTACGGCGACCGGCCGTTGCGTACCCTGGGGAGTCGCGCGTGGGAGTGGTGGTGTAACCGCCTGCCCCGTCGCCGTTGTTCCCTAGTCCCGGAGTGTTGAGGTTTGGCAGGCAAGCGCAGGGCAGAAGGACCGCCGTCGACCGCCCGACCCTCGAAGGACGAGAAGGAGCCGAAGACCACCAAGCAGCGGGTGCTGAAGGTCCTCAAGTGGACCGGCATCACGTTCCTGGTGCTGGCGCTGATCGCGGTCGGCGGGTTCATCATCCTCTACCGCTCGATCGACATCCCCGACCCCAACAGCGACTTCCAGACCGAGGCGTCGCACATCTACTACGCCGACGGCAAGACCGAGCTCGGCAAGTTCGCGACCCAGAACCGCGACATCGTCGGCTACGACGAGATGGCGCAGGACGTGAAGGACGCCGTCGTCGCGGCGGAGAACCAGAGCTTCTGGACCGACAAGGGCATCGACCCCAAGGGAATCCTGCGCGCGGCGTTCAGCAACGCCCAGGGCAACTCCACGCAGGGCGCGTCGACGATCACCCAGCAGTACGTGAAGATCCTCTACCTGACGCAGGAGCAGTCCTACAAGCGCAAGGTCAAGGAAGCGATCCTGTCGCTGAAGATCCAGCGCCAGCAGAGCAAGGAAGAGATCCTCACCGGCTACCTCAACACCATCTACTTCGGTCGCGGCGCGTACGGCGTCGAGGCGGCCGCCCAGGCCTTCTTCGACACGACGGCCAAGAAGCTCAACCTGCGGGAGAGTGCGGTGCTTGCCAGCGTGCTCAACAACCCCACCAACTTCGACCCCGCCAACGGCCACGACGCGAAGAAGGCGCTCAAGGAGCGCTACGACTACACGCTCGACAACATGGCGAAGCTCGGCAACATCACCGAGGAGGAGTCGGAGAAGGCGCAGAAGCGACTTCCTCCATTCCCGGAGCAGGAGACCGAGGACACCTACGGCGGCCAGAAGGGCCACATGCTGGAGATGATCCGCAACGAGCTGAACCGGCTCGGGTTCACCGACGAGGAGATCGACGGCGGCGGCCTGCAGGTGACCACGACGTTCACCAAGAAGGCCATGGACGCCGCCGAGGAGGGCGTGCTGGCCGGCAAGCCAGAGGGCTTCGGCGACAAGCAGCTGCACATCGGCGCGGCCTCCGTCGAGCCCGGCACCGGCGCCGTGCGTGGGTTCTACGCAGGACAGGACTACCTCGACTCCCAGCTCAACTGGGCGCTCGCCGGCGGTCAGGCCGGGTCGACGTTCAAGCCGTTCGCCCTGGCGACCGGACTCAAGCAGGGCTACTCGCTCAAGTCGACGTTCGAGGGCAACTCGCCGATCGAGGTGGGCGACGCCGAGATCGAGAACCAGGGCGACACCGACTACGGGTCGGCGGTGAGCCTGCTCAAGGCCACCGAGGACTCCATCAACACCGCCTACATCGACCTCACCCTGGCGCTCGAGAACGGTCCCGAGGACATCATCGAGACCGCCAACGACATGGGCGTCCCCCCGGAGAAGGGCAAGGCGCCGATGCGCGGCTTCCCCGCCCACACGCCGGGCCTCGAGCCGCAGACCGGTGTCTCGCTGGGGTCGCAGACCGTCAGCCCGATCAACATGGCCAACGGCTACGCGACGATCGCCAACGGCGGCGTCGCGGCCGAGCCCTTCATCATCCAGAGCGTCGTCAACGCCGATGGTGAGAAGGAGTACACCCACAAGGTCAAGACCCACCAGGCGATCGGCGAGGACGTCGCGGCCGACGTGTCCTACGCGATGCAGCAGGTCGTCGCGACCGGCTCCGGCACCGCCGCCCTCGGGCTCGGCCGGCCGGCCGCGGGCAAGACCGGCACCGCCACCAAGACCGGCGGCGCGGTGTCGTCTTCATGGTTCGCCGGCTTCACGCCGCAGATGGCGACCGCGGTGATGTACGTCCGCGGGGTCGGCAACGGCCAGCTCGACGGCTGGCTGCCGTCGTACTTCGGCGGCGACTACCCGGCCGAGACGTGGACCGAGATCATGACCCGGGAGATGGAAGGCCTCGAGGTCGAGGAGTTCCCGGAGCCGGCCAACCTCGAGGAGCGCGACCCGCCGTCGGAGGACCACGCGCCGTACACGCCGCCGCCGCCTCCGAAGACCACGAAGAAGCCGGAGACGAGCAAGCCGCCGACCAGCGAGCCGCCGCCGAGCGAGCCGCCGAGCAGCGAGCCGCCGCCGACGTCGCCGCCGCCGACGTCGGATCCGACCGACGACTGCGAGTTCCTCGGCAACTGCCCGACCGACCCGACCTCGCCGAGCAACCCCGGCGGGGGCAACAACGGTGGGGGCAACGGCGGCGGTGGTGGCGGCAACGGCCGCGAGCTGGCCACCCGCGAGACCGTGGGGGTCAGGCGAGGGTGAGCACCCTCCGGTGACGCCCGAGGGCCACGTCCACCCCACGCAGGACGACGCCGTCGTGGCCGCGCTCAGCGAGGGCGTGGGTGGGCCGGTCGGCGAGCACGCCGGACGAGCCCGGTGGTGGACGCCGGTGCGAGTGGTCCTGGTGATGGCAGCGGTCACGTGCGCGCTCGGGATGCTGCAGAAGGCGCCGTGCATCTCCGGCGACCCGAGCAGCCAGAACTTCCGCTACTCGCACATGTGCTACTCCGACCTGCCGCCGCTCTACACGCTGCGCGGCCTGGTCGAGCACGAGTGGCCGTTCACCGACGACGAGCAGGTGCGGGCCCGCTACGAGGTGATGGAGTACCCCGTCGGCATCGCCTACTGGGCGTGGGGCACCTCGTGGGTCACCCACGTGCTCAACGGCTCGCCGGACCTCGAACCGCGCTACCAGCAACAGGTCTCCGAGGTGGGCGCCCGCGACGACGTGCAGCGGGAGGTGGAGCTCTTCACCTGGGTCAACGGCGTCGGCTTCGCCGCGATCGCGCTGCTCGCGGCCTGGCTGCTCAGCCTGGTGAACCCACGCCGACCCTGGGACGCGGCGATCTTCGCGCTGTCACCGATGCTGGCGCTGACCGGGCTGATCAACTGGGACCTGCTCGCCGTCGGGTTCGTGGCGGGGGCGCTGTGGGCCTGGTCGAGAGACCGGCCGGTGCTGACCGGCATCCTCATCGGGCTGGGCACGGCCACCAAGCTCTATCCGCTGTTCCTGCTCGGCGGGATCCTGGTGATCTGCCTGCGTCGTCGTCGCTACGCCGACCTGGCGCAGGCCGTGGTGTGGGCGGCCGCCGCGTGGCTGGTGGCCAACGCGCCGGCGTACATCACGGGCAAGGATCAGTGGAAGGTCTTCTGGTCGTTCAACGCCGACCGCGGACCCGACCTCGGCTCGATCTGGAGCGTCATCGCCCAGGCCGGGGACGTGGCGATCAGCCCTGACACCGTCAACCTCTGGTCGTGGATCGTGTTCGGCGCGTGGTGCCTCGGGGTGCTCGTGCTCGGGCTGCGCGCCCCGGAGACGCCGCGCCTTGCCCAGCTCGGGTTCCTGATCGTGGTCGGCTTCCTGCTGGTCAACAAGGTCTACTCGCCGCAGTACGTGCTCTGGCTGCTGCCGCTCGCGGCTCTGGCCCGCCCGCGCTGGCGCGACCAGATCATCTGGCAGGCGGGTGAGCTGCTCTACTTCGCGACGATCTGGTGGTACCTCGGCGGCTACCTCAACCCGAGCAGCGGCGCCGACGCCGGGTTCTACTGGATGGCGATCGTGCTCCGGATGCTCGCCGAGCTCTACCTCGCCGGCATGGTGGTCCGCGACATCCTCCGGCCGGCCCACGACCCGGTGCGTCGGACCGCTGAGCCGACGACGCTCAGCCCGTTACTACTACGTGATCGAACGTCGTAGCGGTGTAGCGCACCCGCACGTCGATCTCGTCGCCGACAGCGGGCACCCTGGCCCCACCCGGCAGGAACAGCATCGAGGCCTGCATGTGCGGGGGCTCGGCGAACAGCCGCTGCTTGCCGTCGATCGAGAACGGCGAGCGCACGAAGCCGACCGCGTCGAGGCCGCCGCGGGCCACGGTGGCCGCCCGCGCCTTCAGCGACGACTCGCCCATCGGCGACTCCAGGCCGATGCCGTGGGCGGTGCCGCCGCTCACGACCAGCACGTGGCCGCTCTTGGGGGCGCTGCGGCCGCGGTAGCCGAAGACGTCGCCGCGGGCCACCTCGTGCACGTCGAGCACGGTCGCGGTGACCTTGAGCGCCTCGCGGTCGCCGAGCCACAGGGCGGTGCCGATGCGGGGCCGGAACGTGAAGTCGGCGTACGACGTGCGCAGCCGGTCGAGCTCGTCGTCGGTCAGGTGGCTGACCCAGATGGTCGGAGCACCGGCGAGGTCCATGCCGACGACGTCGTTGAGCAACCGGGTGACCTCGGCGAGGTGGGCGCCCTGCGCGAGCGGGAGGTGCAGCGCGATGCCCTCGAACCGGGCATCCGCGAGCCGGGTGCGCACGCCCTCGGCCCAGAGCTCGCGGGCCCGGAAGCCGTGCCGCTGCATGCTCGTCATCCGCTCCAGGACCAGCCGGGCTC
>DASTDJ010000168.1:0-6602 GCA_035710425.1 Nocardioides sp.
ACCCGGCCGTCGATGATCAGGCAGCGGTAGTCCTTGCCGGTGATGAACGACTCCACGACGATCACGCCGCGCCGGGACTGCTCCACGGCGACCGGGAAGGCCGTCCGCACCTCCTCCTCGGAGGTGAGGTTGATGCAGACCCCGCGGCCGTGGTTGCCGTCCAGTGGCTTGAGGACGACCGGGAAGCCGATCCGCTCGGCCGCCCGGACGGCAGCGTCCTCGCTGCGCACGGTGTCCTGCTTCGGCACCGGGAGGCCCGCAGCCGCCAGCAAACGGGTGGTGAGGTCCTTGTCGGATGCGACGTCGACGGCGATCGCCGAGGTGGCGGACGTCATCGTGGCCCGGATCCGCTTCGCGTGGACGCCCTGCCCGAGCTGGACCAGGGAGTACTGGTTGAGCCGCAGCCACGGGATGTCGCGGGACATCGCCTCGTCGAGGATCGCCTGGGTCGAGGGGCCGAACGCCGTGCGCTCCGCGCGCAGGATGAACCGCTCGAGCTCGTCGTCCCAGTCGAACTCCGGGTCGGCCTCGACGAGGTGGTTGACCAGGCGTACGGCGAGCCGGGCGGCGGCGAGCCCGACCTGCTCGTCGGCGTACCCGAAGATGACGTTGTAGACGCCCTTCTGGCCCTTGACCCCCCGGGTCTTGCCGCGCCGGATGTCGTGGCCGACGACCTGCTGCAGGGCGAGCGCGGCGTGCTCGGCGACGTGGCCCAGCCAGGTGCCTTCGTTGAGTCGCTCGACGAAGCCGCCGCGCTTGCCACGGGAGCAGGAGTGCTCGCGCAGCCCGGGCAGCATCTCGAGCAGGTGGTCGGTGAAGCCGGGGATGGTGTTGGTCGGGAAGTCCTCGAGCGAGCCCAGGTCGACGACCAGGTGGATCGCCTTGTCGTAGGACCAGATGTTGGGGCCGCGGTAGACGCGGGTCTCCGTGATGGTGAGGTCGGGGGTGGGGCGCGAGCTCATGGCGTCACTCCGTCCTGTTCCGGGTCTGGTCGGCGGGGCTGCGTCGGCTGCGGGCCAGGCGGCGGCGCAGGGCGCCGGGCGAGGCGTCGGCAGCGGCGATGTCTCGGGCCATCCCGCGCAGGTCTCGAGCCGCATCGGCGAGCTCCGCCGCGTCCTCGGCGGTCACCTCGGTCGGCTGCGGGACGAGGCTGCGGGTGGTCAGGTCGAACGCCGAACCGGCGGGCAGCATGTGGAGGACGACGCCGCTCGCGAGGATCGGCACCGAGCGCTTCGCCTCGTGGGCGTTGGTGACGATGTTGGCGGGATCCATGACGGTCACGGAGCCCCTGCCGATGACCCGGAGCACGTCATGCCCCACGGGGTCGGCCTCGACGATGGCGGCGGTGTCCTCGTCCACGCCTATCCCGAGCAGCTGCGGCGACTGAGCGACGATCATCAGCAAGCGACCGTAGCGGTTGCGCTGGTCGAAGTGCTGGTCGATGACCGCCGAGTCGATCAGCCCGAGCCCGGCCGCCATCTGGGTCATCCGCTGCTTGGGCGTCGCGCCCGGGCCTCCGAACGCCAGCATGTGGCTGGACTGGATGCTCGCGCCGGCGCTGGTGCCACCCACCACGGCGCCGCGCCGATGGGCCGCCACGATCGCGTCGCCCAGCGGGGTGCCGGCCACGATCGCCGACAGCTTGAGCTGGTTGCCGCCGGTCATGAACACTCCGGTTGCCTCTTCGACCGCGGCCACCAGCCGAGGGTCGTGGGCCTCCTCGCGGCTCTCGGGGCGTGCGGCGACCACGTCGGCAGCACCCTCGCGGCGGAACAGCGCGTCGTAGACACCGGTGACCTCGGAGCCGATCGAGGACGCCGTCGGGATCACCGCGATCCGGGCATCGAGCCCACCGGCGGCCCGCACGAACTCCTGGAGGATCGTGCGCTTGCGGAGCTTGTCCTCGGCGCCACCGATGATCATGAGGGGTCCCTGGGGCATGCCAGCCACCCTAGGGTGGGAACCATGGCCCCGCGGCAACACACCCTGGTGGTGATCCGTCACGCCAAGGCCGAGCAGGTCGCGGCGACCGACTTCGAGCGCGAGCTCACCGCCGGCGGACGCGCCGACGCCGCTGCGGCCGGGGTCTGGCTCGCGGCAGCCGGCGTACAGCCGGACCACGCGCTGGTCTCGGCTGCACCACGCGCGGCACAGACCTGGGAGGCGCTGGCCGGAGGAGCCGGCTGGTCGCTCGACGCCGATCTGGATCCCGGCCTCTACACCGCCGGCCCCGACACCGCGCTCGACCTGCTGCGGGCGCTGGACGAGGGCAGTGTCTGCGCCGTGCTGGTCGGCCACAACCCCACGATCGCGGTGCTGGCCCAGCTGCTGGACGACGGCGAGGGAGACATCGACGCCGGCAACGCGATGGCGGCAGGCTTCCCTCCCAGTGCGGTGGCGGTGTTCGAGCTGGCAGGTCCCTGGGCCGACCTCGACGCCGCCCGGTTGAACGGCTTCCACGTCGGACGGGGATAGCGCCGCCCGCTCACCGCAGGGTGGTCACCGCGCGCAGAAGATCCCGGACCTGCTCGAAGTACGCCGTGCAGCCCGGACACAGTCGCCGGTGCCGGAGCATCGCCTGCTCGGTCTCGTCGTCCAGCTCCCCGTCGAGGTGGGCGGTCGAGAGGTCGACGACGTCGCGGCAGGTGAGCTCGGCAGGGGGCGTCCCGCCGCGTTGCCGGTGCACCATCAGCGCCGTGAGCCCGGCGAGACCGGTGAGGAGCCACCCTGCGGCCCCCAGGCCGTGGGCGTCGACGAGCCAACCGAAGAGCAGCGCGGCTGGCAGGAAGGACAGCCACGCCATCGTCCCGGCACCCGACGCAACGCTCGCCCGGATGTGGGAGGGGATGGCGTCGTGCAGTCGCTGCGAGGCGAGCGCGCCCACGATCACGAGGACCAGCGCGAGCAGCGTCTGGGCCGCGGTGATGACGAGGACGTCCCGGCTGAACACGGTGACTGCTGCGGCCGCCGTCATCAGCAGACCGAGTGCCAGGGACACGGCGGTCCGGTCCCAGGCGACCTTGCCGGCGAGGAGGGCGCCGAGGCCGAGGGTGGCGGTGAGGGCCGCCCAGTGCGGCCCGAACAGCACCGTGGGCGCGGCGACCGCCACCAGCCACAGCGGGCCGAACTCGAACACCAGCTGCATCCCGACGCCCGACACGGCACCCAGCAGCACGACCGGGAGCACCACCCCGCGGTCGGAGATCGTGCGCACGGTGACCCGGAGCTGGTGCCGGAGCGACTCGGCCTCGTCCGGGCGGTGCAGCCGCGGCTCGCGGAACGCGAGCAGGGCGACGAGCGAGAGCAGCGCCAAGGGAACCGTGGCGAGGTAGGTGAAGCGCGGGTTCACCGCCTCGGCCAACAGGCCGCCGGCCAGCGCGCTGGCGGTGAACGACGCAGCGCCCACGGCCCGCACCCACCCCATGTAGCGGGTGAAGTCGCCGCCGTCGCCGATCTCCTCCACGAGGGTGTCGTAGACCATCGAGTCCGTGGTCCCGGAGTACATCGCGAAGAAGATGCCGAGACAGACCGCGCTGACCAGGTAGCCGGCAACGCCGGTGCTGAGCCCTCCGACCAGGCTGCACAGCGCCAGGGCGAGGCCGGCGAGCGCCAGTACGCCGCGTCGGCTCCAGCGGTCGGCGAGCACTCCCGAGGGCACCTCGGCGAGCGGTACGACGCCCGCGTAGACAGCGGCCATCAGTCCGATGTCGGCAGGAGTGAAGCCGATGTCGCTGAGGAACAGCTTCTCGACCGGGACCCACAGCATCAGACCCTGGAGGGCGGTGGCGAGGAACAACGGGCGCAGCCGACAGGCGACCTTGCGAGAGGTGGCCCGATCGGCACCGGGAGCGGCTTCGACGTGGATGCTCATGTCCGATCAGAGTCGGGACCGGCCCCCGGCGTTACATCTGTCATTGGTGTAACGATCCGGGTCGCCGGAGACTCTGAATCCCATGACCGACAACGCCACCCGCGCCCCCGCGCGACAGTGCGCTGTCGAGCAGGTGGGCCGATGACGACCCCGACGGTCGTGGAGGGCCCGGACGCCGAGCTGGTCACCCGGCTGCGGAACGGGGACGAGACGGCGTTCGCGACCGTCCTCGACGGATGGTCGGCCGGCATGCTGCGCCTGGCGCGGACCATCGTGTCGACCGACGCGTCGGCGGCAGAGGTCGTCCAGGAGGCGTGGGTCTCGGTGGTCCGGGCGATCGACGGGTTCGAGGGTCGCTCGTCGCTGCGCACCTGGGTCTACCGGATCCTCGTCAACGCGGCGAAGCGCCGCGCGGTCCAGGAACAACGCGCCGTCCCGTGGAGCAGCCTCGAGCTGGGCGACGAACCCACCGTCGACCCCGATGCCTTCCAGGCGGCCGGCGAGCCCTGGCCGGGGCACTGGCGCACCTTCCCCGAGCAGTGGCCCGAGGAGGCCCTGCTGGCGAGTGAGGTCCGCGACGTCGTGGCGGCAGCGGTGCGACGGCTACCGCCGCAGCAGCGCGCGGTCCTGACGCTGCGCGACATCGAGGGTTGTACCGGTCCCGAGACGTGTGCATTGCTCGACCTGAGCGAGAGCAACCAGCGGGTGCTGCTGCACCGGGCGCGGGCACGCCTGCGGAAAGAGCTGGACGAGCACGTGCACGGTAGGAGCGGTCACCACGAAGGAGGCGGGTCATGATGCAGGGAGCCGAGCTCACCGAGTGCGCGGCCGTCGTCGAGCTGGTCACCGCCTACATCGAGGGTGAGCTGTCCGCCATCCGGGCAGCTGAGGTGGAGGCCCACCTGGCGCTGTGCCCGGGCTGTACGGCGTACTTCGAGCAGGTGCACCAGACGATCGCCGGGGTCCGGAGCCTCGAGGCCGACGACCTGCCCGCGCCGCTCCGCGACGACCTGATGGAGGCGTTCCGTCGCGAGGTCCCGCCTCGCTAGACCGGCGGCGAGGGGGTCACGATCCCCGCCTCGGCGTCGGCGGCCTCGATCTCCTCGCGGGAGATGCCGAGGAGGTACATGATCGCGTCGAGGTAGGGGACGTTCACCGACGTGTCGGCGGCCTGCTGGACGACGGGGCGGGCGTTGTAGGCGATGCCGAGGCCGGCCGCGTTGAGCATGTCGAGGTCGTTGGCGCCGTCGCCGATGGCGATCACCGCGCCCTCGGGCACGCCGACCTTCTCCGCGAACTCCCGTAGCGCCTGCGCCTTGCCGGCTCGGTCGACCACGTCGCCGACGATCTCGCCGGTCAGCCGGCCGTCGACGATCTCGAGCTCGTTGGCGCGTGCGTAGTGGATGCCGAGGTCCTCAGCGAGCCGGTCGGTGATGTGGGTGAAGCCACCGGAGACGACCGCGAACCGGTAGCCGAGGCGGCGCAGGGTGCGGACCATGGTGCGGGCGCCGGGGGTGATCACGATGTCGTCGTAGACCTGGTCGAGTACGCCGGCGTCGAGGCCGGCGAGCAGTCGGACTCGCGAGCGGAGCGCCGTCTCGAAGTCGATCTCCCCACGCATCGCCTGCTCGGTGACCGCCGCGACCTCGGCCTCGTGTCCCGCGTGTGCGGCGAGCATCTCGATGACCTCGCCCTGGATCAGCGTCGAGTCGACGTCCAGGACGATCAGGCGCATTCCCCGGCGGAGCAGGTTGGCCGGCTGCACGGCGACGTCGACGCTCTGGGTCGCCGCCTCGGCGGCGAGCAGGCCGCGCAGCAGGTCGGGGTCGACGCCGGACACGTGCAGGTCGATCGCGGTGACGGGGTAGCGGGCCATCCGCTCGATCCGGTCGATGTTGCCGCCGCAGTCGGCGATCCGGCCGGCCATGGCGCTCATCGCGGAGGCCTTGAGCGGGCTGCCGATGATCGTCACGTGGGAACGGCCCTCGCGACGGGACCGGTTGTCGCCCGACCCGCGGTCGACCTCGACGTGCATGTCCAGCTCGTCGGCGGTCCTGTGGATGGCGGTCTCGAGCTTCTTCCAGTCCCGCGGGACCGTGACCAGGACGCCGAGGATCAGCCGGCGCCGCAGCAGGATCTGTTCGATGTCGATGACCTCGACCCCCGCCTTCGCCAGGGTGGCGAACACCGAGGAGGTGACCCCCGGCCGGTCCTTGCCGGTCAGCGTGATCAGCAGGGTCTCGGGCTTGGCTGGCTTCGACACACTCATCGCACGAAGAGGCTATCCGTCAGAGGCACTGTCGGTGGCCAGGCCCATCCTCGTGGGATGACCAACATTCATCACACGATCGACTACATCGAGCTCAACGCACGCGACCTGTCGGCCACCACGGCGTTCTACACGGCCGCCTTCGGGTGGGAGTTCAACGACTACGGCCCCGACTACGCCGGCATCCGCAGCCCGGACGGCGACGGCGAGGTCGGAGGCATCAACGCGACCGGCCAGGCGGGGCCGGGTCCCGGCGGACCGTTCGTGATGCTCTACTCCGACGACCTCGACGGCACCGTCGAGGCGGTTCGGCAGGCCGGAGGGACCGTCACCAACGGTCCTTACGAGTTCCCGGGCGGCCGGAGGTTCCACTTCACCGACCCGGCCGGCAACGAGCTCGGCGCCTGGGCCAAGGCGTAGCCCTAGCTGGGGGGCCAGGCCTCGGGCGAACAGGCAGCGACC
>DASTDJ010000169.1:0-9495 GCA_035710425.1 Nocardioides sp.
CGGGATGGCCTTCGCCACATCGCCCGCGGTGATCGGGCCGCCGCGGGCGGCGAGGGTGGCGGCGGCGCCGTGCAGCCAGGAACCGACCGAGGCGGCGTCGAAGTCGGAGAGCCCGGCGGCGAGCAGCGCGCCGATCAGGCCGCCCAGCACGTCACCGGCGCCGGCGGTGGCCAGCCACGGGGTGCCGGTCGTGGTGACCCGGACCCGGCCGTCGGGTGCGGCGATCAGGGTGTGCCGGCCCTTGAGCAGCACGACGGCGGCGTACTTGTCGGCCGCGTCGCGGGCGTGCCGGAGCGGCTGCGACTCCACCAGCTCACGGTCGGTGCCGAGCATCCGGGCGAGCTCGCCGGCGTGCGGCGTGAGCACGAGGGGTACGTCGCGCGCCCGCTCCGCGTGGATCAGCGCGTCGGCGTCGACCACCAGCGGGACCTCGTCGGCGAGCGCCGCGTCGAGTGCCGCCTCCGCACCGTCACCGCTGCCCGACCCGACCACCCAGGCCTGGACCTTGCCGGCCGCGACGACCTCGGGGTGGGTCTCCCGCACCCGGGCAGCGACCTCGTCGTCTCCGACGTACCGGACCATGCCGGCGAGCCCCGACCCGGCGCCGGCCACGCTGAGCAGCGCGGCCCCGGGGTACCGGCTCGAGCCGGCCCGGACCCCGACGACCCCGCGGGTGTACTTGTGCGCGTCGGAGGCCGGCCTCGGCAGCAGCGCCGCGACGTCGACGGCCTGCAGCGACTCCACCGCCCCGGGCGGGAGGTCGAGGCCGATGTCGACCAGGTGCACCGCACCCGCGGCCTCCGCGGCCGGATCGACGAGGTGCGCGACCTTGTGGGTGCCGAAGGTGACGGTGAGGGCGGCGGTCACGTGCGGGCCGTCGAGCTCGCCGGTGTCGACGTCGACGCCCGACGGCGTGTCCACGGCCACCACGGGGACGCCCTCCAGCGCCTGGACGGCCTGCTCCGCATCGGGCCGCAGGCCGGGGCGGCCGCCGATGCCCACGATCCCGTCGACGACCAGGTCGGGGCGGCTGCCAACGCCCTCGACGGTCCGGCCGCCCGCTCGGCGCAGGGCGGCGAGGCCACCGTCGTGCACCTTCGAGCCCAGCAGCCAGGCCTCCACGGCGACCCCGCGCCGGGCCAGGACGGCGCCGGCGTGGAGCGCGTCGCCGCCGTTGTCGCCGGAACCCACCAGCAGCAGCACCCGACGGCCGTACGCCGTGCCCAGCAGGTCGAGAACGGCGTAGGCGAGCCCGTGCGCCGCCCGCTGCATCAGCGTGCCCTCGGGAAGCCGCGCCATCAGCTCGGCCTCGGCCGCACGGACCTGCTCGACGGTGTGGGCGAACCTCATGCCGTCACGCTAGCGAGGTCGCCGCTCAGCCCAGTGCGCGCAGGGCCGCGGTGACCACCATGGCGACCGCGCAGACGAGCACCAGCGGAGCACGCCGGACCAGCAGCACAGTGGCGACGGCCACGCCTGCGGTGTCGGCGCCCACGCTCAGGTGCGGGCCGTCGGCGAAGACCGCCGTGGCGACCAGGGCGGCGAGAAGTGCCGGTGCCATCAGCGCGATGACGCCCGCGCACCAGGCGGGCAGCTCGCGGCCACCGACGAGCGCCGGCCCGATCGCCTTCATGCCCGCGGTCATCACCACCAGGGCGCCGATGAGCATCCAGACCTCGCCCTCGCTGAGCGTCATGCCTTCTCCCCCTCCTCCGGGGCGGCGTCCCCGAGCCCGATCAGCGCAGCGGCTCCGGCGGCGAGGACCGGGATGCCGGCGGGCGCGAACGGCACCAGGGCCAGGGAGATGCCCGCGCCGGCGAGAGCGACGACCCGGGCCCGCGGCCGGCGCAGCTCCGCCAGGAGGATCGCCATGAAGAACGTCGGAAACAGCACGTCGAGGCCGTACTGCTCGGGGTCGCCGATCAGGTCGCCCGCCAGGGCTCCTACGACGGTGCCCGCGAACCACGACGCGTACTGAGGAAGCGTGGTGCCGATCAGCAGCTCGCGGTTGAACGTCCCGTCGCCGCGGTTGGCGAGCGCCCACGAGGCGTCGATGACCGCTTGCCCCTCGGCCGCCCGCCGCAGCGGGCCGCCGGGCAGCGACGGCGCCAGCGCGATGCCCATGGCGAGGAAGCGGGAGTGCATCAAGGTGGCGGAGCCGAGCGCGGCGCCGATCCCGCCGCCCCCGCTCACGATCGCCAGCGCGGCGAACTGCGCCGACCCGGCGAACACCAGGGCCGAGGTGGCGATGGCCTGCAGCGGGGTGAACCCGGTCTGCACCGCCAGGACACCGAACGAGCCCGAGAGCACGAAGCCGACGGCGGCGTAGGGCAGGCCGAGCCGCAGCCCCAGCCGGAACTCCTCACTGCCCACCGCGTCAGGGTCTCAGGACTCGAGCACCACCACTGCAGACGCGATGCCGGCGTCGTGGGAGAGCGAGAGGTGGAGGTGGCGGACGCCCAGCTCGTCGGCGCGGGCCTGCACGGTGCCGCGGATCGTGAGGACCGGGCGGCCGGAGTCCTCCGTCTGCACCTCGGCGTCGTGCCAGCCCATCCCGTGCGGCGCCCCGAGTGCCTTGGCGAGCGCCTCCTTGGCGGCGAACCGGGCGGCGAGCGAGGCCAGTGGCCGGCGCGCCTCGTCAGGTGTGAAGAGTCGGCCACGGAGGCTCGGCGTGCGTTCGAGGGACACCCCGAAGCGCTCGATGTCGACCACGTCGATGCCGACGCCGATCACTGGCACGGGCCGGCGCCTACTCGACCGTCACGGACTTGGCGAGGTTGCGCGGCTGGTCGACGTCGTGACCCATCGCGCTGGCGAGCTCGCAGGCGAACAGCTGGAGCGGCACGACCGCGACCAGCGGCTGGAGCAGGACCGGCACCTGAGGCAGCCGGATCAGCTCGTCGGCGTACGGCTCGATCGCCGCGTCACCCTCCTCGGCCAGGCAGATGGTCCGGGCCCCGCGGGCCCGCACCTCCTGGATGCCGCTGACCATCTTGCCGTGCAGCTGCTCGCGCCCCCGTGGAGGTACGACGCACCAGACCGGCAGCCCCTCCTCCACCAGCGCGATCGGGCCGTGCTTCAGCTCGCCCGCGGCGAAGCCCTCGGCGTGGATGTAGGCGAGCTCCTTCAGCTTGAGCGCGCCCTCCAGCGCCACCGGGTAGCCGGCGTGCCGGCCGAGGAACAGCACCGACCGCGTCTCCCGCGAGTCGTGGGCGAGCGCGTAGATCGACTCGGCGCAGCCCAGGACCGTCTCGATGTGGGCGGGCATCTCCTCGAGCTGCCCCATCACCTCGTCGATCTCGTCGCCGAAGCGGGTGCCCTTGACCTGGGCGACGTACAGCGCGAGGAGGTAGCAGGCGACCAGCTGGGTGAGGAACCCCTTGGTGGAGGCGACCCCGATCTCGGGTCCTGCGTGGGTGTAGATCACCGCGTCGGACTCGCGCGGGATGGTCGAGCCGTTGCTGTTGCAGATGGCCAGGACCTTCGAGCGCTGGGTGCGTGCGTGCCGGATCGCCTGCAGGGTGTCGGCCGTCTCGCCGGACTGGCTGATCGCGACGACCAGCGTGGAGTAGTCGAGGATCGGGTCTCGGTAGCGGAACTCGGAGGACAGCTCGACCTCGACCGGGATCCGGGTCCAGTGCTCGACGGCGTACTTCGCCACCATCCCGGCGTAGAACGACGTGCCGCACGCGATGATGATGATCTTGTCGATATCGCGGATCTCGTCGTCGGAGAGCCGCATCTCGTCCAGCTGCAGCAGGCCCTCGGAGCTGCGGCGGCCGAGGAGCGAGTCGGCGACGGCGCGCGGCTGCTCGAAGATCTCCTTGCGCATGAACCAGTCGTGGCCGTCCTTCTCTGCCGCGGAGAGGTCCCAGTCGACGTGGTAGCGGCGGCCCTCGGCGGGGGTGCCGTCGAAGCCGGTGACCTCGACCCCCTCCCGGGTGATCGTCACGACCTGGTCCTGGCCCAGCTCGAGTGCCTCGCGGGTGTGCTCGATGAACGCCGCCACGTCGGACCCGACGAAGTTCTCGCCCTCCCCGACGCCGACCACGAGCGGCGAGTTGCGACGGGCGGCCACCACCCGGCTCGGGTCCTGACCGTCGACGGCGACCAGTGTGAACGCGCCCTCGAGCTGGGTGCAGACCCGCTGCATCGCGGTGGTGAGGTCGACACCCGACTCCACCTGGAGCTCGAGCAGCTGCGAGGCGACCTCGGTGTCGGTCTCGGAGACCATCACGTGGTCGTCGGCCTCGATCCGGGCCCGGAGCGCCGCGAAGTTCTCGATGATCCCGTTGTGCACCAGCGCGATCCGGCCGGAGCCGCCGCTGTGCGGGTGGGCGTTGACGTCGTTGGGCGCCCCGTGGGTGGCCCAGCGGGTGTGCCCGATGCCGGTGTGGGAGCCCGGCAGCGGCTGGTCGGCGATCGCCTTCTCGAGGTTCGCCAGCTTGCCCGCGCGCTTGGACGTCACCACAGCGCCGCCCTCGACGACGGCGATCCCCGCGGAGTCGTAGCCGCGGTACTCGAGCCGGCGGAGCCCGTCGATCACGACGTCCTGGGCCGGCTTCGGCCCGACGTACCCGACGATCCCGCACATAGCGCTCAACTCTAGTGGGAGGGCACCGGCCCGATCGGCAGGCGGGGCGGCTGCAAGAATCACCAACCATGTCCGGCGGGAACGGCTCAGACGAACGGGAGGTCTCGCCGTACATCGAGCTCGACCGGGACGCGTGGGCCGCGCTGGCACCCAAGACCGAGAGCCCGCTGACCCCCGAGGAGATCCAGCAGCTCCGGGGCCTCGGCGACGCCCTCGACCTCGACGAGGTGCAGCAGGTCTACCTCCCGCTCTCCCGCCTGCTCAGCCTGTACGTCGGCGCGGCCGGCGAGCTGCACCGCGAGCAGGAGGCCTTCCTGCACCGGCGCACTCCTCCGCGCACGCCGTTCGTGATCGGGCTGGCCGGCTCGGTCGCGGTGGGCAAGTCCACCACCGCGCGGGTGCTGCAGCAGATGCTGGCCCACTGGCCCGAGCACCCCAACGTCGCGCTGATCACAACCGACGGCTTCCTCTACCCCAACGCCGAGCTCGAGCGGCGCGGTCTTCTCGACCGGAAGGGCTTCCCGGAGTCCTACGACCGCAAGGCGCTGCTGCGGTTCGTGGTCGACATCAAGTCGGGACGCGACGAGGTCGAGGCCCCGACGTACTCCCACCTCGTCTACGACGTGGTGCCCGACGACAAGGTGGTCGTGAAGAGCCCCGACATCGTGATCATCGAGGGGCTCAACGTCCTCCAGCCGGCCCGGGTCCGCGACGACGGCCGCACCGGCCTCGCGGTCAGCGACTTCTTCGACTTCTCGGTGTACGTCGATGCCGGCACCGGGCACATCCGGGACTGGTACATCTCCCGCTTCCTGCGGCTCCGCGAAACCGCCTTCCGCGACCCGCACTCCTACTTCGCGAAGTACGCCGAGCTCACCCACGAGGAGGCGATCGCAGAAGCCGAGCGGATCTGGGACTCCATCAACGGCCCCAACCTCGCTCAGAACGTGCTGCCCACCCGCTCGCGCGCCACGCTCGTGCTGCGCAAGGACAAGGACCACTCCGTGCGGTACGTGCGGCTGCGAAAGCTCTGACGGCTCCTCGGTGGTTGAGGTGCGAAGGCCGCCAAGGCCTGAGCCTCGAAACCACCACCCCGGCACGGGTGGTTTCGAGGCTCGTCGCTGGCGCTCCTCGCACCTCGACCACCGTGGCCGCTCAGAGCGCCAGCTGCGCCCGCACGACCCCGGCGAGCCGCTGGGCGACGTCGGCGGCGAGCTCCTCGGTGGCCGCCTCGACCATCACGCGAACGATCGGCTCGGTGCCGGAGGGGCGCAGCAGCACCCGGCCGCCGTCGCCGAGCGCGGCCTCCTCCTCGGCCACCGCGGCGGCGAGCACGGGGTCATCGTCGGCGCGGGACTTGTCGACGTCGCGGACGTTGACCAGCACCTGGGGCAGGCGGGTCATGACGGCCGCGAGGTCCTTCAGGCTGCGCCCGGTGGTGGCCATCCGCTCCAGGACGTGGAGGGCGGTCAGGATGCCGTCGCCGGTGGTGGCGTGGTCGCTCATGATCACGTGGCCGGACTGCTCGCCGCCCAGGTTGTAGCCGGCCACGCGCATCGCCTCGAGCACGTAGCGGTCGCCCACCTTGGTCTGCCGGACGCCGATGTCGTTGGCCCGCATCGCCTGCACGAAGCCGAGGTTGCTCATCACCGTCGCCACGACGGTCTCCTTGACGAGCTTGCCGGACTCCTTCATGGCGAGCGCGAGGATCGCGAGGATCTGGTCGCCGTCGACGACGTTGCCCTCGTGGTCGACGGCGAGGCAGCGGTCGGCGTCGCCGTCGAGGGCGAAGCCGACGTCGGCCTCGTCCTTGAGCACCGCCGCGCGCAGCGAGTCGAGGTGGGTCGATCCGCAGCCGTCGTTGATGTTCAGGCCGTCGGGCTGGGCGTGGATCGCGGTGACGAACGCGCCGGCGTCCTGGACGGCTCGCGGCCCGGCGTCGGACGCGGCCCCGGAGGCGCAGTCGAGCACCACTCGCAGCCCGGCCAGCGGGCGCTCGGTGGTGCGCACCAGGTGGGCGGCGTACTCCTCGACGGCGGTCTCGTAGGTATCGACCCGGCCGACGGAGCCGCCGGTGGGCCACTTCCAGTCCTGGCCGAGGTGCTGCTCGATCTCGATCTCGAGCGCGTCGCTCAGCTTGTGGCCGCCACGGGCCAGGAACTTGATGCCGTTGTCGGGCATCGGGTTGTGGGAGGCGGAGAGCACCACGCCGAGGTCGGCGCGCAGCGCCTCGGTGAGGTAGGCGACCCCCGGGGTGGGGAGCACGCCGAGGAGGAGGACGTCGACCCCCGCCGAGGCGAGCCCGGCCACGACCGCGGCCTCGAGGAACTGCCCGGAGATCCGGGTGTCCCGGCCCACCACCGCGAGCGGTCGGTGACCCTCGAACTCTCCGTGCTCGGCGAGCACACGGGCAGCGGAAACGGAAAGGTCCAGGGCCAGCGGCGCGGTGAGATCACCGTTCGCCAGACCCCGGACCCCGTCCGTGCCGAAGAGCCGTGCCACAGGCGACGACCCTCCCGATCAGCGCTTGGAGAACTGCGGCGCCTTGCGCGCCTTCTTCAGACCGGCCTTCTTGCGCTCGATCACGCGAGCGTCGCGGGTGAGCAGCCCGGCCTTCTTCAGGGTCGGGCGGTTGGCCTCGAGGTCGATCGCGTTGAGGCAACGGGCCACGCCGAGGCGCAGGGCGCCGGCCTGGCCGGTGATGCCACCGCCGTGGATGCGGGCGATGACGTCGAAGCGGCCCTCGAGCTGGAGAGCGGTGAAGGGCTCGTTGACGACCTGCTGGTGCAGCTTGTTGGGGAAGTAGGAGTCCAGCGCGCGACCGTTGACGGTCCACTGGCCGCTGCCGGGGACGATCCGCACCCGGGCAACGGCTTCCTTGCGGCGGCCGGTCGCAGCGGCGGGCGCGATGGTCGCGGCCCGCGCCGGAGCGTCGGCGGAGGGGTCGCTCTCGGAGCTGTAGGCGACGCCCTGCTCGTCGGCCACGTAGGTCTCCTCGACCTCGCCCGTCTCGGAGGCGGTCTCAGGCACGGTGTTTCCTTCGCTGGTTGGGTTCGTCATCAGAGGCTCACTGAGTGATCTGGGTGATCTCGTGCGGCACGGCCTTCTGGGCCGCGTGCGGGTGCTCGGGGCCGGCGTAGACCTTCAGCTTCTTCAGCTGGGCCCGGCCGAGCTTGTTCTTGGGCAGCATGCCCCAGACCGCCTTCTCGATCGCCCGGCGCGGGTCCTTCTCGAGGATCTCGCCGATCGGGGTCGCGGAGAGGCCACCGGGGTAGCCGGAGTGCCGGTAGGACATCTTCGTGGTCCGCTTGGAGCCGGTCAGGGCGACCTTCTCGGCGTTGACGACGATGACGAAGTCACCGGTGTCCATGTGCGGGGCGAAGATCGGCTTGTGCTTGCCGCGCAGCAGCGTCGCGGCCTCGACCGCCAGGCGACCCAGGGTGATGTCCTGGGCGTCGATGACGTGCCACTCACGCTGGATGTCAGCGGGCTTCGGGCTGTACGTACGCACGGTGATAGCGCCTTACTTCGTCGGTGTGGTCTTGCGGGGCGGCCGCGTGCGAGGCTCCGACGGGTCCCAATAGACACCTCAGGGCAGACGCGTGCCGCGACCGAAGGAGTCTAGGCGGGGCGGCTCGGGGAGGTCAAAACGATGGACACCGCGTTCGCACGCTCACAGGCATCGGTCTAAGTTGGAACGCGTGACTGACTCTCTCACCGTCCGCGACAACCGCACCGGACAGGAGTACGACGTCCCGATCACCGACGGCACCATCAAGGCCGCCGATCTCGGGCAGATCAAGTCCGACGAGGAGGCTCCGGGCCTCGCGGTCTACGACCCCGGCTTCGTCAACACCGCCTCCTGTCGAAGCGCCGTGACCTTCATCGACGGGGAGGAGGGGATCCTCGAGTACCGCGGCTACCCGATCGAGCAGCTGGCGGAGAAGTCCAACTTCCTCGAGGTCGCCTACCTCCTGGTCCACGGCAGCCTGCCGACCAAGGCGGAGTACGACTCGTGGGTCCACGAGATCACCTACCACACGTTCGTCCACGAGAACGTGAAGACGTTCATGGAGGGCTTCCGCTACGACGCGCACCCGATGGGGATGCTGATGGCGTCGGTCGGGGCCCTCTCGACGTTCTACCCCGACGCCGGCAACATCCGCGACGCCGACAACCGGCACATGCAGATCGTCCGGATGATCGCCAAGATGCCGACCCTGGGCGCGTGGTCGTTCCGGCACGCGCAGGGCAAGCCGTTCGTCTACCCCGACAACGAGCTCGGCTACACCGCCAACTTCCTCTCGATGCTGTTCCGGATGAGCGAGCAGAAGTTCGAGGCGGACGAGCGCCTGGTCAAGGCACTCGACGTGCTGTTCATCCTGCACGCCGACCACGAGCAGAACTGCTCGACCAACGCGGTGCGCTCCGTGGGCTCCTCGCAGGTCGACCCCTACTCCGCGGTCGGCGCCGGCATCGCCGCGCTCTACGGCCCGCTGCACGGCGGCGCCAACGAGGCGGTGCTGCGGATGCTGCGCCGGATCGGCACCAAGGACAACATCCCCGACTTCATCCAGGGCGTGAAGGACGGCAACGAGCGGCTGATGGGCTTCGGCCACCGGGTCTACAAGAACTACGACCCCCGCGCCAAGATCATCAAGAAGGCCTGCGACGACGTCTTCGAGGTCACCGGCGTCAACCCGCTGCTGCAGATCGCCCAGGAGCTGGAGAAGATCGCGCTCGAGGACGAGTACTTCGTCAAGCGCAAGCTCTACCCCAACGTCGACTTCTACTCCTGCCTGATCTACGAGGCCTTCCAGTTCCCGCCGGAGATGTTCACGGTCCTGTTCGCGATCGGTCGCACGCCCGGCTGGTTGGCGCAGTGGCTGGAGCTGGTGCAG
>DASTDJ010000170.1:0-8242 GCA_035710425.1 Nocardioides sp.
GTGGTCGCCGGCGGTCGAGGAACGGGTGGCAACTTCGAGTCGGTCGAGAAGCTCGCCGACTCCCTCGGCGCAGCGGTGGGTGCCTCGCGGGCCGCGGTCGACTCGGGCTGGATCCCGCACACCTTCCAGATCGGCCAGACCGGCAAGACCGTCTCGCCGCAGCTCTACATCGCCAACGGCATCTCCGGTGCGATCCAGCACCGCGCCGGCATGCAGACCTCGAAGACCATCGTGGCCGTCAACAAGGACGAAGAGGCCCCGATCTTCGAGCTGGTCGACTTCGGCGTCGTGGGCGACCTCAACACGGTCCTCCCCGCGGTGACCGAGGAGGTCAACAAGCGCAAGGGCTGAGCGGGCCGGGTGGGCGGTGACTACGTGTCGCTTTCCGGTCCGGAAACCGACCGTAGGTCACCGCCCGCCGGTGCCCGCGCCGATCACTCGTAGATGTGGTCGTTCTCCTCGATGATGCCGACCTGGGGCACCCGAACCTTCCGGGCGCCGGGCTTGCCGGAGAGGATGATCTTGCGCAGCGCGACGTTGTCGGCGGTGTCCGACTCGACGAGCTTGCCGTTCGGGTTGCCCTTGACCTCGATGTAGTAGACGCCGTTCGGCAGGCCCTTCAGCCGGAACGACTGGCCGGCGCGGAACTGCGCGTAGGTGTCGCCCCATCCGGCGGCGAGCACCTCACGGATCGACTGCGAGTTCTCCTCCCCGCACGCGGTGCCGAGGTCGTCGGTGTCGGTCCGCCACGCGGCGTCCGGGACGGTGGCGTCGACGAAGTCGGTGTTGGCCAGGCAGAACGCCTCCTTCTTCGAGCGGGCCACCCTGGTCATGTCCTCACGCAGCAGCGTGTAGCTGGCGAAGTCCTTGAAGTGCCAGTGCTGGTGGGTCGGCTTGGCGTCCCAGTGGAAGTGCCCCACGGGCTGGTAGCCGGTCTGGTTGCCCTCTGCGTCGAAGAAGTACTGGTAGGCGTCCATCTCGTCCTCGCCCTCGACCCGGAAGCCGTCGACGACGAGCGGGCTGTTGCCGGCGTTCCAGACGGTGGCCGCGAACGTGAGGTTGTTGCCGTTGGGGGAGATGCCGATGCCCCAGGCGGGCAGTGACTTCAGGTTGGGCACGGGGCCCTCGAGCGCGTCGGCGTCCGAGGTGGTCGGGCCGGTCGGCGCCTTCGAGGCCGGCCGCGGGGCACTGGGCGACGGCCGGCCCTCGTCCTCGCCATCCTCGCCCTTCTTCACGATGACCCGGGTCGTGCCCTTGACGTCGGCGGGGTCCAGCCCGAAGGCCTGCACGAACCTCGGCGCCATCTCGATGCTGACGTCGTACTTGCCGCGGGCCAGCCGCAGCGGGTTCTGCCAGCCGAGCACGTTGCTCGTCCACCCCCGCTCGATGCCCTGCACCGAGCCGAGCGTGTAGGCGTTGTAGGGGCAGTCGGAGGGGTACGGCGAGGTGGCGGGCGCGTCCGGACGGGTCCGCTGCGCCTCGTAGGAGTTCAGGCAGATGCTCTTCCAGCTCGTGGTGACCTTCCCGGTTGCGACGTCCTTCACGCTGAACTTGAGGAACCGGTGCAGGCCCGAGAAGTTCTTCATCGAGCCGGCCGGCAGCTCGACGTCGCCCTCGGGCGTCTTCCACACGACGCGGATGCCTTCGTCGTACGACGGCCGCGTCGCCCACAGCTCCAACGGGTCCGCCCCGGTGCGCAGGCCCACGGCGAGCGGCACCTCGGCGCGGCCGCGCGAGCCGTAGGTGAAGGCCACCGTCCGGGACGGGAGCCGGAGGCTCAGGGCCGGATCGGTGTCCGGCTCGTCGGCCTGCACGGTGGTCGGGAGGGCGGCGAGCGGGGCCGCGATGAGCGTCGCCGCGAGGGCGAGCGCGATGCGTCGGTGCACGGTGGGGTTGCCTTTCGACGGGAGGGTGCGTTGAAGGGGCGGAGCCGCCCTTACCGGAGGTGACGCACCGAGAGCCGGTTTGGTTGCCTCCGAGAGGCGATCGGGTACCGCCGACTCGTGGCAGACACTGTGCACGTCCGCGGCGTGGCCCTCAGCAAACCCGAGAAAGTGCTGTTCCCCGACGACGGGATCACCAAGCTCGACCTGGCGAGGTACTACGACGACATCGCCGAGGTGATGCTGCCGCACGTGCGCGGCCGGCCGGTCAACATGCAGCGCTTCCCCGACGGCATCGACGCCGGAGCGTTCTACGAGAAGAAGGTGCCGTCGCACTTCCCGGACTGGGTGCCCACCACCCAGGTGGACACCGCGGACCAGCCGCAGCTCCAGGTCGTCGCCGACGACGCCCGGACGCTGGTCTACCTCGCCCAGCAGGCCTGCATCACCCCGCACACGTGGCTGTCCCGCGAGGACGACCTGGACCGTCCCGACCAGCTGATCTTCGACCTGGACCCGTCCGACGACGACCCGGACACGCTGGCCAACGTACGCCGCGCGACGCGGCTGGTCGGCGGCCTGCTCGACGACCTTGGCCTGACGACGTACCTCAAGACCACCGGCTCGCGCGGCTACCACGTGCTCGTCCCGCTGCGCCGCGACCTCGGGTACGACGACGTGCGGGCGTTCGCCCGGCGGGTGGCCGAGCGGCTCGTCGAGGCGGAGCCCGACCTGCTCACCGTGGAGCACCGGAAGGCCAAGCGCGGCGACCGGGTCTTCGTCGACGTGCTGCGGAACGGCTACGGGCAGACCGCGGTGCCGCCGTACGCCGTCCGGCCCAGGCCGCGCGCGCCCGTGGCGACCCCCATCGAGTGGTCCGAGCTGACCCGCGTCGCGCCGGACGGCCACGACATCGCGTCGGTGCGACGCCGGCTGCGCCGGCGCGCCTGCCCCTGGGCCGACGTGCGCCGGAATGCTCAGGGCCTCGCTCGCGCCCGGAAGCGCCTCGGCTGAGCGTCGTACCCTGCGGGCATGGCCCGCCGCGCGACCGTGAAGGACGTGCACCGGCTCGCGCAGTCGATGCCCGGCGTGACGCGCTACCCGGATGGGCAGAAGACCGTCTACCAGGTGAGCCGCAAGAGCTTCGTGTTCTTCCGCAACCCACGGCCGGACGCGTTCGACCCCGAGACGGGGGAGCGGTACGACGACGTCATCGTCTTCTGGGTCGAGTCGGAGGAGGCGAAGCAGGAGCTGCTGGCCGACGAGTCGCTGCCGTTCTTCACCACGCCGCACTTCAACGGCCACCCGTCCGTGCTGCTGCGCGGGAGCCGGATCGGCGAGCTCGACGTGGACGAGCTCGCCGAGGTGGTCGCCGATGCCTGGCTGGCCCGGGCGCCGAAGACCAAGGCTCGGAAGTGGCTGGCTGAGCGCGGGCTCTCCTGACTACGCTTTTCGGGTGAGCATCCAGCTGGAGGTCGTCGAGACGGCGGAGCGGGCCCGGGAGGCCAGCCACGCGCTGGCGCTGGCGACCCGCGCCGAGAAGGACGCCGCCCTGCAGGCGATGGCCGACGCGCTGCTCGCACGGGCCGAGGAGGTCCTGGCCGCGAACGCCGACGATGTCGCCCGCGCGGAGGCCGACGGCACCCCCGCCAACATCGTCGACCGGTTGCGGCTCACGCCCGATCGGCTCGAGGGGATGGCTCAGGGGCTCCGCGAGGTCGCGGGGCTGCCCGACCCGGTCGGCGAGGTGGTGCGGGGCAGCACCCTCGCCAACGGACTCGAGCTGCGCCAGGTGCGCGTGCCGTTCGGTGTGGTCGGGATGATCTACGAGGCCCGCCCCAACGTCACCGCCGACGCCGCCGGCATCTGCCTCAAGTCCGGTAACGCGGTGCTGCTGCGCGGCAGCTCGAGCGCGCGCTCCAGCAACGCCGCGATCGTGGCGGTGCTGCGCGACGCGGCCGCCGCGGCCGGGCTCGACCCCGACGTCGTCCAGCTGGTGCCGGGCGACACCCACGACAGCGTGAAGGCGCTGATGCGCGCCCGCGGTCACGTCGACGTGCTGATCCCGCGCGGCGGCGCCGGGCTGATCCGCTCGGTGGTGGAGGAGTCGACGGTGCCCGTGATCGAGACCGGCGTCGGCAACTGCCATGTCTACGTCGACGCCGCCGCCGACCTCGAGACGGCGCTGTCGATCGTGCTCAACGCCAAGACCCACCGCACCAGCGTGTGCAACGCGGCCGAGTCGCTGCTGGTGCACGCCGGCGTCGCCGACGAGTTCGTGCCGCGGGTGGTCTCCGCGCTCCAAGAGGCCGGGGTCACCGTGCACGGCGACGAGACGTTCGCGACCCACGAGGGGGTGCTTCCGGCCACCGACGACGACTACTCGCGCGAGTACCTCTCCCTCGACATCTCCGCCGCCGTCGTACCCGATCTGGACGCGGCCATCGCCCACATCCGCCGGCACTCCAGCCAGCACACCGACGCGATCGTCACCCGCGACCAGGCCGCGGCCCGCCGGTTCGTGGCGGCGGTCGACTCGGCCGCGGTGCTGGTCAACGCGTCGACCAGGTTCACCGACGGCGGGGAGTTCGGCTTCGGTGCGGAGATCGGGATCAGCACCCAGAAGCTGCACGCTCGCGGCCCGATGGGGCTGCCGGAGATGACGTCCACGAAGTACGTCGTCACCGGTGAGGGTCACGTGCGCTGAACCGCGCACCCACGAGATACCTTTCGCCCATGCCGAAGGACCTGCCGATCCACGCTGACGCGTCCGTGGAACGGCTCTGGACCGGTGCCACGGTCATCACGTTCATCCGCACCCTCGCCTCGCTCGGGCTGTGCCTCTACGGCGCGTACGAGGGCGAGAAGCTGTGGCTGGTCGTCGGCCTCGCCGTCTACTGGGTGGGCGACAGCCTCGACGGCGCGTGGGCGCGCTGGTTCGACTGCGAGACCCGCACCGGTGCCTGCGTCGACCTGCTCTGCGACCGCCTCAACTGCGCCGCGTTCTACATCGGCCTGGCCTGGCTCGAGCCCGAGATGGCGCTGCCGGTCGGCGTCTACCTGTTCGAGTTCATGGTGATCGACGCGTTCCTGTCGCTGGCGTTCATGGCCTGGCCGATCCGCAGCCCCAACTACTTCTACGTCGTCGACCGGCGCATCTACCGCTGGAACTGGTCCAAGCCGGCCAAAGCCGTCAACTCCGCGCTGTTCGCCGTCCTCCTGCTGGTCACCGGGTGGTGGTGGCTTGGCCTGGTGATCGCGCTCGCCCTGCTCGTGCTCAAGTGCGTCTCCCTGAAGTGGCTGCTCGAGCTCGGGATGCCCGTTCCGGTTCGCGTCCCGACCGCCAACAGTCGATGATCCTGCTGCTGACCACGTTCGGCGTGAGCGTGGCGTCGGCGGTCCTGCCCCTGATCAACATCGAGCTCTACCTCGCCGGGCTGAGCGCGGTCGGCTCCGGGGAGGCGGTGAGCATCGCGATCGTGGCCGGTGCCGGGCAGACCGTGGGCAAGGTCTTCTGGTACGAGGTGGCCAAGCGGAGCGTCGACACCGCCTGGGTGCAGAAGAAGCTCTCCGCCCCCAAGGTGAAGGCCTCCTACGAGCGCTGGGTGGAAGCGATGCAGGGCCGGCCGTGGTACGGCGGCGCCGTGCTGTTCGCCGCCGCGCTGGGGGGCATCCCGCCCCTGCTCGTGATGGCGGCCGTCGCGGGCGCGCTCAAGATGCCGTACTGGGTCTTCCTGCCGACGATCTTCGTCGGCCGGGCGATTCGGTTCTGGCTGGTCCTCACCGGGGTCGAGTTCCTGTTCGGGTAGGGGATTTCTGTAGGCTGCGGGCCATGTCGCTGAGCCAGATCGCCGTGCTGCTGACCCGTGCCGCCGAGGAGTCGCACGGCGAGCCCGCCGTCAACCCCTGGTTCGTGGGCGGCGGTGCCCTCGCCATCCTGCTGTTCCTGCTGGTCGCACTGATCGCGTTCGGTGGAGGACGCGAGCACTCCTGAGCATGTCGGAGACCGCCTCGGCACGCCGCCGGATCGGCGTCATGGGCGGCACGTTCGACCCGATCCATCACGGGCACCTGGTCGCAGCGTCGGAGGCCCAGGCCTGGTTCGGCCTCGCCGAGGTGCTGTTCGTCCCCACGGCGGAGCCGTGGCAGAAGGCCGACCGCGACGTCTCGCCCGCCGAGCACCGCTACCTCATGACCGTGATCGCGACCGCCGCCAACCCGGGGTTCCGGGTGTCCCGGGTCGACATCGACCGCGGCGGCCCGACGTACACCGTCGACACGCTGCGCGACCTGCGGGCGATCCACCCCGACGTGGATCTCTACTTCATCACCGGCGCCGACGCGCTGACCGAGATCTTCACCTGGCGGGACGCCGACGACGCGTTCGAGCTCGCCCACTTCGTCGGGTGCACCCGTCCCGGCGCCGAGATGGACCCCGAGACCCTGCGTGCGATCCCGCACGAGCGGGTGACGATGCTCGAGATCCCGGCACTCTCGATCAGCTCCACCGACTGCCGTGAGCGCCAACGCCGCGGCCAGCCGATCTGGTACCTCGTGCCCGACGGCATCGTCCAGTACATCCAGAAGCACGACCTCTACCCGAGGGAAAAGAAGTGACAGCCACCGACCACGCCGTCGAGCTCGTCGTGACCGCCGCCAAGGCGGCCAGCGACAAGCTCGCCCAGCAGATCGTCGCCTTCGACGTCAGCGAGCAGCTCGCGATCACCGACGCCTTCCTGCTCGCCTCGGCCACCAACGATCGTCAGGTGAAGGCGATCGTCGACGAGGTCGAGGACAAGCTGCGCGAGATCGGCGCCAAGCCGATCCGCCGCGAGGGGGAGCGCGACGGGCGCTGGGTGCTGATCGACTACGGCGAGATCGTGGTGCACGTCCAGCACGAGGAGGAGCGCCAGTTCTACGCGCTCGAGCGGCTGTGGCGCGACTGCCCGACGATCCCGCTGCCGGCCGACGTCACCCGCCCCGCTGGTGGCTGACCGGCGAGCGCTGGTCCTGCTCCGGCACGGGCGGACCGCATGGAACCTCGAGCGCCGGATCCAGGGTCACCTCGACGCTGGGCTCGACGAGACCGGCCACGCGCAGGCGCGAGCGGCTGCCAAGGAGATCGCTGCGCACCGTCCTGCTCTGCTGTGGAGCTCGGACCTGACCCGGGCGACCGACACCGCGGCGTACGTCGGCGAGGCGTGCGGGCTCGCAGTGGTCAGCGACGCCCGGCTCCGGGAGTACCACCTCGGCGCGATGCAGGGCCGCACCTATGCGGAGGTCGCCGAGACCGATCCGGACGCGATCGCGCGGTTCCGGCGCGGGGACTTCGAGGCGGACGACGGCGAGTCGACCGCCGAGGTGGGCGCCCGGGTGGCCGAGGCGCTTCGGGAGCTGCTGGCCGCGACCCCGGCCGGGCGGGTGTCCGTGGCCGTGTCGCACGGCGCCGCGATCCGGGTCGGGCTCGCCGAGGTCGTGGGCTGGGGCGCGCCGCTCGGGCTGACTCTCGGGGCTCTCGTCAACTGCGGCTGGGCGGTGCTCATCGAGGACGAGCCGGACGGGCGGCTGCGGCTCAACTCGTACAACCGGATGGCGCCGAGCGTGGATGCCGCGGCCGATTTCGCCTCGCCCCCATCGGTTGGCTAAGATTCCGCGAGTTGCCTGACGGCGACGAGCACGGGGCTGTGGCGCAGCTGGTAGCGCATCTGCATGGCATGCAGAGGGTCAGGGGTTCGAGTCCCCTCAGCTCCACGCATGAGAGGGCCTCCGCCCAGCGCGACGCGCTGGGCGGAGGCCTTTTTGGCGTGAAGTGACCCCGCAGCCTCTTGGCTAGAACACGTTCCAGTTGAGAGGCTGTGGCCCGTGACCACCGCGCCTCGCCCGATCAACCTCGCCGACGTCCTCGAGGCGATGGCCGACGCCGTACCCGATCGACTCGCCGTCGTGACGGTGGACCGCGGCTACACGTTCGCCGAGGTCGACGAGCGGTCCACCCGGCTGGCCAACCACCTGGTCTCGCTCGGAGTCGGGCCCGGCGACCACGTGGCCGTCCACTCCGCGAACCGGATCGAGTGGGTGGACGCGTTCTACGGCTGCCTCAAGGCGCGGGCGGTCCCGATCAACATCAACTACAAGTACCTCCACGACGAGCTGGCCTACCTCTACGACAACGCCGACTGCGTGGCCACGATCGTGGCGCCGGAGCACATGGCCGCGGTGCAAGCGCTCGACCTGTCGACGCTGAAGCACGTGCTGGTGCTCGGGGAGGAGTACGACGGCGCGCTGGCCGACGCCTCGACCGAACGGCTCGCGGGCCGCAGCGCCGACGACCACTACGTGCTCTACACCGGCGGCACCAC
>DASTDJ010000171.1:0-14707 GCA_035710425.1 Nocardioides sp.
TTCGCCGACATCGTGAGCTTCACCGCGCTCTCCAACGAGATCACCCGGGAGCGCATCGGCGACCTCGTGGAGCTGTTCGAGTCCCGGTGCGCGGATGTGGTGGCCAGGAACAGCGGCCGGGTGATCAAGAGCATCGGCGACTCGGTGCTGTTCGTGAACGACGACCCGATCCGGGCCTACGACACCGCCGAGGGGATCATCTCCGTGATCGGCCGCGACAAGCGGATGCCCGACGTCCGCGTCGGCCTGGCGAGCGGCTCCGTGGTGATGCGGATGGGCGACGTCTTCGGTCCGCCGGTCAACATGGCGGCCCGGCTCACCCAGGTGGCCCGGCGCAACCGGATCATCATCGACGCGGCGACGGCGCGGTTGCTGCCGGAGGACCAGTTCGAGACCCGGCGACTACCGGCCCGGCCGATGCGCGGCTTCGGCATCCTCGAGCCGGTCGCCGTACGACGGCACTGAGCGGTGGACCAAGAGGGCTCTTCACATCCCTGGGGCAGCCATAGCCCATACGGACCATATTCCCTGATTCGACCGCGCGCGGGGCCCGCCCGTTTCTAGGTTGTGCATGTGTTCGAGGTACAGGACGTGCGACTCGATCCGGAGACGCGTCGCGCGTGGCGTGCCGGGACCGAGATCGTGCTGTCGCGCAAGGAGTTCGACCTCGTCGCGTGTCTGATCGCCAGGGCCGGCGACATCGTGACCCGCGACGAGCTGATGCGCGAGGTCTGGAACACCACGTTCTGGACGTCCTCGAAGACCATCGACGTGCACCTGGGCTGGGTCCGCCGCAAGCTGGGCGACGACACCCGGCACCCGACGCTGATCACCACGATCCGCGGCAAGGGCCTGCGCTTCGAGACCCACGCGCCGGTGATCGACAGCGCCCTCGGGTAGTCCGAGCCGGTCCCACTACGCTGTGCGGGTGCCACCCCCAGCGCCCGTCGTCGCCGTGATCGGCGGCGGCCAGCTAGCCCGGATGATGGCGCAGCCCGCGATCGCGCTCGGCGTACCGCTCCGGCTGCTGGCAGAGGCCGAGGGGGTCTCAGCGGCGCAGGTGATCCCCGACCACGTGGTCGGCGACTACACCGACCTCGACACGCTCCGGAAGGTCACCGACGGCTGTGCGGTCGTGACCTTCGACCACGAGCACGTGCCGACCGAGCACCTCCACGAGCTCGAGACCGCCGGCGTGCCGTGCCGACCCGGCCCCGGCGCGTTGGTGCACGCCCAGGACAAGGGGGTGATGCGGGCTCGGTTGACGGAGCTCGGAGCCCCGTGCCCGCGGCACGCGATCGTGACCTCGCTCGACGACGTCGAGGCGTTCGGCCTGCCCTGCGTCCTGAAGATCACCCGCGGCGGGTACGACGGCAAGGGCGTGTGGTTCGTCGGCTCGGCCGCCGACTGCGCGGAGCCGCTGGCGGCCGCGGCGGAGCGCGAGGTGGGGCTGCTCGCCGAGGAGCTCGTCGACTTCCGCCGTGAGCTGTCGGCCCTGGTCGCCCGGTCGCCGAGCGGCCAGGCGGCGGCGTACCCCGTCGTCGCCTCGACCCAGCGCGACGGCATCTGTCACGAGGTGATCGCGCCGGCGCCGGACCTCGACCCCGGGCTGGCCACCGAGGCGCAGCAGGTCGCGCTGCGGATCGCGGGCGAGCTCGACGTCACCGGCATCCTCGCCGTGGAGCTGTTCGAGACCAACGACGGCCGGATCCTGGTCAACGAGCTCGCGATGCGACCCCACAACACCGGGCACTGGACCCAGGACGGCGCGGTGACCTCGCAGTTCGAGAACCACCTCCGCGCGGTGCTCGACCTCCCACTCGGATCGCCCGCCGCGAGGGCGCCGTGGACGGTGATGGTCAACATCCTCGGCGGTCCGGGCGACGACGTCGGGAGCCTCTACAACGGCTACCCGCACGCGCTGGCCCGCGATCCGCACCTGCGCGTGCACCTCTACGGCAAGGAGCTGCGGCCCGGCCGCAAGGTCGGCCACGTCAACGCCTACGGCGATGACCTCGACGACTGCCTCGAACGCGCGCGCCATGCTGCGGCATGGTTCGCCGGAGACCTAGGAGACACCAGTGAGTGAGCAGGCCCAGGTCGGCATCGTGATGGGGTCCGACTCCGACTGGCCGGTGATGAAGGACGCCGCCGAGGCACTGGCGGAGTTCGGCGTCGCCCACGAGGCCGACGTCGTGTCGGCGCACCGGATGCCCGACGAGATGCTCGACTACGGCAGGGGAGCCGCCGACCGCGGGCTGCGGGTGATCATCGCCGGCGCCGGTGGGGCCGCCCACCTGCCGGGCATGCTGGCGTCGGTGACGCCGCTGCCCGTGATCGGCGTACCCGTGCCGCTGAAGAACCTCGACGGGATGGACTCGCTGCTCTCGATCGTGCAGATGCCGGCCGGGGTGCCGGTCGCGACCGTGGCCATCGGCAACGCCCGCAACGCCGGGCTGCTCGCCGTACGCATCCTGGCCGCCGGCGACCCGGAGCTGCGGGCCAAGATGGTCACGTTCCAGGCCGAGCTCCGTGAGCTGGCTCGGGCCAAGGGCGAGGCGGTGCGCGGCGCCACATCCGCGCGCAGGGTCGGGTTCTGACCGACCGCACCGCCGCCGGACGACCGGGCCGCCTGGTCGGCCTGGACGTCGCCCGCTGCCTGGCCCTGGTCGGCATGATCGCGACCCACACCCTGATGGCGCCGTTCCCGGGCGAGGACCGGCCGGTGTGGCACTGGCTCTCGAGCGGTCGGGCCTCGGCGCTGTTCGCCGTCCTGGCCGGGGTGAGCCTGGCGCTGATGTCCGGCGGCCCGCGGCCGGTGCGCGGCCGGGAGCGCCTGGCCACCTCCGCCGGGCTGGCGGTGCGCGCTCTGCTGATCGCCGCGCTCGGGCTGGCGATGGGGGACCTCGAGTCGGGGCTCGCGGTGATCCTCACCTACTACGGCGTGCTCTTCCTCCTTGGCCTGCCGTTCCTGGGCCTGCCGGCCCGGCCGCTGTTCGTCCTCGCGGGCGTCTGGCTGCTGGTGGCTCCGGTGGTGGCCTACCTCCTGGCACCCGAGCTGCCGCCGCGGAGCTTCGCGCTGCCGACGTTCGACCGGCTGGCCGAGCCCGGCCAGCTGCTCTCGGAGGTCACGGTGACGGGCTACTACCCGGTGCTGCCGTGGCTGGCCTACCTGCTCGCCGGGATGGCCCTCGGGCGTCTCGACCTGCGGCGGCGCGGCACCGACGTGCGCATCGCGCTGTGCGGGCTCGGCGTCGCAGTCGGGGCGCAGGTGCTCGCCGAGATCCTGACGCCGCCCGAGAACGCCACCGACTTCCACGGCGCCGTCCCGCCCAGGGCCGGGTGGGACCTGTTGCGCGTCGCCGACCCGCACAGCGGCACGCCGCTCGACCTGGCCACCACGATCGGCAGCGCACTGGCGGTGATCGGGGGCTGCCTGGTGGTGGCGCGGTTGCTGCCCCGGGCCGGCGAGCGCGCCCTGGCCATCGCCTTCGGGGCGGGGACGATGACGCTGTCGCTCTACAGCCTCCACGTGCTGCTGCACACGCCGGACTGGGCGCCCGACGACCACGGCGAGGCGGCGTTCCGGTCGCACGTCGTGGTGGTGCTGGTCGTCGGGGCGGTGTTCGTGGCGCTGCGCCTGAGCGGGCCGCTCGAGTGGTGCGTCCGTCAGTCGGCGCAGGCCACGGCCGGGGCCACCCGGAACCTGCTCCGTCGCTGACGCGTCACAGTCAGCATGCTCAAGGGACTCCTCGTACAGGTCGCCGACGTCCAGCGGGTCGGTGACCCGCCGCCGATGCTCGACGGCTCCGACCCGCTCAAGCTGGTCGGCGCGGCGGCGCTCGTGCTCCTGGGCCTCGCCCTGATCGCCTGGTCGTTCCGTCCGAGCCGCTCGGTCACTCGTCGCGCACCCGGCCGCGCAGCGCCTTCGTCTCGCCCCGTTGTCGCTTGGCGTCGAGCCGTCGGCGCTGGGACCCTCGGGTCGGCCTTGTCGGGCGTCGAGTCGGTGGGGGCGGAGCGAGCGCGGACCTGAGCAGCTCGGCGAGTCGTTCGCGCGCGGCCGTCCGGTTGCGGTGCTGGGAGCGGTGCTCCGAGGCCACCACGACCAGCCGCCCGTCCTCCAGCCGACGCGACAGCCGGGCCGTCGCCCGCTCCCGCTGCTGGTCGCTGAGGGCGGTCGAGGCCGCCACGTCGTACCGCAGCTCCACCCGCGTGTCACTGGTGTTGACCGACTGACCGCCCGGGCCGGGAGAGCGCGAGAAGCGCTCGACGAGCTCGCCCGCGGGGATCACCAGGCCGTCGGGCAGACCGGGGCCCGGTGGCACCCGCAGGTCGGACCCGGGTCGGTTCACCGGCCCAACGGGTGGCGACGCCACTCGATCGCGGGACAGGTGTCCATCACCATCGGCACGCCTGCTGCGACCGTCCGGTCGAAGGCCTCCGCGTCGATCACGCCGAGCTGGAACCACACGCCCCTGGCGCCGACCGCCACCGCCTGGTCGGCGAACTCCCCGGCCGCCTCCGACCGGCGGAAGACGTCCACGACGTCGATCGGGAAGGGCACGTCGGCGAGCGTGGCGTAGCCCTGCTCGTCGAGCACCGTCGGGGCGTCGGGGTGGATGGGCACGATCCGCTTGCCCCTGCCCTGGAGCAACGCGGCGATCGAGTACGCCGTACGGGTCGGGTCGCCGGACAGGCCGACGATCGCCCAGGTCTCGCAGTCGTCGAGCATGAAGCGCACGGACTCGGGGTCCTGCCAGTCACTCATCCCTCGAAACTAGCCTTGCCTCCATGAGCTCCCAGGAGACCGCTGAGCGGTCGGCCGCCGACATGTGGGCCGGCGACCGGGCCAGCCAGGCCCTCGGGATGGAGATCGTCGAGGTCGGGCCGGGTCGCGCGACGCTGCGGATGTCGGTGCGCGAGGACATGGTCAACGGGCACGGCATCGGGCACGGCGGCCTGACGTTCGCGCTGGCCGACTCGGCGTTCGCCTTCGCCTGCAACTCCTACGGCCGCACCACGGTGGCGGCCGCGGCCGAGATCCGGTTCCGGCGGCCGACCCGGCTGGGGGACGAACTGGTCGCCACCGCCGTCGAGCGTTCCCGCGACGGCAGGGACGGGATCTACGACGTCACCGTGCGGGCCGGCGAAGAGACGGTCGCGACGTTCGTCGGGCGGTCGCGCGAGATCGCCTAGAACACGCGCGGCAGGTCGCGGGCGCTGCCCTCGAACTCCGGGTCGCGCTTCTCGCGGAACGCCGCCACGCCCTCCCTGCCGTCGCCGATCGAGGTGTAGAACATCGCGAGCGAGTCGGACAGGTGCGCCTCCAGCGGGTCGGCGGCGGCGCCGTTGCGGTAGAGCATCTGCTTGGCGAGGCCGAGCGCGGTGGCCGAGCGGCCGACGACGAACGACCGCGCCAGCTCCTGGGCGGTCGGGACCAGGTCGTCGGGCTCGTGCACGCTGCGCACCAGGCGCCCGGCCAGGGCCGCGTCGGCGTCGAGGATCTCGGCCGAGTAGACCCACTCGAGGGCCTGCTGGATGCCGACGATCCGGGGCAGGAACCACGTCGACGCCGCCTCGGGGACGATGCCGAGCCGGCCGAAGACGAACCCGATCCGCGCCTTCGTCGACGCCAGCCGCAGGTCCATGGCGAGGGTCATGGTGGCGCCGATCCCGACGGCGGGACCGTTGATCGCCGCGATCACCGGCTTCGGCAGCGCGTGGATCGCGAGGGTGACCCGGCCTCCGGTGTCGCGCACGCCGTCGTGGTACGGCGGCTCGGTCAGGTGGGCCCGCAGCTCCTCGGGCGTGGGCCGGAGGCTCTCGTCGAGCCCGAACACGTTGCCCTCGGCCGAGAGGTCCATGCCGGCACAGAACGCCCGGCCGGCGCCGGTGACCACCACGGCCCGGACAGCGTCGTCGCGGGCATCGGTGAGGAACACCCGCTCGAGCTCGCGGGCCATCGTCAGGTCGAAGGCGTTGAGCGCGTCTGGCCGGTTCAGTGTGAGCGTCGCTATGCCGTCACCGTCGACCGACCAGTCGAGGGTCTCGTAGCTCACGGCCGCGGGAGCCCGGTCTTGGTGCAGAGCTTCTTGGAGATGCTGTCGGTGTCGTCCTCGATGATCGCCTGGAACATCTGCTCCGACTTCTCCTCGTCCCACTGCACCGACAGGTCCGCGATCGGAACCCCGCACGTGAGCCCGTCCTCGCCGTCGACGTTGGTCATCGCCGACGCCCACATCACCGCGCGGATCGGGCCCATGCCCTCACCGACCGCGACCGCCTGCGTGGCCGCCATGTTGACGCTCCAGTAGCGGAACGGGTTGATCACGGTCCACGGGGAGGCCACCTCGCGCCCGATCGCGGAGACCACCTCGCGCTGGGCCTGGGCCCGCTGCAGGTCGCCCTGGGCGTAGGTCTTGCGGGACCGGGAGTAGCCGAGCGCCTCCACGCCGTCGACCTCCTGGCAGCCCTTCTTGATGTTCAGGTTGGCCAGCGGGTCCTTGATCGCCTGCTTCGGGCAGACCTCGATCCCGCCGACCGCGTCGACGAGGTCGACGAACCCGCCGAAGCCGATCTCGACGTAGTGGTCGATCCGGATGCCGGTCTCGTTCTCGATCGTCTCGGTCAGCAGCTTCGGACCGCCGTACGCGAACGCGGCGTTGATCTTCTCGTCGTCGCCGTGTCCAGGGATCGCGACCCGGGAGTCGCGAGGGATCGACATCAGCAGGTTGGGCCCGTCGCCGGTGTGCAGGATCATGATCGTGTCGGTGCGCTGCCCCGCGGCGTTGCCGGTGCCGAGCTCCTTGCGCTCCTCCTCCGACAGGTCGCCCCGTGAGTCGCTGCCCACCATCAGGTACGTCGTGCCGGGCTGGTCGCCGGGGCGGTCACCGTCGGGCGCGAACTCGACCTTGTCGACCTTCTGCCACGCGAAGAGCGGCACCGCGATCAGGTAGACGAGCCACAGCGCCAGTAGCACTAGGACCAGCCGGAGGTAGAACTTGGGCCGGCGGAACCTGCTCCCGCCGCGCGACCGCTCGGGCGGGGCGCCGGGAGGCGGCGCGGCCGGCGGCGGCGTGGGCCGGGTGGGCTGACGCGGCGGCTGGTACGGCGGCGGCGGCTGCTGTACCGGGATCTGGCGAGTCTGGTCGGGTCGGGCCTGCTGCTGGATCGCCTGCGTCGCCTCGTCGTCGACCCCACGGTTCTTGCCGTAGAGCCAGTTGAACTCGGGCTCGCCCTGCCTTCCGGGCCCATCTGCCATGCGCACGACGCTACCGTGCGGGACATGACCGACCTCGTGGGGCATCCGCCGTCGTACGCCCGCGTGTCGCTGGCGATCATGACCTCCGGCAGGGAGGCCAACCTGCTCGGGAACATCCACGGCGGCGAGGTCGTCAAGCTCGCGGACTCCACGGCGGGGGCGGTCGCGCAGCGGCACAGCGCCGGCCCCGCGGTGACCGCGGCGCTCGACGAGATGGCGTTCCTGGAACCGATCCACGTCGGCGACATCGTGCGCACGTTCGGGCAGGTCAACTGGGCCGGACGGTCGTCGATGGAGATCGGCGTACGGGTCGAGGCGCAGCCCTGGAACGATCCGGCGGCCGAGGCGCTGCACGTCGCGTCGGCGTACTTCGTGTTCGTCGCGATCGACGTCCACGGCAGGCCTCGACAGGTGCCCCCGCTCACGCCCACGACGGCGGAGGAGGAGCGACGGATGCGCGAGGCGGAGATCCGGCGGGCGCATCGACTGGCGAAGAAGCAGGAGATCGACCACGGGCGATTGTCCGGCTGACTCGGCGCGTCGTACCGTCGTGTGACGCATGTGACTGGTGATACTGGGCGTCACCAACTGCTTCCTTCCCCAAGCAGGAGATCCTGGATGTCGCCGGTCAACGAGCGCGCCGCGCGTGTGCGGTTCCGCCGCGCCATGTCGTTGATGGTGATGACGCTGGTCGCACCCGGCTCCGCGCAGCTGCTCGCCGGCAACCGTCGGGTGGGGCTGATCGCCCTGCGGATCTGGGTCGGTCTGCTCGCGGTGGGCCTGGTGTCCCTGATCGCCGTACTGCTGGACAGCGGCCTGATCTTCCAGGTGGCCTTCGACGCCACCCTGCTGCTGTTCCTGCGGATCGCGCTGCTGGTGGGCGCGGTCGCCTGGGCGGCGCTGTTCATCGACGCCTGGAGGCTCGGCCAGCCGCTGTCCTACGGACTCGCCCACCGCCGGGCGACGGTGGGCGTCAACGGCCTGCTGTGCTTCGCGGTGGCGGGCACCATGCTGTTCGGCGCGCACCTGGTCGGCGTCCAGCGCGACCTGGTGATCGCGCTGTTCGGCGACGGCGAGGTCAGCGACCCGCACGACGGTCGCTACAACGTGCTGCTGCTCGGCGGCGACTCCGGCGCCGGCCGCTGGGGGCTGCGCCCCGACTCGATGACGATCGCATCGATCGACGCCGACACCGGCCGAACGGTGCTCATCGGGCTGCCCCGCAACATGGCCAACTTCCCGTTCGCCGAGGGCTCGGTGATGGACGAGCAGTTCCCCGACGGCTTCGACTGCGAGGGCTGCTACCTCAACGGCGTGAGCACCTGGGCCCAGGACAACACCGAGCTGTTCGGGAAGTCGAAGAACCCCGGCACCGACGCCACGATCATGGCCATCGAGGGCATCACCGACCTGAAGATCAACTACTGGGCGATGGTGAACCTCGAGGGCTTCAAGGACATCGTCGACGCGGTCGGCGGCGTCACGCTCAACGTCCGCCAGCCGATCCCCGTGGGCGGCCTCGGATCGGACGTGACCGGCTACATCCAGCCCGGTGTGAAGAAGCTCAACGGGCACGACACGCTCTGGTACGCCCGAGCCCGCGAGGGATCCGACGACTACTCGCGGATGGCCCGGCAGAAGTGCGTCCTGAACGCGCTCCTCGAGCAGGTGAGCCCGCAGCAGGCGATCCGCAACTTCGGCGACCTGGCGAAGGCGTCCACGGAGACCCTGTCGACGAACATGCCCGCCTCCGAGATGGACCGGTTCATCCCGCTGGCGATGAAGGCCCGTGACCAGAAGGTCGCGACGCTCTCCCTGGTGCCACCGCTCATCAACACCGCTGACCCCGACATCGACCTGATCCACGAGAAGGTCGAGGAGGCGATCGACCGCGCCGAGGGCAAGGGCGGCAAGCCCGGGAAGGGCGGCAAGCAGAAGCAGGACAACGTGACCGGCGGCTCGCTCGGCTCGCTGTCCGAGGGGTACAGCGCCAACCAGGCTGAGGACCTCGCCTCGGCCTGCTGACCGCACCCAGCTGTCGAGTCGGCGCTTCTTGACCGTGCTCTGGTGTCGAGTCGGCGTTTCTTGGCCGTGCTCAGGTGTCGAGTCGGCGCGTCCTGGCAGGGCCCGAAGTCAGGATGCGCCGACTCGACGGGTCTGAACGGCGAGGATGCGCCGACTCGACGGGCTAGCGGCGGCCGGGCAGCTCGGCGGCGCGGGGCACCATCGCGTCGTACGTCGGATCGTCGGCCGCGGCGATCAGCCCGGGCCGCTCGGTCGAGCGGGGGTCGTACTCGCGGCCGTCGATGGTGCCGTGCCGACCGCCGGACTCGCTGAGCAGCAACGCCCCCGGCGCGTGGTCCCAGGCGTTGGCGTGGCCGTAGAGCACCACGTCGGCGAAGCCCTCGACCAGCCGCGGGTAGTCGACGCCGCAGCAGACCCACGTCAGCTCCAGCGGCCGGAGCCCGGTGAGCTCGCGGCCGACCCAGGAACGGCGCGAGGTGACGGTGCGCCACTCGAGCGGCACGGGCGGCGCGGGCGGGCGGGACAGCTTCTCGGGGACGCCGCCGGGCAGGGTGCGGAACGCCCCGGCCCCGAGCTCGGCGACGTACGACGTCTCGTGCTGGGGGTGCCAGATCCAGGATCGGGTGACCTGGCCGTCGCGCACCTCGGCGACCATCACGGCGTGGTCCTTGGAGCCGTGGACGAAGTTCTTCGTCCCGTCGACGGGATCGACGGTGAACGCGTGGTCGGCGGTCGAGAACCGGCCGAGCAGGGCCGGGTCCTGCGCGTAGGCCTCCTCGCCGAGGACCACCGCGTCCGGGTAGGCGTCGAGGAGCGCGTCGGTGATCAGCACCTCGGCCTCGTGGTCGGCCGCCGTGACGAGGTCGCCGGGCCGCTTCTCGTGGACCTCGCCGGCGTCGAGTGACCGGAACCTCGGGTTGATCACCTGCTCCGCCACGTCCTGCAGCATGGTCAGAACGGCGTCGGTGTCCACACCCGGCAACCTACCGACACCCTCCCCGTATGGTGTCCGCCGTGCGCGTCGTGGCAGTGGTGGTGACCTTCAACCGCCTGCCCCTGCTGCAGCGCCTGGTCGCCCGGCTCAGGGAGGTCTCCGACGTCGCGGAGATCCTGGTCGTCGACAACGCGAGCAGCGACGGCACGGGGGAGTGGCTCACCGCTGAGGGCGTCGAGCACCGCAGCCTCCCCGAGAACCGCGGTGGCGCCGGCGGCTTCCACGACGGCTTGGCCTGGGCGATGGAGCGCGGCGCCGACCTGGCCTGGCTGATGGACGACGACGGTGTGCCGGAGCCCGACTGCCTCGCCACCCTGCTCACCCGCGACGACCTCGACTTCTGGGGTCCGGCGGTGCTGGCCGAGCAGGATCCCGACCGGCTGTGCTTCCCGATCCGCCTGCCCGGCGGCACCGGCGTCGTACATCGCATGGCGGACGTCGAGGCGGCCGCGATGGACGGACTGATCCGCGACGTGGTGATCCCGTTCAACGGCGTGCTGGTCACCAAGGAGCTGGTGCAGCGGATCGGGCTGCCGCGGGCCGAGTTCTTCATCTGGGGCGACGACGTGGAGTATCTGTGGCGCGCCCAGCGGGCAGGTGCCCGGATCGGCACCGTGGTCGACGCGCACTTCCTGCACCCGGCCACCGACGACCTCGGCACGCCGATGATGTTCGGGCGGACGACGTACAACCACACGCCGAGCGACCTCAAGCACTACTGCATGGCGCGCAACAACCCGCTCAACCTGCGGGAGTACCGCGGCTGGCCGCACGTGTTGATGTTCGTGGCGAAGACGATCTGGTTCTACCTGTTCACCAAGCCGCAGCCGCGCCGGATCCCGATGAGCGCCCGGGCGATGTACGACGGGCTGCGCGGCGACTTCACGGGGCACGAGAGGTACCTGCAGTGACCACGGAGAGCGTGGCGATCGTGGTCGTCACCTACAACCGCGCCGACCTGCTGGAGCGGATGCTCGAGGGGCTCACGACGCTGGACCCGCAACCGGACGCGGTCATCGTCGTCGACAACGCCAGCACCGACCGCACCCGCGTGGTTCTCGAGGGCGCCGCCGTGCAGGTGATCCGCAGCGAGGACAACCTCGGCGGGGCCGGCGGCTTCCACCTGGGTGTGCAGGCGGCGTACGAGCAGGGCTACGACCGGATCTGGCTGATGGACGACGACGTCATCCCGGCTACCGACTGCCTCGGCGTGCTGCTCGCGCTCGACGAGGACTGCCTGATGGCGGTCCGCGAGGACAGCAAGGGAGACCTCGCGGAGTACGCCGCAACGAGGTTCGACCTCAGCCGACCCTGGGCGATCAAGCCGAAGACGGCGAGCGTGGTCGGCACCTACGCCACCCGGGCGAGCATGCCCGAGACGGTGACGCTGGAGAACGTCGCGTTCGAGGGCTTCATGATCCGCCGTCAGGTGGTCGACGCGATCGGACTGCCCGACGACAGCTTCTTCATCTTCTACGACGACTGCGACTACGCGATCCGTGCGCGTCGCGCCGGCTTCACGATCCTCGCGGTCCGCGACGCCGTGCTCGTCCGCCAGCTCGACTTCGACCAGCAGCACGACCTCGCCGGTTGGAAGGGCTACTACATGTACCGCAACCTGTTCGCCGTCCACCGGAGGTACGGCGAGAACGCGCTGGTGCGGGCCAAGCCGTGGCTGATCACCCTCGGGGTGGTGCTGCTGAGCCCGCTGCGCGGTGGGCGCAGCGAGGCGCGCAACGTGCTGCGGGCGCTCAGAGACTCGCGGGGGATGAGGCAGGCTCCGGCTGCGGGGCCTCCGCGACCTTGAGCCGCGGCCGCAGGCCGACCCGGTTGCCGGTGGCGAGCGCGCCGAGCCAGACGCACAGCGAACCCAGGGCGAGGCCGGCGAGGACGTCGACGAAGAAGTGCCACCCGAGGTAGACCGTCGAGAGGCAGGTCATCGCCAGGAACACCCACGCCGAGACCCGGACCCAACGGGCCAGCCGGACGAAGTGCGCGACCAGGCAGATCGTCATCATGATGCCGACGTGCAGCGATGCGAACGCGGCGATGGTCTGCAGGGTGCCGGCGGCCCAAGGGTCGGCGAGCACCGCGGTCCGGTCGTCGAGCAGGGTCTCCGCCAGCCAGGTCACGTAGGTGTGTGGCAGGTCCGTGAACTGGTCCGGGTCGGAGTAGACCGGACCCACGGTCGGCACCAGGAGGTAGATCATCGCGCCGAGCATCCAGTCGAACGCGACCGCGGTGACGTACCACGAGCCGGCGTGCCGGTGCCGGGTCCACACCAGCGCGATGGCGATGCTCACCGGCACCAGGAAGATCCAGACCAGGTAGACGGCGGCCATCAGCTCGGCGAAGAGGCCGGTGCCGAAGAGGTCGTGCATCAGGTCGGCCGGGTCGTGCCCGAAGAAGATCGCCCGGTCGATCGAGGCCAGCTGGTCGTCGTAGTTGTTGAGGTTGACCCACGGCACGAAGCTCTTGAGGTTCCGGAAGGTCGCGTAGGTGAGGTACCACGCGGCCATGCCGGAGAGTGCGAACACCCAGTGAGAGCGCGGCCACCTCTCCGTCGCCACCTCGCTCCAGGCCGCGGGCAGCTGGCGCAGCCGTCCGCCGGACCGGCGTACCGCTCGAGGGACGATGTCGGTGAGGATCGCGGCCAGCACGATCAGCGGCATCCGGAAGTAGCCGGGGATGAACGCGTCGGGGTCGCGAATCGGTAGGTTCTCGGTGCCGGCGATCCAGATCGTCGCCACCAGCATCAGGATGCCGGCGACCCACGCCCACCCGAAGTACCGAGCCCACGAGGAGCTGACCCACCATTCACGCACGTCCACAAGGGTAAGGGGTGTCGAACGCTTGACCGATGATGTGATCCACGTCATGCCCGCCGCGCGCGGAATGGGGCCGTCGGGCTCTCGGCTCGTAGACTGACCCATCGTGTCCACTCCTGATCTCGTCGTCGTCGGCTCCGGATTCTTCGGCCTCACCATCGCCGAGCGCTGTGCGGACGAGCTCGGACTGAAGGTGCTGGTTCTGGAGCGTCGACACCATCTCGGGGGCAACGCCTACAGCGAGCCTGAGCCCGAGACCGGCATCGAGGTGCACGTCTATGGCGCCCACCTGTTCCACACCTCCAACGAGAAGGTGTGGCAGTACGTCAACCGGTTCACGAGCTTCACCAACTACCAGCACCGAGTGTTCGCGAAGTACCAGGGCCAGGTCTACTCATTTCCGATGAACCTGGGTCTCATCAACCAGTTCTTCGGCAAGAACCACACCCCCGACGAGGCGCGGGAGCTGATCGCCGAGCAGGCCTCGGAGATCCACACCGCCGACGCGAACAACCTCGAGGAGAAGGCGATCAGCCTGATCGGCCGCCCGCTCTACGAGGCGTTCGTCAAGGGCTACACCGCCAAGCAGTGGCAGACCGACCCCAAGGAGCTGAGCGCCGACATCATCACCCGGCTCCCGGTCCGCTACACGTTCAACAACCGCTACTTCAGCGACAAGTACGAAGGCCTGCCGGTCGACGGCTACACCGCGTGGCTGACCCGGATGGCCGACCACCCCAACATCGAGGTCCGTCTCGAGACCGACTTCTTCGACGTCGCCGACGAGTTCAAGGGCCGGGTGCCGATCGTCTACACCGGCCCGGTCGACGAGTACTTCGACAACTCCGAGGGCCGGCTGTCCTGGCGGACCGTCGACCTCGAGCCCGAGGTGATGGAGGTCGACGACTTCCAGGGCACCTCGGTCATGAACTACAACGACATCGACGTGCCGTTCACCCGCATCCACGAGTTCAAGCACTTCCACCCCGAGCGGCCGTACGCCGAGGCGAAGGGCAAGACCGTGATCGTCCGGGAGTACTCTCGCGCGGCGGAGATCGACGACGAGCCCTACTACCCGATCAACACGGCCGAGGACCGCGAGAAGCTGCTCCGCTACCGCGACCTGGCGAAGAAGGAGCCGATGGTGCTCTTCGGCGGCCGCCTCGGCACCTACAAGTACCTCGACATGCACATGGCGATCGGCTCGGCCCTGTCCATGTTCGAGAACAAGCTGAAGCCGCACTTCGCCGATGGTGCGCCGCTGACCTCGGGAGGAGTCGACGAATGACCACTGCGACGATCGAGACCGAAGGGCGCACCCGGACCCGGTTGCTCCAGCGGCAGATCTTCCCGCTGGACCACGACTTCGACGTCCTGCCCCTGTACGTCGACCCGGAGGAGGTCCGCCTCGACGCCGACCGCTACGACGTCGGCGGCAACCGGGCCGCCAAGGACCTCAACAACGCCGCCATCCGGCAGTCCACCTCGACCGGGCGCACCATCCACCCCGACCAGATCGAGTCGCGCACCGCGCTGCGGGTGAAGTCCGGCGAGCGGTTGTCGTTCGGCACCTACTTCAACGCCTTCCCGGCCAGCTAC
>DASTDJ010000172.1:0-15766 GCA_035710425.1 Nocardioides sp.
GCCACGCGGAGCACGCGTTCCGGCTGCTCCGCGACCACGACGGTGTACGCCGTCTCTTCCAGAGCAGGCTCGACGGATGACCGGCCGCCTCGAGCTCGACCCCAGGACCGTCCGCGAGGCCCGCAGCCTGGCCCGCAAGACCGGCCGGCCGATCGTCACCATGGCCAAGCGGCACACCACCGTGGCCGTCGAGCGGGCCACCCTCCGCCTCGCCGGCCTGCAGGGCGCCGACACCGAGGGCACGCCGTGGGTCAACCGGCTGATGGACGTGGTGCGCGCCGACGTGGGTCTCGAGCACGGCGTGGCGCTGCCGGTCTGGGACGCGCTGGTCCGTGGTGAGGCCGACGACCTGGCCACGCTGGCGCAGAAGGCGAGCGCGGGCTCCATCACGTTCCGGCTCCCGGAGGGCCGCGACGCCCAGCGGGCGCGCTCGGCCAGCCGCAAGCAGGTGGGCGCCGGCATCCGCACCATCGACCGCCGCCGGCGCGAGCGCGACCGGATGATCACGAGGCACGGCGACGCGCCGCGCACACCGTGGATCTACCTGATCGTCGCCACCGGTGACATCTACGAGGACATCCCGCAGGCCCAGCAGGCGGCCCGCGAGGGCGCCGACGTGATCGCGGTGATCCGCTCCACCGGGCAGAGCCTGCTCGACTACGTGCCCGAGGGACCCACCCGTGAGGGCTACGCCGGCACCTACGCCACGCAGGAGAACTTCCGCCTGATGCGGGCGGCCCTCGACGAGTCCAGCAAGGACCTCGGCCGCTACGTGCGCCTGACCAACTACGCCAGCGGGCTCTGCATGCCCGAGATCGCCGCGCTGGCCGGGCTCGAGCGGCTCGACATGATGCTCAACGACTCGATGTACGGGATCCTCTTCCGCGACATCAACCCGGTGCGAACCTTCGTCGACCAGCGGTTCAGCCGCCAGGTCCACGCCCGGGCCGGGATCATCATCAACACCGGCGAGGACAACTACCTCACGACCGCCGACGCCGTCGACGCGGCGCACACCGTGACCACCAGCCAGCTGCTCAACGAGTACTTCGCCAAGGAGGCCGGCCTCGCGGACTGGCAGCTCGGCCTGGGGCACGCGTTCGAGATCGACCCCGACATCCCCGACTCGTTCCGCCTCGAGCTCGCCCACGCGATGCTGGCCCGCGACCTGTTCCCGAAGGCGCCGCTGAAGTGGATGCCGCCCACCCGCCACATGACCGGCGACGTCTTCCGCGGCTACCTGCTCGACGGCTTCTTCAACCTGGTCGGTGCACTGACCGGGCAAGGCATCCTGCTGGTCGGGATGATGACCGAGGCGGTGGTGACCCCGTGGCTCTCCGACCGCGACCTGGCCCTGCAGAACGTCCGCTACGTGATGAATGCCGCCGGCAACCTGCACGAGGACTTCCACCCTGCCCCCGACGGGTTCATCGCCCAGCGGGCGCGGCAGGTGCTCGGCGAGTCGATCGACCTGATGAACCAGATCCTCGACCACGAGCACGGCCTACTGGACGCCATCGCCGACAGCACCTTCGGCCTGATGAAGCGCCCCGCCGACGCCGGCCGCGGCCTCGACGGCGTCGCGAAGAAGTCGAGCGCCTACTACAACCCGGCCTCCGAGCTCCTGGAGGAGAAGTGACCGAGTCAACGATCGTCCGGCCCTACGGCGACACCACCGGCGACGGCATGGTGCAGCTGAGCTTCACCCTGCCGATCCCGCACTCCAAGGTGGCCGAGGGTGCCGCCGCCCAGCTGGCCAACAAGATGGGCATGGACCCGGCGCTCGTGGTGCACGCCAAGCCGATGGGTCCCGACTTCACGTTCTTCGTGGTCTACGGGCGGGTCCACCACCTGGTCGACACCAGCAAGGTCGAGGTGGTGGAGCGGGACTACCCGCTGCTCACCCCGAAGGAGGTCAACGCGACGGTCAAGCGCGCGCTGCGCCGCCGGCTGGTGGTCGTCGGCGGGTGCATCGGCACCGACGCCCACACGGTCGGCATCGACGCGATCCTCAACATCAAGGGGTTCGCGGGGGAGAAGGGGCTCGAGTACTACCGCGAGCTGAAGGTGGTCAACCTCGGCGCGCAGGTGTCCGTCCCGCAGCTGGTCGAGCGGGCCCGGGCCGAGCGCGCCGACGCGGTGCTCGTCTCCCAGGTGGTCACCCAGCGCGACGCCCACATGCTCAACACCCGCGAGATGTCGGCCGCCTTCCGCGAGTCCTACCCCGCCGAGAAGCGGCCGCTGCTGATCGTCGGCGGGCCCCGGTTCGACGAGAACATGTCGGCCGACCTGGGTGTCGACCGCGTGTTCGGGCGCGGTACGACGCCGGGCGAGGTGGCGTCGTACCTCGTCCACCGGCTCGTCCAGAGCAAGGCCGCCTGATGGCCGCCGAGGTGGGGATGCGGGTCGTGCACCGCCGCTACGTGCCCTACTCCCACGCCCACTACGCCGGCGACCTGGTCGACGGCGCCTACAGCCTCGGCCTCTTCGGCGACGTCGCGACCGAGATGTGCATCCGCTCCGACGGCGACGAGGGCCTCTTCGCGTCGTACTCCGACGTGCAGTTCCGTGCGCCGGTGCGCGCGGGCGACGTCCTCGAGGTCACGTGTGAGCTGGTCCGCGTCGGCACCCGGTCGCGGGTCATGGACTTCGCCGTGCACGTGATCGCCCGCGGGGCCGCGACCGAGGAGCGTCCCGGTGCCGCCGAGGTGCTGGCCGAGCCGCTCCTCGCCACCAGCGCCACGGGGACCGTCGTGGTGCCTTGACAGGTGGTCTGTACCAGTAGTCCGACACGCCGACCCCGCTTCGCAAAATCTCTAACAACTCATGAACGCCAGGTGACGCGCTGACCTGCGACTTCGCGCGTTCGTGCAGGTCAGCGACCGGTTGACAGAGCCCGGCTCGAAGGATTGTGTTCGTGCCGTTCGCTCACGCAGGTCGTGGTAGGCGGACCGACGTCCGAGTGGCCGGAGTCGGAGGCTGTAGCGCCAACAGCCGCCCGACATGGTTCGCGGAGGTCGGTCCGCTCCTCGAGAGCGACACGGAAGGGGCGCGGGCCCCCTAGACAACGTCTCGGCTTCGGCAGCCGGTCGTCGGTGGGATGGACCGAAGGTGTCCGAGCCCCTTCCGTGGCCCTGAGACTTCTGGATCCGGGCGTTTCTCCCGGTAGCGTCTACTCGTGCTGAAGCGTGCCGGCCTGGCCCTGGTCTCCGGCCTCCTCCTGTCCCTGGCCTTCGAGCCCGTGGCGATCGCCTACCTGATCCCCGTGGCGCTGGCCGGCTTCGCGCTGAGCACCCACGGCCTGCCGGGGCGCCGCGCGTGGATTCCCGGCCTGGTGTTCGGCGTCGCGTTCTACTTCACCCACATCTACTGGATGTCGGAGTCGATCGGCCCGCCCGCGTGGCTGGGGCTCGCCGGTCTGGAGGCACTCTTCTACGGCCTCCTCGGCGCCGCTGCGGGTCCGATGAGCAGGTTGCGCTGGTGGCCCGTGTGGCTGGCCGCCGCCTGGGTGACGATGGAGCTCTGGCGCACCGGCTGGCCTTTCAGCGGCATGCCGTGGGGCCGGCTGTCCTTCGGCGTCGTCGACACCCCTGTGGCCGACGCCCTGACCTACGTGGGCATGAGCGGCGTCTCGTTCCTCCTCGCGCTGAGCGGGTTCGTGCTCGCCTGGGCGGTGCTCGAGAGTGATCGCCGCTCCCGGCTGGTCGCACTGGGCGTCGTGGCCGGCATCTTCGCCCTGATGGTCGTGCCGAGCCTCACGCCGTACGAGCTCGATGAGCCCTCCACCGCCGACGTGGCGGTCGTGCAGGGCAACGTGCCGCCGCCGGAGAACGACATCCTGGCCGACCACCCGCAGGTGACCGAGAACCACGTCCAGGCCACCGTGGACCTGGCGGCGGAGGTCGACCGAGGGTCGGTGCAGCGCCCGGACTTCGTGCTCTGGCCCGAGAACTCCACTGCCATCGACCCGTTCCGCGACGGGACGACCAATGCCGGCATCCGCCGTGCCTCCGCCGCGATCGGCGTCCCGATCCTGGTCGGCGCCATCGTCGACGCGGGGGAGGACCACGTACTGAACCAGGGGATCGTGTGGGACCCCGAGACGGGCGCCGGCGAGCGGTACACCAAACACCACCCGGTCGCTTACGGCGAGTACATGCCGCTGCGCTCGTGGCTGCGCAGCTGGGGGATCGAGGACCAGGGGCAGCTCGGGCGGATCTCCCGCGACATGCTCAGCGGCACCAGCGACCAGCCGCTGCGGGTGGCGGGGGTCGCGGTGGCCGACGCGATCTGCTTCGACGTGGCCTACGACGACGTCTTCTACGACCAGGTCGAGAACGGCGCCGACCTGCTCGCCGTGCAGACGAGCAACGCGAGCTTCATCTTCACCGACCAGATCGACCAGCAGTTCGCGATCACCCGGCTGCGCGCGATCGAGTCCGGCAAGTACCTCGTGGTCGCCTCCACCAACGGCATCACCGGCATCATCGCTCCCGACGGGAGCGTGGTGGCGCAGGCCGATCCCCGCACCCAGGACGTGCTGCTGGAGCAGGTCGGGCTGCGACCGGGCGTCACCCCCGGGGTGCGGCTCGGACAGTGGCTCGCCGTGCTGCTCCCGCTGGTGACCGCGGTGGGGCTGGCGTTGCGGCTGGTCACGTATCGTCGAGAGCGGCGCCCAGCGCCCGAACCGGCGCCGGCCGAACCTGTCCTGACGGGCCCCGACGAGAAAGCCTCCCGTGACTGATCCCGACCCCGCTCGCCACCCGACGCTTGGTCGTGTCGTGATGGTGGTCCCCACGTACAACGAGGTCAGCAACCTCGCGTGGATCGTCGGCCGGCTGCGGCGCGCCCGGCCCGAGGTCGACGTCCTGGTGGTCGATGACGACTCCCCGGACGGGACCGGCAAGGTCGCCGACGAGCTCGCGAAGACCGACCCCAAGGTTCACGTGCTGCACCGGGCGGCCAAGGGCGGCCTCGGCGCGGCCTACCTGCACGGGTTCCGCTGGGCGCTCGACGAGGGCTACGACGTGATCGGCGAGATGGATGCCGACGGGTCCCACCAGCCGGAGGAGCTCCACCTGCTGCTGTCCGCCCTGGAGACCGCCGACCTGGTGATCGGCTCCCGCTGGATCCCCGGCGGCTCGGTGCGGAACTGGCCCCGTCGCCGCGAGCTGCTGTCCCGGGGCGGCAACGCCTATGTCCGGCTGCTGCTCGGCATCGACGTGCGCGACGCCACCGCGGGCTTCCGCCTGTTCCGCAGGGCCACGCTGGAGAAGATCGACCTCGCCCAGGTCCGGTCCGCCGGCTACGTCTTCCAGACCGACCTGGTCGCGCGCACGCTCCGCTCCGGGCTCACAGTCCGCGAGGTGCCGATCGAGTTCGTGGAGCGGGTGCGCGGCGAGTCCAAGATGAGCCCGTCCGTTGCCGCCGAGTCGCTGCGGCGGATCACCGCCTGGGGTCTGCGCGAGCGTGCCCAGCAGGTACGCCGCGCGGCGAGCGGCAGGGGAGAGGCACGCTGATGGCCCGCCGACGCCGGGGGCTGGGATGGCTCCTCCTCGTGGTGTTCGTGGTGGTGCCGATCGTCGAGATCTACGTGCTGATCCAGGTGGGCCAGGTCATCGGCCCGTGGTGGACGATCCTGCTGCTGATCGCCGACAGCATCCTCGGCACCTGGCTGATCCGGCGCGAGGGGGGCCGGGCCTGGCGAGCCCTGCGCACCGCCCTCGACAGCGGCCGGATGCCGGCCAAGGAGCTCGCCGACGGCGCCCTGATCCTGGTCGGTGGCACGCTGATGCTGAGCCCCGGCTTCGTCACCGACGCGTTCGGCATCCTGCTGATCCTGCCCGTGACCCGGCCGCTGTTCCGGCGGCTGCTCACGGGCATCGTCAGCCGCCGTCTCGTGGTGCTCAGCACCGGCCCGGGGCCCGGACAGACGACTCGCCCCGGACCCCGTTCACAGGGAACGGTGGTCCAGGGCGAGGTGGTCGACGACCCCGAACAGGGGTCTTAGAAGCGGCTCAGGCCGTGGCCTTCCGCTTCTTGGCGCTGGCGCGGTGCAGGTGCGCCGGGCCGATCTCGCCGCCGCGGAGCAGCTCGAGACGCTCCTTGAGGATGTCTTCGAGCTCCTTCTCGGAGCGACGCTCGAGCAGCATGTCCCAGTGGGTGCGCACGGGCTTCTCGGCCTTCTGCTCGCGCTCGATGCCGGCCGTGCTCAACGCCTCCGCGCCACAGCGCGGGCACTCCCAGACGGCCGGGACCTCAGCCTCGACCGACATGGTGATCTCGAAGTCATGACCCTGCGGGCACCGATAGCCCACCTGCTGACGAGCCGCGAACTCGATGCCGCGCTCGTCCTCGAAACTCTGGCCTCCGAGCCGCGCGCCACGCAATGTGCGCTCCGCCATTGAGGCACCTCCAAACTTGATCGTCTCCCGCCACCGACACGGTGCAGGACCAACTCGCGAGGGAAGCACGCCTCCAGCCTCCCCAGGGTTCAACGGTACCCGTGTCGGCAAGATTCCAACGAAAGCGCGGAATACCGACGGTATGGCCCCTCAGACGACCGCCGGGGCGTCGTTGCCGGCCTCGCGGATGCCGCGTTGAGTGTCGACCCGCATCAGCAGCAGGCCGCCGATCAGGAAGAAGAACACCAGGGCGAAGATCGCCGGTCGGTAGGAGTCGGTGAACTGGTAGACCAGCCCGAACACCAGGGTGCCGAACCACGAGGTGCCTCGCTCCATGGCGTGGTAGAAGCTGAAGTACTCCGCCTCCTTGCCGCGGGGGATCAGCAGCGAGAAGTACGACCTGGACAGCGCCTGGGTGCCGCCGAGCACGATGCCGATCGCCATGCCCAGCAGCAGGAACGGCACGAGCTGCTCGTCGGGGAGTACCAAGGCAATGGTGACGATCGCCATCCAGATGCCCAGGCCGGACAGGATCACCCGCTTGGCGCCGTACCTCCCCGCGGCCCGGCCGAACGCGATCGCTCCGCCGACCGCCACGAACTGGACGAGCAGGTAGACCGCGAGGACGGTGCCGAGCTCGAAGCCGAGCTCGTCGGTGCCGTAGAGCGAGGCCTGGGAGATGACCGTCTGGATGCCGTCGTTGAAGAACAGGTACGCCGCCAGGAAGGTGAGCGTCACCGGGTAGTTGCGCATGTCCTTCAAGGTCTTCCAGAGCTGCCCGAAGCTGCTCGCGAAGATGCCGCCCTCGACCGCCTCGACGGCCCGGGGTGGGTGGTTCTGGATCCCGCGGAACGGGATGAACGTGAACCCGGCCCACCACACCGCCGCGGACAGCATGCTGATCCGCGCCGCCATACCCTCGGTGAGTCCGAAGCTGTCGTGGAACGTGATCAGCACGAAGTTGAGGGCGAGCAGCAGCCCGCCGCCGGCGTACCCCATCGCCCAGCCGCGGCTGGACACCCGGTCGCGCTCGTTCTCGGTGCTGATGATCGGCAGCAGGGCGTCGTTGAACACGGCCGCCGCCCCGAAGCAGAGGTTGGCGACCAGGAACGCGATCGCACCCAGCTGCCAGTTGTCGCCCGTGACGAAGAACAGCAGGGCTGCCGATGCAGCCCCGGCCCAGGCGAACCCGGCGAGCAGGTCCTTCTTGCGGGAGGTGCGGTCGGCCACTGCGCCGAGCAGCGGCAGGACCACCGCCGAGATGATGGTCGAGAAGGTGATGATGAACGGCGGCAGCGACCCCGGCGCGATCGAGAAGAAGAACACGTCGATCCGGTTGTCGACCGCGGCCTCCTCGGCGATCTCCTTGATGTAGGGGCCGAAGAGAACGCCCCCGATGGTGGTGGCGAACGCGCTGTTGGCGAAGTCGTAGAAGTACCAGGCGCGCTGCTCGTTGGCGCGGGTCAGCGGCCGCAGGTCCGCGATGCCACCTGGCGGGTCGCTCTCGCTCATCGGGTCTCCCTCCACTGCCCTCGTTCGACCAGCACCTGCTTGAGCAGGTCCGTGCGGTCGGTGAACAACCCGTCGACGCCCCGGTCGAGGAGATCCCTCATCTCCTCGGGGTCGTCGACCGTCCACACGTGCACGTGCTTCCCCGCCGCATGGGCGCGGCGGATCAGCGCGCGGCTGGCCACGACCAGGGGACCGCGCCGGTGCGGTACCTGGAACGCGGCGACCCGGCCGCCGGTGAGCCGGTCGGCCAGGCGCCCGCTCGGAACAGCGAGGAAGCAGGCGACCTCGCCGGGGTGCGCCGACGTCGGGACCCGACCTCCGGTGAGTCGGCGGAAGGTGCGGATCCGCCGCACCGAGAAAGAGCCGACGAGGACCCGGTCCCAGGCCTCGCGCGCCTCGATGAAGCTCGCCAGCACCGGCACTGCACCCTCCGACTTGATGTCGACGTTGAACCGCGCGTCCGGGAACTCGTCGAAGAGCCGGCCCAGGGTGGGCACCTCCTCGCGGCCACCGATCAGGGCCTGGCGGACCTCGGCGTACGTCGACCGGGCGATCTCGCCCTGCCGGTCACTGACCCGGTCGAGCACGTCGTCGTGGAATGCCAGCAGGTGGCCGTCGCGGGTGACGTGGACGTCGGTCTCGAGGTAGTCGTAGCCGAGCGCGACAGCGTGCTTGAAGGCCGCCAGGGTGTTCTCCAGGCCCTCGACCTCCGGGTGATAGGCCCCACCTCGGTGGGCGAAGGCCAGCACCGAACCCGGCTTGCGCTGCACCTCGTCGAGGAACGCGAAACCGGTCCTGGGGGTGGTCACGGGTGCAGTATCCAACGTCACGCGGCGATGCTGCTGTGAACCGCCGGGTGTGCGGGCTACGGTCGAGACATGGAGACCTTGTCCTGCCCTCGATGCGGCGCCGAGATGGTGTCGGACACGCTCGGTGACGGCGAGGTGAACCTGTGCCCCGACGGGCACGGCGTGTTCCTCTCCCGCGCAGATCTCGGATCGTTGATCGAGGCCGAGAACGACTGGCACCGGCACGCCGGCCAGCACACGGCGCCGATGCCGCGGATCACCACGGACATGGAAGCGCCGGCTCCGGCGCGCAAGCCGGCCCGCGCCTGGGTGGAGACCCTGTTCCGCTGACGGTGGTTGAGGCGCGAGGAGCGCCAGCGACGAGCCTCGAAACCCTAGATGTCCCTGAACGTCTCGATGTTGGCGCCGAGGGAGCTGAGCCGCTCGGCGAGGTCCTCGTAGCCGCGATGGATCACGTAGGTGCCGCGGAGCACCGAGGTGCCCTTCGAGGCCAGCATGGCGAGCAGGATGACGACCGCCGGGCGGAGCGCGGGCGGGCACATCAGCTCGGCGCCGGTCCAGTGGGTCGGGCCCTCGATCATCACTCGGTGCGGGTCGAGCAGCTTGACCTGGCCGCCGAGCTTGTTGAGCTCGGTGAGGTAGATCGCGCGGTTCTCGTAGACCCAGTCGTGCAGGAAGGTCTGCCCGTCGGCGACAGCGGCGATCACCGCGAAGAACGGCAGGTTGTCGATGTTGAGACCTGGGAACGGCATCGGGTGGATCTTGTCCAGCGGCGCGTGCAGCTCGGAGGGCTTGGTCACGATGTCGACGAGTCTCGTGTGGCCGTTGCGGGCGTCGTACTCCTCGGAGCGGGAGTACTGGAACCCCATCTCCTCGAGCACGGCGAGCTCGATCTCGAGGAACTCGATCGGCACCCGCTGGATGGTGATCGACGACTGGGTCACGATCGCCGCGGCGAGCAGCGACATCGCCTCGATGGGGTCCTCGCTGGGCGCGAAGTCGACGTCGACGTCGATCTCCTCACGCCCGGTGACCCGCAGCGTGGTGGTGCCGATGCCCTCGATCTCGACGCCCAGTCGGAGCAGGAAGAAGCAGAGGTCCTGGACCATGTAGTTGGACGAGGCGTTGCGGATCACCGTGGTGCCGGGGTGCAGGGCGGCGGCCATCAGGGCGTTCTCGGTGACCGTGTCACCGCGCTCGGTGAGCACGATCGGGCGCTGCGGCTCGATCGCGCCGTTGACCCGCGCGTGGTAGGAGCCGTCGGTGGCCTTGACCTCGAGGCCGAACGGACGGAGCGCGGCCATGTGCGGCTCGACCGTGCGGGTGCCGAGGTTGCAGCCGCCGGCGTAGGGCAGCTCGAACGACTCGGCGCGGTGCAGCAGCGGGCCGAGGAACATGATCACCGAGCGAGTACGACGCGCGGCCTCCTCGTCGACGTGGTCGAGGTCGAGCTCCTTCGGAGGGACGATCTCGAGGTCGTTGTCGTCGTTGAGCCACTTGGTGTGGACGCCGAGGCTGCTGAGCACCTCCAGCAGGCGGTTGACCTCCTCGATCCGCGCCACCTTTCGGAGCGTGGTCCGGCCCCGGTTGAGGAGCGAGGCACAGAGCAGCGCGACGCCGGCGTTCTTGGACGTCTTGACCTCGATGCTCCCGGAGAGCGTCGTGGGGCCGACCACGCGCAGGTGCGTCGGGCCGGCGCCGAGGGCGACGATCTCGGAGTCGAGGGCGGTGCCGATCCGGGCGAGCATCTCGAGACTCAGGTTCTGGTGGCCCTTCTCGATCCGGTTGATCGCGCTCTGGCTCGTACTCAGCAGGTCCGCGAGCTGACTCTGGGTCAGGCCGCGGTGCTTCCGTGCGTCGCGGATCAGGTTGCCGATGCGTCCCTTGTAGTCGACTGCCATGTGCTCGACGGTAACTCACATGTGAGATAAGGCAAATCCACACGCGCGGCGTGTTCTCAACCCCGGTTCGGGCGCCGCGGCGGCCCTGCGAGGATGGCGGGATGCGCGCCACCACCATCCACGCACCGGGCGACATCCGGGTCTCCGAGGTCCCCGACCCGACGCTCAAGCTCCCCACCGACGCGATCGTGAAGGTCCACGCGGCCTGCATCTGCGGGTCCGACCTGTGGCCCTACCGGGGGGAGAACCCGATCCGTGCCGGCGCCACGATCGGCCACGAGTGCATCGGCGAGGTGGTCGAGGTCGGGTCCGAGGTCACGGCGTTCAAGGCGGGCGACTTCGTGGTCGTGCCGTTCTGCCACTGTGACAACACCTGCGTGCACTGCCGGGCGGGGATGCAGTCGGTGTGCACCAATCTCGGCATCACCGTCAGCGGACAGGCGGAGTACGCACGCGTCACGCAGGCCGACGGCAGCCTGGTGCGCACCGACTCCGACCCGGACCCGGCGATGACCCGTTCGCTGCTGGCGCTGACCGACGTGATGGCCACCGGCTGGCACGCCGCGGTCGCGGCCGGGGTGCCGGAGGGCGGCACCGCCGTCGTCGTCGGCGACGGCGCGGTCGGGCTGTGCGGGGTGCTCGCGGCGTCGGTGATGGGTGCGGAGAAGATCGTCGCGATGTCGCGGCACGAGTCCCGCCAGAAGGTCGCCACCGAGTTCGGCGCCACCCACATCGTCGCGGCGCGTGGCAAGGAAGGCGAGGCCGAGGTCGCCGAGATCACCGGGGGAGTGGGCGCCGACGCGGTCCTCGAGTGTGTCGGCACGGACGCGTCGATGGAGACGGCGTTCACCGTCGCCCGGCCTGGTGCCACTGTCGGGTTCGTGGGTGTGCCCCACGGGGTCGAGGTGCCGGTCGGGCGGATGTTCTCCAAGAACGTCGGGCTGGCCGGTGGGATGGCACCGGTACGCCGCTACCTGCCCGAGCTGCTCGACCTGGTCACCAGCGGTCGGATCGACCCGGGCCGCGTGTTCGACGCGACGGTGCCGCTGGACCAGGTCGCCGACGGCTACCGCGCCATGGACCAGCGCGAGGCGATCAAGGTCGTCGTCGAGACGTAAGCGTCACGCTGCGTTGCTGCCGGGCAGCTCGACCGGCTGGCAGTCGCAGCTGTCGCCGCACGCGAGGAAGGTGTGGACGGCGTGGCCGCAGCGCGGGCACGGCAGGTCACGCGACAGGTGTGCTGTCGTCGTGGTCTGGGCGGTGTCCCACATGGTCATCCCTCCTCTCGCTCGTCGGGCTTCGTCAGTGATGAGTCAGACCGGTGTGATCCAGGTAACTCATCGCTTCCACGGTAGGAAATCGTTGCCGGGTTCGCAGGTGGATTTCCCCGGACCACCCGTTCGGCACGGCCACCTGGTCCGGATGGACTAGAGGGATGGGTCGGACGGGCCCCTGCCTACCGCTAACCTGCTCGCACCTGGTCACGTGAGAGAGGACGACGCGGCGATGGTGGATGTGACAGCAGTGCTGGACGAAGCGGGGCTGACGAACCCCAAGGTGCGCGAGTACGTGCGCTACTGGGCAGAGGTCACCGGAGCCGAGCGGGTGGAGGTCGTCGACGCCGAGGACGACGCCCGTCTCGTCCAGGAGGCGCTGGACGCCGGCGAGCTGCTGCCCGCGGGGGAGGGCCGCTACTACTCCCGGAGCTACCACAAGGACACCGCCCGCTCCGAGGAGCGGACGATCGTCGCCACCAACCGCGAGAGCGACCGCGGCGTCTACAACAACTGGCGGCCGGCATCGGAGATGCGGCCGTTGCTCGAGGAGCGCATGCGCGGCGCCTCGCGTGGCAAGACGATGTACGTCATCCCCTACCTGATGGCGCCTCCGGGCAACGAGCTGGCCCCGTGGGCCACCGGCGTCGAGCTCACCGACGCCCGCACCGTCGTGCTGCACATGATCCGGATGTCACGGGTCGGCGTGCAGTACGTCGAGAACCTCGACGACCCCGACCAGTTCGTGAAGGCCGTGCACGTCACCGGCGACCTGGAGAACCTCGGCCAGGGGACGCCCGACGACCAGCGCTACTTCGTCACCGTCGCCGACGAGCGGACGATCCTGCACTTCGGCTCGTCGTACGGCGGCAACGCGCTGCTCGGCAAGATCGCCCACGGCCTGCGCCAGGCGGCGTACGACGGCTGGGTGTCGAAGAAGTTCCTCGCCGAGCAGTACATGCTGATCGGGATCCACGACAAGGAGACCGGGAAGGACTACCACATCTGCGGCGGCTTCCCGAGCGCGTCGGGCAAGACCAACCTCGCGATGATGCTGGCGCCCGACGTGCTGGGCGACCGCTACCACGTCTCGTTCTACGGCGACGACATCGCCTGGCTGTGGGTCAACGAGGAGGACGGCCGGCTCTACGGCATGAACCCGGAGTTCGGCGTCTTCGGGGTCGCCAAGGACACCAACAAGCGCACCAACCCGATCGCCCTGGCCTCGATCGACGAGGGCACCCACACGATCTTCACCAACGTCGCCTACAACGCCGAGAAGGGCGAGGTCTGGTGGGAGGGGCGCACGCCCGAGCCGCCGGAGGACCCGACCGGGTGGGCCGACTGGCACGGCAACCCGATCGCCGACCGCAAGGACAGCGACAGCTCCCCGTGGGCGCACCCCAACAGCCGGTTCACCACGACCCTCGACAACATCCCCAACATCGCTCCCGACTACAACGCCGCCTCGGGCGTGCCGATCGACGCGATCATCTTCGGCGGCCGGACTCGGGACCGCGAGCCCCTGATCCGCGCGATCCACGACCTGGCCGAGGGGGTCTACGACGGGCTCACGCTCGGCGCCGAGGCCACGGCAGCCGCCGAGGGCAAGGAGGGCGTCCTGCGCTACGACCCGATGTCCAACCGGCCGTTCATGGCCTACGGCGAGGGCGACTACGCAGCGCACTACCTGAAGGTGGTCGGCGCCGCGAAGCAGCAGCCGATCTTCGCGCACGTGAACTGGTTCCAGCGCGACCCCGACGACGGTCACTTCCTGTGGCCCGGCTACCGCGACAACCTGCGTCCGCTGCTGTGGCTGCTGCAGCTGAAGAACGGCGAGGTGAAGGGCCGGGAGACGCCGGTCGGCATCGTGCCCACCGAGGACGAGCTCAACCTCGAGGGCGTCGACATCAGTCCGAAGGACCTCGAGACCATCCTCTCGATCAACGTGCCCCGTTGGCGTGAGGAGATCGAGCACCGCGAGGAGCACCTGAACCAGTTCGAGCGGCTCCCGGAGGAGATCTGGGAGGCGCACCGACGGGTGGCCGCGGCGCTCGAGGCCGCCGACGACTGACACCGGGGCGTGACGGCGAGGCTGCTCGTCCTGCCGAGCCCGCTCCTGGGGCCGGCCGGCTACCAGCCGCTCGCCGACGCGTTGCGCGGCCGCGGGCACGACACGTCGGTCGCGCGGTGCCGGGAGCCGATCCACCCCGATCGGCTGGTCGCCGAGTGGAGCGAGGCGGGGCAATCCGTTGACGTACTGGTGGCCCACAGCAACGCCGGCTACCTGGCGGCCACCGTCGCCGCGGAGGCCGGCGTCGATGCGGTCCTGTTCATGGATGCCGCACTGCCACCCGCGACGGGACCCACTCGCTTGGCCCCACCGGAGCTCTTCGCGACCCTCGCCGACCTCGCCGCTGACGACGGCAGTCTGCCGCCCTGGACGCGCTGGTGGCCGGCCGAGGAGATGGCGGAGATCCTGCCCGCGCCCTGGTTCGATCGCGTGGACGCCGCGGCGCCACGGTTGAGCCTCGAGTACTTCGAGACCGAGGTCTCTCCGCCGCCGGGGTGGAGCCGTGCATCCTGCGCCTACCTCGCCTTCGGGACGACGTACGCCGCCGAGCTGGCGTTCGCCCGGGAGGCCGGCTGGCCGGTGGCGGAGGTCGCCGGACACCACCTGTGGCACCTCGCTCGGCCGGCCGAGGTGGCCGCGGGCCTGGACGCGCTGGCCGGGCGATTGCCAGGCTGACGGGCAGGAGGACGCGATGGGCGAGGACCTGGCGCTGCGGACGGCGGCCGGACTGCTCGTGCTCACCGGCCTGGGCTTCGGACTGCCGTGCGTGGGAGGCATCCGTCACCTCCGCGCCACCGGCGAGGTGTGGACGTTCATGGGGTTCCCGACGTACGGCGACGGGCCGTTCGAGCGACACGGGATCTCGACGACCACCACCCTGCTCGTGGCCTTCCTGGCCGTCTGCGCCCTCGAGGTCGTCGCCGGGGTCCGGGTCTGGGGCGAGCACCTCGACGGGGCGATCCTGGCCCTCGCCCTGCTCCCCGTGGAGGCCGCCTTCTGGTGGGGCTTCGCGCTGCCCATCCCGCCGATCTTCGCGGTCGCCCGCACCGTGCTGCTGCTCGGCTGGTGGCGCGGGCTGGGGTGAGCGGCTCAGCCCGTCGTGGCGGGTGGGTCGGCGGGTGGGGCGACCTCGAAGTGCGAGCACGTGGTCTCGCGGTCCAGCAGGTAGGGGTCGTCCTCGGGGTAGTACTTGGCGACCTCGATGTCCTCGCCGGCGAACGCCCGGATGGCGTCCAGGTCGGTCCACCAGCTAAGCGTGATCAGCTCCGTGCGACCGCCACCGAGGTCACGGGTCAACAACTGGGCGCCCTGGTTGCCGGGTGTCGCCCGATAGCCCGTCATGCCGGTGCGCTCGACGATGTCGACGTACTCGTCGATCAGCTCCGTGCGCACCCAGCCCCGCCACATCCGCGCGATCATCGCGGCCTCCTCAGTCGTCGGTCTGCTCGACAGCCTCGGCGGGCACGACCACTCCACGCAACCGCTCCGGGTCGTTGACGATGTCGATCTCGACGATCCTGCCGTCGACGACGGTGAACGCGGCGAGCGAGGAGACCTTGCCGTCCACGACGACGAGGGCCCCGGCCACCCCGTCGACCAGCACCGGCCGCGAGTCGACGGCGATCCGCTGGAAGGCGACTGCGCCCGACGCGACGGCGGCCGCACCCCGCACGATCGACACGGCGTCGACGCCGGCGCTGCGCAGCACCACGTCGGGGTCGAGGACCTGCAGCAGCGCCTCGAAGTCGCCGGCCCGCGCCGCTGACTGGAACGCGTCGACGGCCGCCCGCTG
>DASTDJ010000173.1:0-5925 GCA_035710425.1 Nocardioides sp.
CTCCCCCGGCTGACCGACGGCCACTACGACATGGTCTTCGCCGACGGCGACAAGGCGGAGTACTCCGCCTACCTCAAGGAGGCCATGCGGCTGCTCCGGCCGGGCGGCGTCGTGGCCTTCGACAACGCGCTGTGGCACGACCGGGTGGCCGACCCGTCCCAGCGCGACGACGACACCGTGGCGATCCGCGACCTCGGCCGCGAGATCGCCGAGAGCGAGGACCTGGTCGCCGCCATGCTCCCCGTCGGCGACGGGCTGCTGGTCGCGAAGAAGATGTGGGTCGCCGAGCCGGAGTGACCCGTCCGTGAGTCGGTGACGGTTCAGCCGAAGGTGCGGGCGGGACGGAACCCTTCCCAGCCCTCGGCGACGGCGACGACGTCGCACTCCTCGATCAGGATCGGCGCACTGCCGATGATCTGCGAGCCCGCCGAGTCGGCTGCGGACTCGGTGAACGTGGCCTGGAACTCCGCGCGGGCGGCGTCGGTCGCGAACACGTAGCAGCCCTCGAACCACTCACCCGGGCGCACCCGCCAGGTCTTGAAAGCCAGCCCGGGCATGCCGGTGAACTTGGCGTGCGAGGTGTCGGCGACGTACGACGCGAGCTTCTCCTCGACGCCGTCGGGGGCGTTCTCCAGGGACCAGCGGACGGTGAGACCCAACATCAGAGGATTCCTTCGAGCGGGTGGTCGGAGCCGAGCCAGTCGAGGAGTGCGCGAGCGCCGAACCCGGAGGGACCGGTGGTCCACTCGAAGCTCTCCTCCGGCACGTCGCCGACCGAGGCGATGTCGAGGTGGGCCCACGGGACGTCGCCGGCGAAGTGCTGGAGGAACAGCGCCGCGACGATCGCCTGGGGCCCCTTGGGACTGTGGTCGGAGTCCGCGATCTTGGAGCTGAGCTTGTCCTCGTAACCCTCGAACAGCGGGAACCGCCAGAACGGTTCTCCCGCGGTCTCGCCGGCGGCCAGCAGCGCGGCAGCGAGCGGGTCGCTGTTGGCGAAGAGCCCGCCGACCTGCTGGCCGAGCGCCACCTTGATCCCGCCGGTGAGCGTGGCGACGTCGACGAGCGCGTCGGGCTCGACCTTGTCGACGGCGTAGGCCATGGCATCGGCGAGCACCAGGCGGCCCTCGGCGTCGGTGTTGGTGATCTCGCTGGTGCGACCGCCGTAGTGACGGAGTACGTCGCCGGGGCGGGTCGCCGATCCGGAGATGGCGTTCTCGGCTGCCGCGATCAGCCCGACCACGCGCACCGGGCAGCCGACGTCGGCTAGCGCCGCCATCGTCGCCATCACGACGGCGCCGCCGGTCATGTCGCGCTTCATGTGGATCATCGACGGACCGGGCTTGATCATCAGCCCGCCGGTGTCGAACGTGATGCCCTTGCCCACGAGCGCGACGGTCGGGGTCGCGCGGCGCGCCTTCTTGGGCGTGTAGTCGATGCGGATCAGCCGCGGCGGGTGGGCCGAGCCCTGGCCGACGCCGATGATGCCGCCGAAGCCCTCGGCCTCGAGCTGCTTCTCGTCCCAGACCCGGCACTTCAGGCCGTGGTCGGCGGCCAGGGTCTGGGCCTGCTCGGCGAGCCACGCAGGATTCTTGAGGTTGGAAGGGACGGTCGCGAGCGCCCGGGCCCGCCAGCCGGCGGTGCCGAGCACGACAGCGCGGTCAACCACCTTGCGGTCGTCGCCCCCCAGCTCGGCGAGCACGATCCGGGACACCGGCCGATGCTCGGGCTCGGAGGAGCGCCAGTGGAAGCCGAACGACCCGAGCATCGCCCCGACGACGAACGCCTCGAGCCCGGCGGTCGGGCTCAGCGCCGGGATGCTGGTGGCCAGGGTGGCGCGGTCGCGAACCGCGCGCGCCAACGCAGCGCCGGCCCGTCGGAAGTCGGTGGGCCGCTGGTCGCCGACACCGACCAGGAGCACCAGCCGCAGCTGAGGGTTGCTGGGGATGCCGAGGGGCGCGGGGAGCTGGACGATCTCGCCGGTCTTGCCGGTCGCCCGATCGACCTCGAGCGCGCCGAGCAGGTCGACGCCGAGGGCTTCAGCGAGCTGGTCTGCACCCGGCCCGAGCAGGGGCTGGTCGCCGTCTTCCGTCCCTGGCAGGACCGGGATCGCGACGACCTCGGCGCCGGTGATCGCGTGGGGCAACAGCCCGCTGACCGCGAAGTCCGGCGGTGCGACTTGGACAGGGAGTGTCGGGTCGATCACCCTACGACGTTCTTGAGGGCGTCACCCAGGGCGCCGGCCTCCTCGGCGTTGAGCTCGACCACGAGCCGGCCACCACCTTCGAGCGGCACGCGCATCACGATGCCGCGCCCCTCCTTGGTGACCTCCAGCGGACCGTCGCCCGTCCGCGGCTTCATCGCCGCCATCCGGCACCTCTTCCTGTTCAAGACCGGGGGCAGAGTGCAACCGCCCCCCTACATCGTGCGGAGCCCATTATCCCCTATCGCAGGCGTGACCCGCACCACTGGCTGGCAGACTCACGCGCATGCACGCCCGGTCGGCCCTCTTCGACCTGTACGGCGACCATCTGCGCGGCCGGGGAAGCCAGGCGCCGGTCGCCGCGATCGTGCGCCTGCTCGCGCCGGTCGGCATCGCCGCCCCGGCCGTGCGGACCGCGATCTCGCGGATGGTGATGCAGGGCTGGCTCGAGCCGGTGACCCTCGACGGCGGCCGCGGCTACCGCGCCACGGCGCGGGCCAACCGACGGCTCGACGAGGCCGGCGACCGGATCTACGGGCGGCACCACCCGGAGTGGGACGGCGCTTGGCACCTGGCGTTCGTCGATCCGCCCACCACCAGGAGCGCCCGAGGCCGGTTGCGCGCCGACCTCGCGTTCCTCGGGTACGCCGAGCTGGCGGACAACGTCTGGGTGAGCCCGTTCGAGCGCAGCGAGCTCGACTCGGTGCTCGAGCGGGCGGGCGCGTCCGCGCGCACCGCCCGCGCACTCGACGTCGACCCGGAGCCGACGGAGGCCTGGGACCTCGACGAGCTGCGGGCGGCGTACGACGGATGGGTGGCCAACGCCGGCAGCCTGGTTGCCGGCCATCTCGAGGAGCACCCCGACGACGACGAGGCGGCCTTCGCCGGGCGTTTCCACCTCGTGCACGAGTGGCGGAAGTTCCTGTTCGCCGACCCCGGCCTGCCCGAGCAGCTGCTGCCACCGGACTGGCCCGGCCGGGCCGCGGCCGAGCTGTTCCAGCAGGAAGCGACCCGTCTCGCGCCGGGCGCCGACCGGTTCGTGGTCCGCTGCCTGGACGAGGCGTAGCGAGCTGCTGACAGACTGCGGGTCATGTCCGATGCACCCGTGCTTCTCGACCTGACCGACGGCGTCGCCACCATCACGCTCAACCGGCCGGACGCCATGAACAGCCTCGACGTCGCGACCAAGGTGTCGCTGCTCGAGATCGTCCGGAGCGTCGCCGAGGATCCGGCCGCGCGCTGCGTCGTGCTGACCGGCACCGGGCGGGCGTTCTGCACAGGCCAGGACCTGAAGGAGCACATCCAGCTGCTCGAGTCCGGCGGCAGCGAGCAGCTGTTCAGCACCGTCGACGACCATTACAACCCGATCGTGACCACGCTGGCCGGGATGGCCAAGCCGGTCGTCGCCGCGGTCAACGGCGTGGCGGCCGGAGCCGGAGCGAGCCTGGCCTTCGCCTGCGACCTGCGGATCGTCGCCGACACCGCGGGCTTCAACCTGGCCTTCGCCAACGTGGCGCTCTCGTGCGACACCGGTTCCAGCTACCACCTGCCGCGGCTGGTCGGCCGGGCCAAGGCGATGGAGCTGCTCTACTTCCCCAGCACGATCAAGGCCGACGAGGCGCTGACGCTCGGCCTGGCGACAAAGGTGGTGCCCGCCGACGCGCTGCCCGGCGAGGTCGCCACCCTGGCGCGGCGGCTCGCGGACGGGCCCACGGTGGCGCTGGGTGCCATGCGTCAGTCCGTCGCCTACGCCGCCGGCCACTCCTTCGAGGAGGCACTGGAGCTCGAGAGCACGATGATGCAGCGCACCGGCGCGACCGCCGACCACCGCGCCGCCGTCGCGGCGTTCGTGGCCAAGGAGAAGCCGGTGTTCGAGGGTCGCTGAGCGGATGGCGTCGGGCGGGTGGGCGGTGAGCCAGGACCAGTCACCAGCCCGCACACCGGTCCTAAGTCACCGCCCATGTTGACCCCGGCGGATGGGCGGTGAGCCAGGACCAGTCCCGCGCCGGCGTACCGGTCCAAGTCACCGCTCCCGACGGCCCCGGCGGGTGGGAGGTGAGCCAGGACCAATCACCAGTCGGCGTATCGGTCCTCAGTCACCGCCCCTACGGCCCCGCGGGGTCGAACGTGATCGTGCCGTAGCCGGCGTTGAAGACCGACAGCACCTGGCGCGGGACGGTGCCGCGGAGGTGGCGCCGCTTCGGGCTGGCGCCGTACTCGACGGTCAGCGCGGTGCCGCGGAACTTGTGGTTGAACCACATGGTCATCGTGCCGTGGCACACCGACCCGCAGTCGAGCGTCTTCGCGGGCAGGTTGAGCTTGTCGGCGACCCGGCGCGCGAACTTCGGGCGCTTCGTGTCGGTGTCCACACCGCGCAGTGGCTGGTGGAAACTGAGGATGTAGTCGGGGCGCACCGAGCGCAGGAAGCGCATCATCGCCTTGGTCTCCGGCTCCGAGGCGGGCTTCGGCCCGGACTCGTAGCTGCCGTCGAGGTCCTTCCACTTGTAGGGGAAGTTGCGGTTGAGGTCGACGCCGTGCGCGTTCTTGCGGGTGCCGGCCGCCAACCCGTCGGGGTTGTACGTCGGCACGATCCACAGGTCGACGCCGACCACGGGCCGACCGTCCTTGAGGCCGAACAGGATGTGTCGGGTGTCCGGCTCGTTGCCGTGCATCGTCGACATCAGCACCACGGTGGGTACGCCGGCCCGGGCGGGCTCGCCGAGGTGGTAGGCGACGATGTCGCGACCGTTGACCGAAGCGCCGAGCACGCGGCGGCCATTGACCGCCGGCTCCGCCGCGACCTCGGCCGTCGTACCGCCGACCGACGGGGGTGCGAGCAGCAGCGGCAGCAGCATCGCGAGCGCCACGAAGGTCCTCGAGGTCCGGCGCACGTCAGACGGCCGAGCTGAGGTAGGCGTAGGTGAACACGCACACGCCGACGAGCATCCCGACGTGGGCCAGCACGGAGAGCCCCGGCCCCTCGGACCAGGAGTCCTCGGTGCCGGTCGCGGCGTGCTTGCCATGAGTGGGCATCCACCGGACCAGGATGAGCAGGCCGGCGATCACCACGATCCACCAGAGGGCGAGCGCCACGATGCCCACCAGCGCCGCTCGGTCGTCGCCGAGCGGCTCGTCCGCGAACAGGAAGACCAGCCACGCGACCAGCGCGAGCACGCCGGCCCCCGTGTGAACGTTGAGTGTCGTCCGGCCGACGTCTGCACGGCCTGCGCCACCTTCGTCGTTCCCGAGCCGAAGCCGGGTCAACAGGATGACCACGGCCGCGAGACCGGTCAGCACGTAGACGATCAGCTCGGTCGACACGCCCGGCAGTCTGCCCTACGGCGATGCGTCGTCGCCACGACGCTCCGGGGGCGTCGGCGCGTCGTCCGCGCGCTCGCGCTCGGTGGCGAGCCGATCGAGCAGGGCGTCGACCTCGGACATCCGGTAGCCGCGGAACGCGAGCGAGAAGCGGACCCGACGCAGGTCGTCGGGGCCGATCGGACGGTCCGACGGGACCAGCGCGTCGGGCCGGTCGTCGTAGACCCGCACCATCGGCGCGCCGCGGCCGGCCGCGAACAGCGCGACCCCGCCCATCGCGAGCACCACCAGGACGGCGAAGACCCACATCATCGGAGATCGCGCCCCTTCACCATCAGCTCGACCGCCTCGTCGATGTCGTCGGTGAGGGTCAGCCGGCCGAGGTCGGCCTCGGCGATCTTGCCGTC
>DASTDJ010000174.1:0-18469 GCA_035710425.1 Nocardioides sp.
TAGCTGCTCGCGCAGGTGCTGGACGGGCATCTCAGACCAGCCAGTGCGCCTGGTAGTCGGGGTCGGTCAGGGCCGGGCGGTCCATCCGGTACGCCGCCAGGTCGGTGGCGGTCTCGCCGCTGACGGCGAGGTCGGCCAGCAGCCGGCCGAACGTCGGCGCGAACTTGAACCCGTGCGCGGCACCGAGACCGACCACGACGGACTCGTGCCCCGGCACCGGCGCGATCACGAAGTCGCGGTCGGGGGTGAGGGTGTACTGGCAGCGCGACGACCGCACCGGCGCGCCACTGCCCGGCAGCAGGTCGCCCACGAACGCGGCGAGCCGCTCCTGCATCGCCGGGTCGGGCTCCGACGTACGACGGTCGGGGTCGACGGTCGGCCCCCCGCAGTCCTGGGCGGCCTTGATCGTCGCCTCGCCGTAGCTGGGGAAGCCGTAGTAGGACGGGTCGTCCATCCAGATCCACAGCGGCATCCGCTCGGGGGCGAACCGCGCGGGCTCGTCGGGCTGGAAGTAGGTGACCTGCTCGAGCGTGACCTCGACCGGCACGCTCACGCCCAGAGGCCCGAGCACGTCGTTGACCCAGGCATCCGCGCAGACCACCAGCCCCCGGCAGCGGATAGTCCCCGTCGGGGTCTCGACCTCGAGCCCCCGCTCGCCCAGGTCGTGCACCCCGGTGACGGGGCTGTGCTGCCGAAGGAAGGCGCCGTGCCGCGTCGCCTGCTCCTGCATCGTCCGGGTGCCGAGCGCCGCCGGCACGATGGACGCGTCGCGCTGGTAGAGCGCCTTCACGTCGCTCGCCAGGCTGAACTGCGGCCAGCGAGCGACCACCTCCCCCGCGTCGAGCACCTCGTGCTCGATCCCGACCTCGCCGAGCGAGTCGAGGTAGTCGACCGCTGGGATGGCCGCCTCGGGCGGGAACAGGTCGAGGCCGCCCACCTTCGTGACCAGGCTGCGGCCGCTCGTGCGCTCCAGCCGTGCCCAGTCGGCGTACGCGTCCTGGGTAAGCCGCACGTACGCCGGCGTGTGGTAGCTGTGCCGCAGGATCCGGCTGGTGTCATGGCTGGCGCCGTTGGTGTGACCGAGCTCGAACCGCTCCAGCCCGACGACGCTGTGGCCGCGACTCGCCAGCTCGTAGGCGGTCGCGGAGCCGAGCGCGCCCAGCCCGGCGACGACGTAGTCGACCTGCGTGGTCACGACGTCCCGCCCAACCGCGGCAGCAGCCACCGCCGGATGTCGAGGCTGTCGTCCTCCATCGGCGCGAACCAGCCGTGCCGATAGCTGCGCGACGACATCCCGCGCTGCACGGACTCGCAGACGGCCCAGTCCTGCTGGTTGACGAGGTCCCACAGCTCGCCCGCGTCGCTCGGGTCGAAGTCGGGCGCCGCCACCGCGTCGGCGGCGAAGAGCAGCGAGCACTCGACCGTGGTGCGGTCGGGCCCGTGCGGCAGCAGCACGAACGCGGCGACGTGGTCGGCCGAGGCCGAGACCATCAGGTTGGGGTAGACGAGGTCGCCCTTGTGGCGGGTGCGCTCGTCGGCGTCCAGCCCGGGCAGCGGGGCACGCGTCGTCGTGCCCGTGGTCGTGAACGTCCAGGCTCCCTCGCGGTGCGGGATGCCGGCGTCCCAGTCGAGGTCGCTGCCACCGCCGGCGAACGACGGCACCAGCCGCGACAGCTCGGGGTGCACCGGGCCGCAGTGGTAGCACTCGTTGTAGTTCTCGAGGATGACCTTGTAGTTGGCCGCCACGTCGTAGGTGAACGCCGCCCCGACCACGAGGTCGTCGAGGCCGTAGTTGGCGAGCGTGCCGGCCGCGTGGTCGACGGACTCCGCGAGCGGCCGCGCCCGCTCCGGGGAAAGGTGCACGAAGACGAAGCCGCCCCAGGTCTCGACGCCCACCGGGTTGAGCGCGAACCCCGAGGTGTCGTCGAGGTCCGCGTGCGGCGCCTTGAGCAGGCGGCCGTCGAGGCCGTAGGTCCACGAGTGGTAGGGGCACCGCAGCGCCGAGGCCGGGCAGGCGGAGGGCGGGCCGGACGCCGGCAGGATCTGGCTGCCGCGGTGCCGGCAGACGTTGTACGCCGCGTGCAGCACGCCGTGCTCGTCGCTGGTGACCAGCACGGACTCGCCGGCCACGTCGAGCACCACGACCCGCGAGGGCTCGGCCAGCCCGAGCGCTGCCAGGCGGCCGACGCAGAACCACTCGCCGTACAGCACGGCGTCGCGCTCGACGCGCCAGGTCCCTTCGTCGACGTACATCTCCCGCGGGAGCGCCTCCTGCACGCCGGCACCTCCTTGCTGGTCCCATACTGACCCGTGAGTCAGTAAGAGAATCGTCTCACGACTCCTGTTCCGCCGCCAGGTGGCAGGCCACGCGGTGGTCGCCGGTGGCGGCCAGCACCGGCAGCGCCGTGGTCCGGCAGCTCTCGGCGATCCCGGCCTCGGCGGCGGTGCCGTCGGCCAGCGCCGGACAGCGGGGGTGGAACCGGCAGCCGCCCGGGATCCGGGTCGGGTCGGGCACCTCCCCCTTGAGCACGACCGGCGTGAGCTCCTCGATCTCCGGCACGACCGACAGCAGGGCCTGTGTGTAGGGGTGCCGCGGCCGCTCCAGGACCTCCTCGGTCGTGCCGCACTCAACGACCCGGCCGAGGTACATCACCGCGATCCGGTCGGCGATGTTCCAGGCCAGGCCCACGTCGTGGGTGACCACGACGATCCCGAGCCCCAGCGACTCACGAAGGTTCAGCAGCAGCGCCAGGATCTCCCCGCGGATCGAGGCGTCCAGCGACGAGACCGGTTCGTCGGCGACCAGCAGCCGCGGCCGCAACGCCAGCGCACCGGCGATCAGCACCCGCTGCTTCTGCCCTCCGGACAGCTCGTGCGGGTAGCGCAGGAAGATCCGCTCGGGCGGGCGCAGCCCCGCCTCGGCGAGGGCCGCCGCCACCAGCTCCGGCTCGGTGCGGCCCTCCGGGTCCTCGGCGACCCGCCGCTGGATCCGCAGGCCCTCGGCCACTGACTCGTAGACGGTCTGCCGCGGGTTGAGCGAGCCGGCCGCGTCCTGCAGCACCATCTGCACCTCGTGACAGAGCGCCTTCATCGCCCGGCCCGAGTAGGACAACGCCTCGCCCTCGTACCGCACCTCGCCGCTGGTGGGTCGCTGCACCCCCACCAGCGTCCTGGCCAGCGTGGTCTTGCCCGAGCCCGACTCCCCCACCAGCGCGAGGATCTCGCCCTGCCGCACCTCGACGTCGACGCCGTCGAGAGCGGTGGCGACGGTGCCGGTGCGGGTCGTGAACTGCACGCCGACTCCGACGGCCTCGAGCAGCGGTGCGTCACTCATGACTCACCCGCCCGGATGCACGCGGCCTGTCGGCCTCCGACCTCGAGCAACGGCGGCTCCTCCTCCGTGCAGGCGTCGATCACCCGCGCACACCGCGGCGCGAAGGTGCACCCCGGCGGCAGCTCGTGCGGGTCGGGCGGGTCGCCCCCGAGGCCCGCCGGTGCGTACCTCGCTGCGACATCCCCCACTCGCGGGAAGGCCCGCGACAGCGCCTGCGCATAGGGATGGACCGGCGAGGTGAACACCTGCTCCGCCGAGCCGAGCTCGATCACGCGGCCGGCGTACATGACGGCCACCCGGTCACACACGTCGGCGAGCACCGAGAGGTCGTGGCTGATGATCAGCAGGCCGACGCCGAGGTCCTTCACCAGGCCGGACATCAGGTCCAGGATCTGCGCCTGCACCATCACGTCGAGGGCGGTGGTCGGCTCGTCGGCCACGATCAGCTGCGGGCGACAGGCCAGCGCCATCGCGATCATCACCCGCTGCCGCTGACCACCGGACAGCTGGTGGGGATAGACCCGCGACCGGGCTGCCGGCAGGCCCACCTGCTCGAGGAGCTCGCCCACCCGGGCGGAGACCGCCGCGGAGGAGAGCTCGGGCTCGTGCAGGCGGACGGGCTCGGCGATCTGGGTCTCGACCCGACGGACGGGGTTGAGCGAGTGCAGCGCCCCCTGGAAGACGATCGCGGCCTCGGCCCAGCGCAGCGCCCGCAGCTCTCCCCACTCCATCGTCTGCACGTCGCGCCCTGCCACCAGCACCTCGCCCTCCACCACGGCGTCCTTGGGCTGGAGGCGGAGCACGGTGCTCGCGAGGGTCGACTTGCCGCACCCGGACTCGCCGGCGATCCCGACCACCTCGCCGGCCCGCACGACGAGGTCGACCCCGCGTACGGCGGGCAGCCGCCCCTCGGAGGTCTGGTAGGAGACGCACAGGTCGTGCAGCTCCAGGAGCTCGGCCATCACCGGCTCCGCAGCCGCGGGTTGAAGATCTCTTCCAACGCCTGGCCGATCAGCGTGAACGCCAGCACCACGAGCACCACGCAGATCCCTGGCGGCACCATGTACCACCACGACCCGGTCGTCATCGCACCGACCCCGAACGCCCCCTCGAGCATCGAGCCCCACGAGATCCGGGTCGGGTCGCCCAGTCCCAGGAAGCTCAGCGTGGTCTCCGAGAGGATCGCCACCGCGACCGTCAGGGTGGTGTTGGCGAAGACCATGGGCATCACGTTCGGCAGCACGTGCCGGGTCATCCGGTGCCAGCGCCCGGCGCCGAGGAGGCGCGCCCGCTCGAGGTAGGGCCGCTCCTTGATGCTCAGGGTCTGGCTGCGGATCAGCAGCGCGGTGGCCGGCCAGCTGGTGACCCCGATGACGATGGCGATGTTCACCAGCGATCGACCCAGCACCACCGCCAGGATGATCGCGAGCGGCAGGAACGGGATCACCAGGAACCACTCGGTCAGGCGGTAGAGCAGCCGGGCGGTCCAGCCCTCGAAGAAGCCCGAGACCAGCCCGACGATGGTGCCGATGACCATCGAGATCGCGGTCGCGAGCAGGCCCACGAACAGCGAGATCCGGGCGCCCCAGATCAGCATGGTCAGCACGGAGCGGCCGTTCTCGTCGGTGCCGAGCCAGAACTCGCTCGACGGGGCCTCGAGCACCCCGCCGGTCGCCTTGGTCACCTTGAGTCCGTCGGCGTCGGCCAGCAGAGGTGCCGCGAGAGCTATCGCGACGAAGACGCCCAGGATGACCAGCCCGATCAGGCCAGAGCGGTGGCCGCGGAACAGCTTCCAGTTGCGGCGCCAGGCCACGGACCGGCGGCGGCGGGCGATCTGGCGGGCCGACAGCCGCGGAGTCGTGTCCGTCATGTGCGCACCCGCGGATCGAGGATGCCGTAGATCAGGTTGGCCACCAGGTTCGCCGCGATCACGGCGCCCGACGACAGCAGGAGCGTGCCCTGCAGCACGTCGTAGTCGGGGATCGAGATCGCCTCGTAGGACAGCAGCCCCAGACCCGGTATCGAGAAGATCGTCTCGATCGTGATCGCCCCCGCGACCACGAACCCGATGTTCAGGGCCGCCAGGGTGGTGGTCGGCAGCAGCGCGTTCGGTACGGCGTGCCGGCGGCGTACGTCCACGTCGCGCAGTCCCTTGGCGCGCGCGGTGACCAGGTAGTCCTCGCCCAGCTCGTCGAGCAGCGACGACCTCATGATCAGGCTGTACTCCGCGAGGTAGGCCAGGGTCAGCGTGATGATCGGCAGCGTGAGGTGCCAGGCAGCGTCGAGCACGTACCCGGCCGTTCCCGGCTCGACGTCGATGGAGTGCAGGCCTCCGGTGGGGAAGATGCCGGGCAGCGGGCCGACGCCGACCGAGAACCCGGCGATGAGCAGCAGGCCCAGCCACCACTCCGGCATGGAGTAGAGGGTGAGGGTGGTGCCGGTCGAGAACTTGTCGAAGCCCCCGCCGCGGCGCCACGCGCTCACCATGCCGAGGTAGACCCCGATCAGGGTCGCGAGGAGGGTCGAGACGCCGACCAGCCAGAGCGTCGGCCAGAACCGGTCGGCGATGAGCTCCGAGACCGGCACGTTGTAGCGGATGGACACCCCCAGGTCACCCTGGAAGGTGTTCTTCAGGTAGGTCAGGAACTGTTGCAGCAGCGGTTCGTCGAGGCCGTACTGCTCGGTGAGCGCATCCAGCTGCTCCTGGGTGACCGCGCGTCCTCGGGTCAGGGTCCGGGCCGGGTCGCCGGGCAGCACCCGGAACAGGAAGAAGTTGACGACCAGCACGAAGAACAGGCTCCCCAGCGCCCCGAGCACCTTGCCCAGGACGTAGCGACCGTAGTTCCGTCGGCGGGTGGGGGGCTCGGTGACGGCCTCCGTGCCGGAGGCCACGAGCGTCGACACTCGGCTACTCCCGAGAGTCCGCCGTGGACCGCCGCCGAACGGCCACCACCACGCCGGCTACCAGCAGCACCAGCACCGCGCCGCCCAGGAACCACAGGGCGACTCCGCCTCCGTCGTCGTCGTCCGACCCGGACGACTCCGAGGCCCCGATCGCGGACTCGACGCCGTCGCAGTCCCCGGCCTCGTCGGCCGGGCGGAGGAAGTGGTAGTTGAACGCGCCGTACTGCACCAGCAGGACCCCGCCGGGGTCCGGCTGCGGCCGGAAGCACGCGAACCGGTCGGTGCGGACCGCCTGGCCGGTCGTCGTGTACGCCGTGATGAGGTACGGCGAGTCGCGGTAGATGATCTCCTGCATCTGCTTGATCGTCTCGATCCGCGCCTCGTCGTCGACCTCGGCGTTCTGGGACTCGTAGAGCGCGTCGAACTCCTCGTTGCAGTACCACGAGTCGGACGAGCCGCCGCGGGCGTCACAGAGGAAGACCGAGAGGATGCTGTCCGGGTCGCCCTCGACGTACCAGCCCCAGTGGAACAGGTCGAAGTTGCCCTCGAGGATGACGTTGGTGAGCTGGTTGCTCTCCATCACGCTGACCTCGGACTCGATGCCGATCTCGCCGAGCCACTCCTGGAAGAACTCCATGATGGTCTGGGAGCGCTCCTCCTCGTCGCGCGCGAAGAGCCGAAGCGTGCCGATCGGGCTGCCGTCCGGCATCGTGCGCAACCCGTCGGACCCGACCTCGTAGCCCGCCTCGTCGAGCAGCTCACCGGCCCTGTCGAGGTCGAACGTGAACATCTCGTCCTCGGGGGGCTCCCAGTAGAACGTCTCGTAGAAGGGCGGGATGAACGTGACTCCCGGAACGCCCGCCCCCTGGTAGGCGCTCTCCGCCAGTCGTTCGTTGTCCAACGCGTAGCCGAGGGCGTGCCGGAAGGCAGGGTCCTGCAGCGCCGGGTTGCCGTCTCCCAGCGGCTCGCCGGTCTCCGTGTCCACGGCTCCGGTGTTGAAGGCGATCTCCTCGAAGTACGGCGACACGCCGTTCTGGGCGTAGATGCCCTCGCGCCCCTGCAGCGCCTCGACCTGGATGGGCGTGATGTCGTCGACGAAGTCGACCTCGCCCTTGATGATCGCCTGGATCGCCGGGTCCTCGCTCTTGTAGACCCGGAACGCCACCCGGTCGATGTGCGGGGCGCCGGCCCAGTAGTCGGGGTTGGCCTCCAGCACGTACGTCGAGCCGCCCGCCGTACCCTCCACGAGCTGGAACGAGCCGGAGCCGACCACAGGCTCGCCGTCGGTGGGCTCGTTGCGGTAGGACTTCACCTCGTCCTCGGGCACCTCGGACCAGACGTGCTCGGGCAGGATCGGGATCGGCAGCAGCGGCAGCACGGCGTTGGGCTTCGAGAGCTCGAGCACGACGGTCGTGTCGTCGGGAGCCGTCGCGGTCTCCACCGACGTCAGGTAGGTGCCCCAGTTGACGGCCTCCGGACCGCCGTCGAGGATGCGCGTGTAGGTGTAGGCGATGTCGCCCGCGGTCAGCGGCTCCCCGTCGGACCACTCGACGCCCTCACGGATGTCGAAGGTCCAGGTCAGGCCGTCCTCGGACGTCTCCCACGACTCGGCGAGAGCAGGCTCCGGCGACATGTCCTCCATGGAGTAGCCGATCATGTAGTCGTACATCATCGCCCAGAGCTCGTACGACGTGGCCTGGAAGCCGTTGAACGGGTTGAACGAGTCGACCTCGTCCAGGAACGCGACGTTGAACGTCACCGGCTCGTCGTCCGCCGCACCCGCCGGCTGCACCGCGAGCGACCCCGCGGTGGCGAGCCCGACACCCAGCGCCAGGGCCGTCGTCGCGGCCGCCATCCTGCTGACGGGTCTACGGTGCGGTCTGTGACCACCCCGCCTCAGGCGCCGCGCGAACCGCACGAACACACCGAGCACGGCGTGGTGCGCGCCGACCCCTACCACTGGATGCGCCGCACCGGCGATCCGTTGCTTCTCGCTCACCTCGAGGCCGAGCGACTCTGGTACGACACTGCCACCGGACATCTGAGCTCCCTCGTCGAGACCATGCGCTCCGAGATGGTTGGCAGAGTGCCCGCTACTGATCGCTCAGTCAGTTGGCGACTCCAGGACTGTTATTACTACACGGTCCTCCCTGCGGGAAGAGAACATCACCAGTTGTTGCGGGAAAGGGACCAACGGAATACCCCGCCCGAGGTATTGCTCGACGTCAACGAGCTGGCCGACGAGTCGGGGTATGTCGAGCTGGGGTACTCCAAGCTCAGCCCCGACCAGACCCGGCTGGCCTACTCGGTCGACCGCACCGGCGACGAGGTCTACGAGCTGCGGTTCCGCGACCTCCAGACCGGCCGGGACCTGCCGGACATCGCGCCGCGCACCTACTACGGCGGCGCGTGGAGCAGTGGGTCGGACCACTTCTTCTACACCGTCCACGACGGCGCCTACCGCCCGTTCCAGGTGTGGCGGCACGCGCTCGGCACACCGGTGGCCGACGACGTGCTCGTGCTCGAGGAGCCCGACGAGCGTTTCGAGCTGAACGTCCGGGCCACCCGCACTGGGGCCCTGGTCGTGATCTGGGCGCAGAGCCGCGACACCCGCGAGGTGTGGGTGGTCGACACCGCCTCCCCGACGTCGGCGCCGCGCTCGGTCGGCGGCCGGCGCTCGGGCATCGAGTACCACGCGGAGCACGTCGTGCTCCCCGACGGCAGCGACACGCTGCTCCTGGTGACCAACGACGACGCCACCGAGTTCCGGCTCGCTCGCTGCCCCGTGCCCCGCGAGTCGGACCAGGACCACACGTCCTGGACACCGGCTCGTGCGGAGCGCGCCGACGAGCGGCTCGAGCGGGTGGACGGGTTCGCCGGGCACGCCGTGCTCACCTACCGCGCGGAGACCGAGCACCGGCTGCGCGTGCTCCCGCTCGACGCTCTGGACGCCGACGGCTTCGTGATCGAGCCCGCGTTCGACTGCGGCTCGGTCGGGATCGGACCCAACGCCGAGTACGACGCCGCGACGGTGACCGTCGAGGACCAGTCGTACGTCGAGCCACCGGTCTGGTCCGCCGTCGACCTCCGCACCGGCGAGCGCACGGAGCTGCTCCGCCGCGAGGCGCCTGGCCACGACGCGGCGTCGTACGTCTGTGAGCGGCGGAGCTTTCCGGCCGCCGACGGCACCCCCGTGCCCGTGACCTTGGTGCGCCACCGAGACACTGCGCTCGACGGCACCGCGCCGGCGCTTCTGTACGGGTACGGCGCCTACGAGGCGGTCTACCCCGACCAGGAGTGGGACCCCGCGATCCCGTCGCTGCTCGACCGCGGTGTGGTCTATGCGCACGTGCACGTGCGTGGTGGCGGTGAGGGCGGCCGTCTCTGGTGGCTGGACGGGCGGCTCGAGCACAAGCACCACACGTTCGACGACTACGTCGCGGTGGCCGACGGACTGGCCGGGGTCGTCGACGGCGAGCGGCTGGCGAGCCGCGGGCTGAGCGCGGGCGGGCTGCTGCAGGGGGCGGTGTTCAGCCAGCGGCCCGACCGGTGGCGTGCCGTGGTCGCCGAGGTCCCGTTCGTCGACGTGGTGTCCACGATGCTCGACGCCTCGATCCCGCTCACCGTGACGGAGCGGGACGAGTGGGGCGACCCGCGGCGGCGCGCCGACTTCGACTGGATGCTCGCCTACTCGCCGTACGACAACCCGCCGAGCGGCCCCCGACCGGACCTGCTCGTGACCGGGGCGCTGCACGACCCCCGGGTGATGGTCTGGGAGCCGGCCAAGTGGGTCGCGGTGCTCCGGGAGACCGACCCGGACTGGTCGCCGCGCTGCCTTTTCCGGGTGGAGACCGGCGCCGGGGCCCATGTCGGACCCGCGGGGCGCTTCGCCCACCTCGGCTACGAGGCCGAGATCTACGCCTGGATCCTCGATCGCCTCGATCTCGCAGACACCGACAGTGGTTGAGGTGCGAGGGCCGCCAGGGCCTGAGCCTCGAAACCACCGTCACAGGTCTGGTGGTTTCGAGGCTCGTCGCTTGCGCTCCTCGCACCTCAACCGCCGACGACTACTGACTCTCAGGTCAGTAGCGACTAGCCTGGGGAAGCGATGATCAAGACCACGCCGTTCCATCCACGCCTGAGCGAGCTCAACAGCCAGAGCCTCTACACGCACTGGCAGGGCCAGCTGTCGCCGCTGCGCTACACCCATGCGCCGAAGCACGAGTACTTCGCGGTGCGCAACGCGGTCGGCGTCTTCGACACCTCGCCGCTGTACAAGTACCGCATCACCGGGCCGGACGCCGAGCGCCTGCTGTCCGGCGCCCTGGTGAGGGACATCCGCACCTGCCGACCGGGCCAGGCGCAGTACACCGCGTGGTGCGACGACCGCGGCTACGTGATGCACGACGGCGTCGCGTTCCGACACTCCCCCGACGACTTCCTGCTCACCGCCGGCCGGCCCACGCTCTCCTGGTTCCAGGAGCTCGCGTCCGGGTTGCGGGTGCAGCTCGAGGACGTGTCCGACGCCTACGGGATGCTCGCCGTCCAGGGTCCGCGCTCGCGCACCGTGCTCGCCGCGCTGATGCCCGAGGCGGAGTCGCTCGCGTTCTTCGACCACGTGCCGGCCAAGGTCGCCGACGCCGCGGTCACGCTGTCGCGGACGGGCTACACCGGTGACCTCGGGTTCGAGCTCACGGTCGAGGCCGACAACGCTGTCGCCGTGCTCGACGCGGTGCTCGAGGCCGGAGCCACCCACAGCATCCGGCCCTTCGGGGAGGAGGCGCTGATGACGCTGCGCATCGAGGCCGGTCTCCCGCTCGTCGACATCGAGTGGCACGACGCCCGCTTGGCGTTCAGCGACGCCGACTGCGTGACCCCCAAGGAGCTGGGCTTCGGCTGGATGCTCCGCGGCGTCCGCGACGGCTCCCGCCGGTTCGTCGGCTCCGAGGCGATCCGGCGCGAGCTCCTCGACGGCACGTCGCGCTGGGCGACCACCGGCCTCGTCGTCGACACCGCCGACTGGGACCGGATCCACCGCGCGGTCGGGCTGTTCCCGCCGAAGTCCGAGCACCCGCTGCCCTACGAGTCGATGGTGCTCGACGACGACCGGGTCGAGGTCGGCTACTGCACGAGCTTCGTCTACTCGCCGATGCTGCAGCGGCACGTGGGCATCGCCCGGGTCCGCCCCGACCTCGCGCCGGCCGGCACCGACCTGCGGCTCGAGCTCGCCATCGCCCACCACAACACGACGGTGAGGGTCACCACGACCTCGATGCCGTTCTTCGACCCGGAGAGGAAGAGGGCATGAGCGCCTCGCACGACTTCGACGCGATCGTCGTCGGTGGTGGTCACAACGGCCTCACCAACGCGGCGTACCTCGGCAAGGCCGGGCTGCGCACGCTGGTGCTGGAGAAGAACGACCGCGTCGGCGGCGCCGCGATCACCGAGGAGCTGATGCCGGGCTTCTCGTTCACGACGTTCTCGTACGCGCTGAGCCTGCTGCGGCCGGAGATCATCCACGATCTCGACCTGGTGAGGCACGGCTTCCTGCCGCTGATGATGCCGTCGTCGTTCCACCCGACCGGCGACGGCGACTACCTGCTCTTCGGCGACGACCACGCCCAGAACCTGCAGGAGATCCGCCGGCACTCGCCGCGGGACGCCGACGCCTACGAGCGTTACCACCACGACCTCGACCGGGTGTGCCAGGCGATCCGGCCGCTCTTCGACAACGCGCCGCCGAACATCTTCGGCAGCGACCCCGAGGACGCCGTCGACGTGAAGTGGCTGCTCGACCACCTCGGCGGCGTGGACCGCAGGACGATGCACGACGTGGTCCGCCTGCTCACCGGCAGCGCGTCCGACTGGCTCGACGACTACTTCGAGCACGAGGCGATCAAGGGCTACCACGCGTCGTCCTCGATCATCGGCTCCAAGGTCGGCCCGATGTCACCGGGCTCCGGTCTGGTGCTGCTCTTCCACAAGATGGGTGAGCACGACGGCCACCTCGGCTCGTGGGCCTTCCACAAGGGCGGCAACGGCGGCTTCACCCAGGTGCTGGCCCGGGCGGCCCAGGCGAACGGCGCCGAGATCCGGCTCGGCGCCTCGGTGTCCTCGGTGCTCACCGAGGACGGCCGCGTCGTGGGCGTCGTACTGGAGGACGGCACGGAGTTCCGGGCGCCGGTGGTCGTGTCCGCACTGGACCCGCGGCGCACGTTCCTCGAGCTCGTCGAGCCGCGCGAGCTCCCGCTCGACCTCGTCGACAACGTGCGGCGGATGAAGTTCCGCGGGGTCTCGGCCAAGGTCAACTTCGCGCTCGACGGGCTGCCGGTCTTCCCGGCGCTGCCGGACACCGTCGACCACTACGGCGGCTTCCTGAACATCGGCCCGACCATCGAGTACGTCGAGCGCGCCTTCGACGCGGCGAAGTACGGCTGGTACTCCGAGCGACCGTTCATCGACGCCGCGATCCAGTCGGTGGTCGACCCCGACATGGCCCCGCCCGGCAAGCACGTCATGTCCTGCTTCGTGCAGTACGCGCCGTACGAGCTGAAGGGGAGCGACTGGGAGACCGAGCGCGACAGCTTCGGCGACAAGGCGCAGGCCGTGCTGGAGTCGCACTTCCCGGGGTTCGGCGACCTCGTGCTGCACCGCGAGGTGGTCACGCCCGTCGACATCGAGGCCCGCACCGGACTGACCGAGGGCAACATCTTCGCCGGCGAGTTCCTGGCACCGCAGATGTACTTCTTCCGGCCGGCGCCCGGCTGGAGCCAGTACGCCACGCCGATCGGCGGCTACTACCAGTGCGGGTCGGGCACCCACCCCGGCGGCTGTGTGATCGGGTCGCCCGGGAAGCTCGCGAGCCAGCGGATCCTGCGCGACCTCTCGCGCTGAGCTACCTCGGCCGGAGTCCGTCCAGGGCGTCCAGCGCGCGGTCCACGTCGTCCGGCGTGGAGTACACGTGGAAGGAGACCCGGACCCGGCCGCCCCTGGCCGAGGCCCGCACGCCGGCCGCGGCCAGCCGCTCCTCGGCGCCGGGCAGGTCGGCCGAGACGATCGCCGAGTCGGCGGGCTCCAGGCCGATGCCGCTACGGAACCGGTTCGCGAGCGCCACGTCATGGTCGTTGATCGCCGCGACGCCGATCTCCTCGAGCAGCCGCAGGGTCGGTGCGGCGGCGACGTGGGTGAACCACGCCGGGGCCTGGTCGAAGCGGCGGGCGTCGGCGAACGGCTCGGCGCCCAGGCCGTAGTAGAAGTCGTCGGTGGCCGCGCTCCAGCCGGTCTGCGCCGGCCGGACCCGGTCCTGCAGCTCGGGCGAGAAGTAACCCATCGTCGCCCCGCGCGGGGTCATCAGCCACTTGTAGGTGGCGGCCACGCACGCGTCGACGAGCCGTACGTCGAAGGGCAGCCACCCGAGCGCCTGGGTCGCGTCGACCACGACCAGCGCACCGACGTCGCGTGCGGCGGCGCTGACGGCGGGCAGGTCGGCCACCTCACCGCTGGCCGACTGGACGAGCGCGAAGGCCACGACGTCGACGTCCGAGTCGATCCGGTCGGCCAGGTCGGCCAGGGGCGCGCCGACCAGGGTCACGCCCCGATCGGCGTGGGCGCGCCACGGGAACACGTCGGAGGCGAACTCGAAGTCGGGGACCAGCACCGTCGCACCGTCCGGCACCGCCCCGGCGACGAGGCCCAGCGCCGCCGACACCGTGCTTCCCGAGAACACCTGGTCCGGCGCGACGCCCAACAGCCGGGCGAACGAGCCCCGCGTCTCCTCGACGGCGGCCTGCCACTCCTCCCAGACCCCCGTCCCCTGCTGCCACTGCGCCAGCGCCGCCTGAAGGGCGTCCCATCCCACCCGGGGCGGCAGCCCGTAGGACGCCGTGTTGAGCCACCCGGGCTGGCCGTCCCAGAGTCGCTGAGCCGAGGCGATGTCCACGAGGGCTACGTCCTAACGCTTCCCGCGACCGAACAGCTTGCCCAGCCGCTCGGCCATCGACCTGGCCGGCTTGATCTCGACCAGGCTCGACCCATCGGGCGGCGGGAGGTTCGCCGCCTGCTCCGCGGACAGTGTCGTGCGGACGTAGGTGGTGTAGATCGACGCGATCTGATCGGCGTCGACGAACCGGGTGCCTTCCTCCGTCTGGACGACGATGCCGTCGAACACCGAGACCTTCTCGTCGACCAGCACGGCCCGGACCGTGGCGAACTGGTGCCCGTCACTCGTCTGCACCGGTGTGCCCTGCTGGAGCGCGGTGTAGGCGATGGGGTGCTCATGCGCCTCAGACATGCAGCAACCCTACGGCGGCCAGCGATCACGGGGACGACGTAGCAGCGCACTCATGTGCCGCGATCAGGTGCGTTTTTGCGCCGCGGACGGGTACCTCCCCAGTGGCGTGCTCGCCGGGTCTTGCCTTCGGGTGAGACACGCTCATGCCCGTGGGCGCGAGCGCGGCGGGCACGCCGCCCGCGAAGCCACTCACGGAGTCGGGACGTCATACGTTCTGGGGGCCACAGGCCACAGTTCGCATGACGTTGTGACGTCCGCTCCCGGATGGCCACTAGGGTCGCCCGCATGCCCGACTTCACCTGGCTCCCGGCCAACCGGGCAGCCACCCAGGACGTCGAGGCGGTCTTCGCCACCGCGGGCGCCCGCAAGTGCCGCTGCCAGGCACTGAAGGTGCCTGGCTGGATCTGGCGCGACACCACCCAGGAGCAGAGGGACGCCGCGCTGCTGGAGCAGACGGCCTGCGGCACCACCGGACGAACCTCTGGGCTGATCGGGTACGTCGACGGCGAGGCGGCCGGCTGGGTCGCGGTCGAGCCACGGGAGAACTACCCCAGGTTGTGGAGCCGGAAGCAGGCGTGGATGCGGATGGACCCCGAGCTCGAGGGCGTCTGGTCGGTCACCTGCTTCGTCGTGCGCAAGGGTTGGCGCCGGTCAGGGCTGACCTACGAGCTCGCCACCGCCACTGTCGAGTACGGCGAGCAGGTCGGCGCTCGCGTCCTGGAGGGCTACCCCATCGACCCGCCGCCGGGAAAATCCGTGATCTGGGACGAGGCGTCGGTCGGGCTCGTGCAGGTCTTCCTCGAGGCCGGCTACCAGGTGGTGGCGTCTCCCACTCTGCGGCGGCGCGTGGTGCGTCGACGACTCGAGTGAGACACCCGCGCCACCGAGCTCGCCAGGGAACCGTCCGAGAGAGGATCGCGGCCTGCGCGACGGTTGGTATCGGGTGATCGCCCTGGCTACCTCGCCGTCAGCGCGGTGAAGAGCTCGTCGAGCCCGTTGAACCGGCCGTCGAACGCGTCGGAGGCCGTTGGCGGATCCCCGACCGGACGGTGGACGTAGGCGGTCCGCATCCCCATCGCTTGCGCGCCGCGGAGGTCCCAGGCGTGCGCGGCCACCATGAGCACGCGTTCCGGTGGACACCCGGCCGCGTCGATGGCGAGCTGGTAGACCGCGGGCGCCGGCTTGTACGCCAGAGCGTTCTCGGCGGACAGGGCCTGGTGCCAGCGGAGTCCTGCATGTGCGTTGAGCCGCAGCAGCGCGGTGCGGCTGGCGTTGGAGAGACCGATCAGCGGGAACCGCTGCGCCAGGCGTTCGAGGCCAGCGACCGAGTCGTCCCAAGGGGGTAGCCGCTGGTCCGCCGTGGCCAACTCCGCGATGCCCGTCGGATCGGCGAGTCCGGCGCGGTCGGCGACCAGTTGAGCGGCCTCGCGGTCGATGACCTGGGTGTTGGCGTAGTCGCGATCCCCTCGGGCGATGCGTTGCTGCTCTGACTCGACGTGCTGCTGCCACCCGGCGAGGAGCTGGTCGACGGTCGCGTCGTCGGTCTCGGGCACCGCGTTGCGAATGGCCGCACGGAGGCCGCTGGGTTCGTCGACCAGGGTTCCCAGGACATCGAAGACGACGACGTCGATGTCGCGGATCTCGGCCATACCTGCTTCCACTCGTGAGTTTCTCATCGGCCAGACATCTGCCGATCCTGCCAGCTGCGGTGCCTACCTCTCCGAACGGCTGGATGGGTTTGCCGTCGTCTCTGGCGGGCCTGTCGCTGCCCGACCTACTTTGGTCCCGGACCTGCGTATCAAACCGGGGCCGGACTCATCTGACCCTATGGGGCGCGCGAACGCCGTTCCCTGTCTCGGAGACCCGGGCACAACTGGACAGGCAGGAGTCATCATGCCCATGGACACCGGCGCGCTCACCGCGCGCGTGCAGGCACGTCACATCAGCACCGGCTTGTCGTTCTCCGACGTGGCGGTCGAGGTGGTCGCCGTCGAAGGCGACCGGGGCACGGAGGTCGTGGCGGAGGCCCGGACGGGGCCGGACGGCGTCGCCGTCCTCGACCTGGATCCCGGTCTCTGGAACCGGCCGCTGAAGGTCCGCATCGCGGGTGTGAACGACGGTGTCGCCCTGACCCAGGGCGCGCTGACGGGCGACGAGACGGTCGCGCTGGACGTCCAGGCCGCCGACCGGGTCGACCCCGAGGCGCTGGCGCGGCTGGCCGACCACCTGGTCGCGACCCGCCTGGTGCGCGCCGACGACGTGGCGAGGGACCTCGCCGCTCCCCGCGACGACAGCGTCGCTCGGCTGCTGCCGGCGGCCGACCGCGCCCGCCTTCTCGCCGACCTGTCCGCGGCCTTGGCCGACGAACGCGCCGACGACCCCGCGGGCGATGCCCACCTCGTCGACCCGGCGAGGCTGCGTGACGGCGAGCTGACGTTGCTGCCGGTCCGCGACCTGCTTCGCGACCTCCACCGGGACGACCTGGACCTGGACGCCGACAGGTTCACCCAGCCCGGACTGGGCTGGGAGCTGTTCCCGTGGGCGCTCCCGGACGACCAGTCCTACCGCGACTACCTGCGATCCGTGTTCGTTCTCTTCGCGCACCAGCAGAAGCTGGGCTTCGGCGCGAACCCGGCCGACTTCCCCGACGTCGTCGAGCGACAGCTCGCGATCCGCTTCTTCCAGGACTTCCGCACGTCCGACCGAACCGAGGTGCCGCTCAACCGGATGCTGATCCCCGTGGTGTCGGCGATCCTCACCGCGCCGACCGGCTCGGGCTTCGGGTTCGGGCTCGCCGCCGGTTCGCTGCCGGCGCAGGGCCAGCTCACCGACCGGCAGCACCTCACTGCCCTGCTCGAGCTGGCCCAGATCCCGGTCCAGGAGTTCGCGAACCGCTACCGGCTCCCGCTCACCGAGCCCGACACCGTGCTGTCGACGCCCGTCCAGCTCAACGTGCACACGCTGTCGCGGGTGCTCAGCGACACCGCCCAGGGGCCGGTCGAGCCGCCCGAGAACGCCATCGTTCCGCAGCTGCCCGGCGAGGAGGGCAAGCCGATCCTGTGGTCCGCGGTCGTCGGCTCCGCACCGTTCTTCCTGCGCTTCGACGAGTGGCTGGCCCGGCAGCAGCCCTTCTTCGCCGAGAACTTGTTCGCGCTGCGCAGCCAGGTCGTCGGCGTGGCGCGGGGTCGTCCCTGGCTCGACGACGACCGCAAGAAGTTCCTCGAGTACCACCTCGGGCTGCCCGGGACGCATTCGGTCTCGTCGTACAACACCTACTTCACGACGATGGGAGAGGTGCACCGCTCGGCCCGGTTCCTTCTCAAGTACGGCGCGGCCGACGCCAAGCTGATGGAGGTCGTGCAGGCCATCGACAAGGGCCAGTTCGCCGCGGCAGCGCGGCTCGCCGGGGAGGCCAAGCTGCTCCTCGACCAGGCCGCGCCGGATCCCGCCGGCAGCGAGAACTGGGAGCCGGAGCAGAGCGTCGGCAACTTCCCACGGCCGCTGAGCTTCGCCCGGCGGCGACGGCTCAAGGTCTCGAACATCACCGAGCTCACCGGTACGCGGACGCCGTACCTCCCGGACGGGTTCGAGCGGTTCTTCGAGCTCACCCGGCCGATCGATCTCTGGGGCGACGTGGTCCAGTTCCGCATCGCCCGCGACCAGGCCACCCGGCTGCGGGTCTACCAGCAGCGCTTCCTGCTGCCCATGCTCGAGGCCCAGATCCGCACCGGCCTCGGCGACCTGCCGGGGGCGGTGGACATCCTCGCCCGCGTGACCGGGTTCCACGTCGGCGTCGGCATGGTCGGAACGCCCGCGGGCATGGTCAAGCACCCGGACGCGATCACCCCTGCCTTCCGGGTGGTGGCCGGACGGCTGCGGTGGGACGACCCACTGGGTGACCGCCCCTACACCGCGCGACTGATGTACGACGACGAGCGGCG
>DASTDJ010000175.1:0-26271 GCA_035710425.1 Nocardioides sp.
TGGCCTTGTGCGAGGGCGATGCCGCGACCGCGGTCAACCCGCCGGTGGAGCCACCCCCGACCGGTTCGCCCGGGTCGGTGAGCAGTACGCCGATCCGGCCGCCCCCGGTGCCGGCCGAGAGCACCCGAACGATCTCGCCCGAAGGAGCGGTCCAGCCGGCCTCGCTGCTGCTGCGGTCGGCCCAGTAGGACACCCGCAAGGCACCTGCCGGCGCTGACACCAGCGGCGTTGTGTGCTGATCGGTGGTCCCTGTCGTGACCGCGCCCGCGGCGGTCGCGAAGGGCACGATGGTCGACGTACCTCGGTAGACGGCCAGGGCGAGCGCCCCTTTGCTCGGTTCGGCACCGCCCGCCACCTGGACGATCGATCCGGCGTCATCGGCGGTCGCGACCCGTTGCCAGATCGTCGTCCGCAGCGAGCCGTCGACCAGGCTGCCGATCTGTGTCCAGCCTGCCCCCGGACCCGTGAGCGCCGCCGCGTCCGCGCTCCGCGAGAGGAAGAGCAGCATGCCGTCACCGGGCTCGACCTGGGCAGGGACCGGGAGTGACCAGTCGGTGGTGTTCGAGTTCACCACGCTCGCGCTCACCGATGTGATCTCCTCGGACGGGGTCGGGTCGTCGAGATCAACGACGCTCTCCAGCGGCACGTACTTGAGGTTCTGGTTGCCGACAGTTCCCGGCGCGTCGTTGTTGTTGTCCTGACAGACGAAGATCCCCCGCTCGAACGGCGGGCCGAGGTCGGTCGGGATCGCGGTGATGCCATCGGTCCGGTCGCAGTCGTCCGACGAGCCACCTGCGGTCACCCGGACCGAGCGGAGGTAGGCGTTGGTGATCCGGTCGTAGACGACGAAGAACGAGCTGTTCGGGTCGGCGGCATTCTGCGCCGACGCGATGATGTACCCGCCGCCGTCGGGAAGGTCCACGAGAGTGACGCCCTCGACGTCCAGGGCCAGGTGGCCGCTCCCATCGACGGTGTCCACGGACGTCCGAGCCGTGCCTGCTTCGGGCTCCGCGCCGTACCGCCAGAGCCCGACCTCTTCCTCGCTGACGTACACCGCACCCCGCTCGTCGTCGGCCACGCAGCCCTCGGCCTCCGAACCCACGGCGAACTGACGCACCTCCACGCCCTCGAGCAGCCCGTCCTGGTCGTCGTCCCGGATCTCGAACTGCCGCAGCGCCCCGCTGATCGCGATCACGAAGGCATAGAGGCGCCCCGTCTCGGCGCTGGAATACAGGCAGAGGCCCTCGCCGGGGGTCGGGATCGCGGTTCCCTCGTTGACTCGGGTGAGCAGGCGGGTGCTCGGGTTCACCCGATAGAGCTGCAGGCCACGGTGGTACACGGCGACGACGTCGCCGACCACGCCGTCGATGAGCACATCCTGGCGGACGTCGACGTTGCCCCAGAAGGTGACGGTGTCGGACAGCTGCTGGACCCTGTCGCCCTCCAGGTCGTAGGTCTCCAGGGCTCCCTGCTTGTTGTTGCCGATGACCAGAGACTTGGCAGGGTCGGTGGGATGCACCCAGACCGCCGGGTCGTCCATGGCGTCCCCGTCGGACTCGACCGGTGTCGTCTCCCGGACCGACGGCGCAGGCACGATCGGGTCGTCGACGGCGTTGGCCGGCGCCACGAAGGCGAGCAGCATCAACAGTGCGACGACCGATCGGCGCATGGACGGCTCCTTCCCGAGGTGGCCCACACACTGCTCCGCTGGGGGTCGCGCGGCATCGGCCAAATGGGGTAGGTCCGCCCACGCCGGGGCGGCGGGGGCGATACTCGCCGGGTGCTTCCGCGCTTCGAGATCGTGCACCGGACGCGACCGGTCGACCTGGTCCGGCCGGGCAGCGACCTGTCCCGCCCGGTGGCGCCGTACGTCGCGGTCACGGCGGGCCTGACGGGTCCCGGACCGGCGTCGGTGTCGCTGGGCGGCGGTCACACCGAGCTCACCGCGAGTCTCGACGACGACGGCCTGGCCCTCCGGATCATCACGGGATCGACCACGACCGACCACCGCAGCCGGCGGTTCGCCCGCCCCGAGGGCGAGGTCGCCGGGCTGGCGCTGAGCCTCACCGCCACCCACGTCGTGGGCTACACGCGTGAGGGCGACCGGTGGCGGGTGCGCGCGCGCTTCGACCTGCACGAGCGGTTCGACCCCCACGACGAGGCGTGGCTGGCCCAGCTGCGGGAGTCGTCGTCGGGCGCCGCGACCGACGTGCGCGCCGGGCTCTTCGGCCAGCTCGGGCTGCGGGACCTCCGACTGGTCACCCGCGCCGACGGGACGCCGTACCGCGAAGGGAGGGCTCATCTGCTCTCCGCGACCAGTGCCGGGCCGGGAGCCTTCGCCACCGGGCACGCGTCGGTGTGGTCGCTCGACGCCGGGTCGTTCGCCCTCGAGCACCGCGCCGACCTGTTCTTCCGGCGGCCCGACCGACCTGGCGTCTACGGCGACCACGCCTGTCACCTGGTCCGCGACGACGACCGCTGGCTGGTCGCCACGAGCACGTGGGGCGACTTCGACAAGAGGCGGACGGAGCACGAGGTCGCCGCGACGCTGGCCGAGACCACCGACGACATCACCCGCGGCACTCATGTGCTGGACACCCGGCGGCTGGCGCTCCCGACCACGGGGCTGTCGTCGGTCGGCGTCTGGGACCCCTACCTGGTGCGCACCGACGAGGGCTGGCTGGTCGGCTACGTCAGCGCCCGCAAGTACTTCCGCTTCCACCCGGTCCTGGCCGCCGGACCCGACCTCGACTCGCTGGAGGTCCGGGGTGCCTCGGCCAGGCGCCGCGCCACCGAGGGCACCACCTTGACCCGCATCGGCGGGCGCTGGCGGCTGCTGGCCAGCGACGGCCGCGACGGCCGGCGGAAGCAGAACACACGGTTCCCGATCTTCGACCTCGACCTGCGCGAGGTCGGCGCCCTCGACGCGCCGTACCCGAGCAACATCCCGTGGCCCACCCTGCTCGAGCACGACGGCGGGTGGCTGCTGATCTGCTTCGACGGCGCCCGATACGGCGGCCGGCTGGTCGGCTACGGCAGCCACGGCGACGTCGTGATCGCCGCCACGGGCCCCGGCTGACGCCTCGCGGGGCCGCTGCAAACGAATGCAGTTCTCGAGATCGGGTACGTGGGATCGGACCACACCCGATCTCGGAGATCGCCATGACCAGCACGGCAGACAAACCCACGCGGACCGACGTCGACCAGGCCTTCATGCGGCCAGCGACCTATCGCAGCCTCGGCGAGCAGCAGCTCTCTCCCCAGGAGGAGCGCTTCGAGAAGGGCCGCCGCACCGCCGGCCTGGTGCTTGCCCCACTCGCCACCATCGTGATGCTCCTGCTCCCGCTCGGGATCGAGGACCAGCAGCACACCCTCGCCGCGGTGCTCGTGGGCGTCGTGGTCCTGTGGATCACCGAGCCCGTCCCGATCCCGGTCGGCGGCTTCATCGGCGTCGGCGCGATCGTGCTGCTCGGCGTGGTGACCGCGGACGAGGCGCTGGCGCCGTTCGGCTCCTCCACCGTCTTCACGTTCATCGGCGCGTTCATCCTGGCCCAGGCGATGCTCAAGCACGGCCTGGCGAAGCGGTTCGCGATGTTCGTGCTCAACGCGCCCGGGGTGGGCTCCTCGACGTTCCGGGTGATCGTCGCGTTCGGCCTGATCACCTGTGCGCTGTCGGCGTTCGTCTCGAACACCGCGACGGTCGCGATGCTGCTGCCCACGGCGATCGGCATCCTCACCGTCATCGCCAAGCTGATGCAGGACCAGGGGATCGTGTCCGAGGACTTCGACCCGCTGCGGGTCCGGGTCGGCGCCGCGCTGATGCTGATGCTGGCGTACGGCGCCAGCGTGGGCGGCCTGCTCACGCCCGTCGGCTCGCCGCCCAACCTGATCGGCCGCGGCCTGATCGAGGAGGCCACCGGCGAGAAGATCTCGTTCCTCGACTGGATGATGATCGCCGCCCCGATCTGCGCGCTGATGTTCGTGGCGCTGGCCGTGGTGATCCTGCTGCTCAACAAGCCCGAGATCCGCAAGCTGCAAGGGGTCGAGGAGTACGTCGACGCCGAGCGCGCCCAGATGGGCAGCTTCTCGGTCGCCGAGCGCAACACCCTGATCGCGTTCGTCACCACCGTGACGCTGTGGATCGTCCCCGGCATCGTCGGGATCATCGCGGGCACCGACTCGAGCGCCTACGAGACCGCGGGCACGCGTCTCGACGAGGGTGTGGTGGCCGTCCTCGGCGCCGCGCTGCTGTTCCTGCTGCCGACCAACTGGAAGGAGCGGGAGTTCACGCTGCGCTGGAGCGACGCCGCGAAGATCGACTGGGGCACGATCGTCCTGTTCGGCACCGGCATCATCTTCGGCTCGCTGCTGGAGTCGACCGGGCTCGCCGAGACGATGGGCAACGGCGCGTTCGACAAGCTCGGCCTGGCCAGCACGTTCGCGATCACCGCGTTCGCCGTCGCGCTGGCGATCCTGGTGTCCGAGACGACCAGCAACACGGCGTCCGCGGCGGTCGTGGTGCCGATCATCATCCCGATCGCGATCGCGGCCGGGATCAATCCGCTCGTCCCCGCCCTGGCGGCCACGTTCGCCGCGTCGTTCGGCTTCATGCTGCCGGTCTCGACGCCACAGAACGCGATCGTCTACGGCTCCGGCACGGTGCCGATCACGACGATGATCAGGTCGGGCTTCTCCTTCGACATCCTCGGCGCGGTCCTGATCGTGATCCTGCTCCCGGTGATGGCCGACCTCGTCGGGCTGGTCTGACCGGATGGCACACCGCATCGCGGTCATCCCGGGTGACGGGATCGGGCCGGAGGTGGTCGGCGCCACCCGGACCGTGCTCGACGCCGTCGCAGACGACCACAGCCTGGACCTGGAGTACGACGAGTTCGACTGGTCCTGCCGGCGGTACGCCGAGACCGGCTCGATGATGCCGGACGACGCGCTCGACACGCTGGCGGCGTACGACGCGATCCTGCTGGGCGCGGTGGGCTGGCCCGGCGTGCCCGACCACGTGTCGTTGTGGGGGCTGCTGATCCCGATCCGCCGGCATTTCCGGCAGTACGTCAACCAGCGGCCGATGGCGGTGTTCGAGGGCGTCGAGAGCCCCCTGCGCGGCGCTCGCCCGGGCGAGGTCGACCTGGTCGTCGTACGGGAGAACGTCGAGGGTGAGTACAGCGAGATCGGCGGCCGACTCAACCGCGGCTTTCCCGACGAGATGGCGGTCCAGGAGGCGGTGTTCACCCGCGTCGGTGTCAGCCGGATCGCCGACCACGCCTTCGAGCTCGCCCGGCAGCGGAGCGGCTACCTCACCTCGGCGACGAAGAGCAACGGGATCGTGCACACGATGCCGTTCTGGGACGAGGTCGTCGCCGAGCGCGCGGCGGCGTACCCCGACGTGCGCTGGGACGCCGAGCTGATCGACGCGCTCGCGGCGAAGGTGGTGCTCGAGCCGGAGCGGTTCGACGTCATCGTGGCGTCCAACCTGTTCGGCGACATCCTCAGCGACCTCACTGCCGCGGTCGCCGGCAGCATCGGCATCGCACCGTCGGCCAACCTCGACCCCACCCGTGAGCACCCGTCGATGTTCGAGCCGGTGCACGGCTCGGCCCCGGACATCGCCGGCAAGGGCGTCGCCAACCCCGTCGGAACGCTGTGGTCGGCGGTGATGATGCTGGACCACCTCGGGCACGAGGAGGCGGCCGGGCAGCTGATGGCGTCGATCCGCTCGGTGCTGCGGTCGCCCGAGACCCGGACCCCCGACCTCGGCGGCGTCGGCGACACCGCCGCGGTGACGGGCGCTGTGATCGGGCAGCTGCGCTCCTGAGAGGCTTCGGGTGCACCGCTCGCCGCCCGATGCGGCGCGGTGGCCTAATGGGTACCTAGTTCTCAACCAACACGACAGGAGATCTCATGAACAAGCGTGAGCTGATCGACAGCGTCGCCGAAGCGAGCGGGTTGTCCAAGACCGACGCCGGCACCGCCCTCGACGCGGTCCTGGACACGATCGCCGATGCGCTGGTCTCAGGCGACAGCGTCACGCTGCCCGGCTTCGGGACCTTCGAGGTGAGGAGCCGTGCGGCTCGCTCGGGTCGCAACCCCCAGACCGGCGAGACGATGCAGATCGCCGCCAGCAACGCTCCCGCTTTCAAGGCCGGCGCGGCCCTGAAGAGGTCCGTCAACGACGGGAGCTGACCGAGCGGCGCCGCCCTCGGTTTCGCGCGGAGGTCAGGCCTCGAGCGCGAGCAGCGGCTGCACGGCCTTCCGCGCGGCGTGTATACGCGACTTCACGGTGCCGAGCGAGAGGTCGAGCAGGCGCGCGATCTCGTTGTAGTCGAGCTGCTGCACATCGCGCAGCACGAGCGGCTCGACCAGCTCCGGCCGGTCGCCGCCGAGCACCTCGAGCGCCTCGAGCAGGTCGAGCCGGCTGCCCGCGATCACGCTCGTGGTGCGCGGGTCGGGGGCCGGGGGCAGCTCGTCGGTGGGTCGCTCGGCGGCCCGCCGCTTCAGCGACCGGTAGGTGCCCCGCGCGCTGTTGGAGGCGACCGCGTGCAGCCAGGTGGTGAACTTGCTGCGCCCCTCGAAGCTCTCGATCTTCGTGGCCACCAGCAGCAGCGCGTCCTGGGCGGCCTCCTCCGCGTCCTGCGGGTAGAGCAGCATCCGCCCGCAGATCCTCTGGACCCGCGGCTGGATCTCGGCGAGCAGCCGCTCCAGCGCCTCGCGGTCACCCGCCGCCGCTTGCTTCGCGAGGTCGTCGAGGTCGATCGCCTCATCCGTCACCTGCGGCACACTATGCGAGTGCCCCGGACGTGGGGTGCCGTGATGCTTGGCGTGTTCAGGGTGCGTGCAGCGCAAGGCCGAGGAGTGAAGGACGAGTGGATCTCATTCGAGCGACGAGAACGCAGCGATGTACGTGCCATGGACGCGCGAAGCGCGCCGGCATCGCACGTCCGGGGTACTAGGTGCCCCTGCCAGAACGTCTCGGTCGTCTGCGCCGGGTGGAACGTCTCGGCGTCGGCGGGTTCGCGACCGTCTGGCTCTACCACGACCCCGAGCTGCGCTCCGACGTCGCCGTGAAGGCGCTCGCGGAGAACTGGGCGCAGCGGATCGACGTCCGCGAGCGGTTCCTCGACGAGGCCCGGATCCTGCGGCAGGCCGACTCCGACCACATCGTGCGGGTCTACGACATCGGGGAGGCCGACGGGACGCCGTACTTCGTGATGACGTACGCCGACAAGGGGTCGCTCGCCACCCTGCTCGAGGACGGCGCCCGGCTCGGCCCCGACCGGACGATGGAGCTGGTCGCGCAGGCGGGCGCGGGCCTGGCGATGCTGCACCAGCACGGTCTGGTGCACCGCGACATCAAGCCGCAGAACCTGCTGCTCCGCAGCGCCGGCCCCGGCGGCTCGGGGGGCGATCGGCTGCTGGTCGCCGACCTGGGGGTGGCGAAGGCCCTGCTGCACGCGTCGGGGCTGACCCAGGTGGTCGGCACCCCGTCGTACATGGCACCCGAGCAGGCCGCCGGCCTCGGCATCGACGTGCGGGCCGACGTGCACGCGCTGGCGGCGGTGACCTACCAGATGCTCACCGGCGAGCTGGTCCGCGAGGGCGGCGTCGCAGAGCTGGCGCACGCGACGTTGCCGCCGCCGCCCTCGGAGCACGCCGAGCTCCCGGAGGCGGTCGACGACGTGCTGCTGAGGGCGCTCGAGCCGGACCCCGAGGACCGGTGGCCCGACATGGTGTCGTTCGTCTCCGCGCTGCGGGCCGCGATGCCGACGCCCGAGCCGCGGGACCGCGAGTCGCTGACCCTGTGGGCGATGCCGCGGGTCTCCGCACGCGCACCCGCAGGCCGCTCCGTGGCGCCGTGGCTGCTCACGTTGCTGGTCTTCCTCGCGGCATTCGGGTCGGCGTACACCGTGACCACGCTGGTGCGCTGACCGTTATCCTGGCGACGAGCCGCGCCACCCCTGCGGGTCACCCGACAGCACCGCCCCACCACGGCGGTCACCGACCAAGCAACGAACGGACGCCATCCATGTCTGGAAGCCCCACTGTCGACGTCTTCGATCTCGGCGCCGAGCACGAGCAGGTCGTGTTCGCGAACGACCCGGCGACGGGCCTCCGGGCCATCATCGCGATTCACTCGACGGCGCTCGGGCCGGCCCTCGGTGGCACCCGCTTCTACCCCTACGCCTCCACCGCCGACGCGGTCGCCGACGTCCTCGCCCTCTCGCGCGGGATGTCCTACAAGGCGTCGCTGGCCGGGCTCGACCTGGGCGGCGGCAAGGCCGTGATCATCGGCGACCCGGCGACGCTCAAGACCGAGGCCCTGCTGCGGGCCTACGGCCGGTTCGTGCAGTCGCTCAACGGCCGCTACCGCACCGCCTGCGACGTCGGCACCTACTCCGACGACATGGACCTCATCGCCCGTGAGTGCTCCTACGTCACCGGCCGCACCACCGCCCACGGTGGTGCCGGCGACAGCTCCGTGCTGACGGCGTACGGCGTCTTCCAGGGCATGCGGGCGGCCGCCACCGTGGCCTGGGGCAGCGACTCGCTGGCCGGCCGGATCGTCGGCGTGTCCGGTGTCGGCAAGGTCGGCCGCCACCTGGTGCGCCACCTCGTCGAGTCCGACGCGAAGGTGGTCGTGACCGATGTGCAGCCCGCGGCAATCGAGAAGATCCGCGACGAATACCCCTCGGTCACCTCGGTCGAGTCCGCCGACGCGCTGGTCGCGAGCACGCTCGACATCTACGCGCCGTGCGCGCTCGGGTTCGCGCTCACCGACGAGGTCGTCGACGTGCTGTCGGCCAAGGTCGTGTGCGGCGCGGCCAACAACCAGCTCGCTCACGCGGGCGTCGAGAAGTCGCTCGAGGAGCGCGGCATCCTCTACGCCCCTGACTACTGCGTGAACTCCGGCGGCCTGATCCAGGTGGCCGACGAGCTCGAAGGGTTCTCGTTCGACCGGGCCCAGCAGCGCGCGAGCGGCATCTTCGACACCACCCTGGCGGTGTTCGAGCACGCCGCGTCCGACGGCGTGCCGCCCGCGATCGCGGCCGACCGCCTCGCCGAGGCGCGGATGCGCGACGTGGGCCGGCTGCGCGGTATCTGGCTGGGCTGAGGCCTGCGACGTGATGCCTGGCTACTCACGTAGCCAGGCATCCCATCCCGGCTCGGGACCGGGACGTAGGGCTCAGTCAGTCGCGCTTGGGCTCGGCGTAGTCGGACCACTCATCAGGCTCGTCGACCTGATCGGTGTCGTCCGTCTCCCCGTGCAGCTCTCGCGCCAGTGCCCCGAAGTCCGTCTCGTGGGTGCGGTACTTCAGGTCGCGGGCGACCTTGGTCTGCTTGGCTTTCGCTCGGCCGCGGCCCATAGGGTCCAGCCCCCTCGCACACTTGGCCGGGGCCGCAGGGGCTCCCGGACTGCTGAATCAGTTTCTCGTGGCTGCAACGCTACCTGTTGCGTGGCTGTTCCCGCACACCCGATTCGGGAATGTTCCTGAAATCACCAACCGGGGTGTTGGCCCGTGAGCACCACACGGCCCCCCGAGGCGGCATCGGAGGCGATCTCGCCGGCGGCCCAGGCCTGGACCCCGTGCTCGTCGAGCAGCGCGATCGCGGCGTCGACCCCGGCGGGGTCGAGCAGGGCGACCATGCCCACGCCGCAGTTGAGCGTGGCCTCGAGATCCGGCTGGGTCACCGAGCCGACCTGGCGGACCAGCTCGAACACCGGCTGGGGGGTCCAGGTGCCGCGGTCGATCGTGGCGTCCACCTCGACCGGCAGCACCCGCTCGAGGTTGGCCGCCAGGCCCCCGCCGGTGACGTGCGACATCGCGTGGGTGCCGGTCTCACGGGCCAGCTCCAGGCAGGCCTTGGCGTAGATCCGGGTCGGCTCGAGGAGCTCCTCCCCCAGGGTCCGCCCGAGCTCGGGCACGTCGCGGTCCAGGGCCCAGCCGGCCTTCTCGAGCAGCACGTGGCGGACCAGCGAGTAGCCGTTGGAGTGCAGCCCGCTCGACTCCATGGCGAGTACGACGTCGCCCGGCCGCACGCGAGCCGGCCCGAGCAGGTCGTCGGCCTCGACCACGCCGGTGGTCGCGCCGGCCACGTCGTAGTCCTCGGGACCGAGCAGGCCGGGGTGCTCGGCCGTCTCGCCGCCGATCAGCGCGCAGCCGGCCTCGACGCAGGCCTCGGCGATGCCCTTGACGATCGCCGCGATCCGCTCGGGCACCACCCGGCCGGTGGCGATGTAGTCGGTCATGAACAGCGGCTCGGCGCCGCAGACGACCAGGTCGTCGACGACCATGCCGACCAGGTCGAACCCGATGGTGTCGTGGACGTCCATCGCCTGGGCGATCGCCACCTTGGTGCCGACCCCGTCGGTGGAGGTGGCCAGCAGCGGACGCCGGTAGCGGGTCAGCACCGAGGCGTCGAAGAGGCCGGCGAAGCCGCCCAGCCCGCCGATCATCTCCGGCCGCCGCGCCTTCTCCACCCAGCCCTTCATCAGCTCGATGGCCTTGTCGGCTGCCTCGATCGAGACGCCCGCCTCGGCGTACGCGTTGGCGTGGGAGGGGGACTCGCCCACAGGGGACTCCTCAGGGGTTGTTGAGCACGGGCAGCGCCTTGCCGAGGGTCGGCGCGGTCAGTGACGCCTCGAGCAGGTGCTTGCCGAGCATGCTCTCGTCGGGCAGCGCGATCGGGTACTCGCCGGTGAAGCAGGCCTGGCACAGCGACGCAGACGGCTGCCCGGTCGCCTCGATCATGCCCTCGAGGGAGATGTAGCCCAGGCTGTCGGCGCCGACGCTGGCGGCGATCTCGTCGACGTCGAGGCCGTTGGCGATCAGCTCGGCGCGGGTGGCGAAGTCGATGCCGTAGAAGCAGGGCCACTTCACCGGCGGGCTGGAGATCCGCACGTGCACCTCGAGGGCACCGGCCTCACGGAGCATCCGGACCTGGGCGCGCTGGGTGTTGCCGCGCACGATCGAGTCGTCGACGACCACGATCTTCTTGCCCCGGATCATGTGCTCGAGCGCGTTGAGCTTCAGCCGGATGCCGAGCTGGCGCAGGGTCTGGCTGGGCTGGATGAACGTGCGTCCGACGTAGGCGTTCTTGACGAAGCCCTGCCCGAAGGGGATGCCGCTCTCCTCGGCGTACCCGGCGGCGGCGGGGGTGCCCGACTCGGGGACCGGCATCACCAGGTCGGCCTCGACGGGGTACTGGCGGGCCAGCTCGCGGCCCATCTCGACCCTGGCCTCGTGGACGCTGCGGCCGCTGATGGTGGCGTCGGGGCGGGCGAGGTAGACGTACTCGAAGACGCACCCCTTGGGCTCGGCCTCGGCGAAGCGGTGGGAGCGCAGGCCCTGGTCGTCGATGGCCAGCATCTCGCCCGGCTCCACCTCGCGGACGACGCTGGCGCCGATCGTGGCCAGCGCGGCGTCCTCCGAGGCGACCACCCAACCGCGGTCGAGCCGGCCCAGCACCAGCGGGCGGATGCCCTGCGGGTCACGGGCGGCGTAGAGGGTGTCCTCGTTCATCCAGACGAACGAGAAGGCGCCCTTCAGCTGGGGCAGCACCTCGAGCGCCCGCTGCTCCAGCGAGGTGTCGGGGTGGTAGGCCAGCAGCGCGGTGACCAGGCCGGTGTCGTTGGTGGACTCGAGGTCGCGGGCGTGGATATCGAGCTCGCCGGGGTCGCTCGGCAGGTCGGCCACCAGCTGGGCCAGGTCGTGGGTGTTGATCAGGTTGCCGTTGTGGCCGAGCGCGATCGAGCCGTCGGCGGTGGGCCGGAACGTCGGCTGCGCGTTGTGCCAGGTGCTGGCGCCGGTCGTGGAGTAGCGCGAGTGGCCGATCGCGAGGTGGCCCTTGAGCGAGTCGAGGGTCGTCTCGTCGAAGACCTGGGAGACCAGGCCCATGTCCTTGTAGACCAGGATCTGCCGGCCGTTGCTGACCGCGATGCCGGCCGACTCCTGGCCGCGGTGCTGGAGCGCGTAGAGACCGAAGTAGGTGAGCTTGGCGACGTCCTCACCGGGGGCCCAGACGCCGAAGACGCCGCACGCGTCCTGGGGGCCGAGGTCGTGGGGGTCGAGCGCCGTCGTCAGCCGTCCGTCGCCACCGGGCCGACGGCCGGGGCTGTACTGGTAGGGCACGCCGTCAGTCTAGGAGACGGGTACCTCTATCTCCGCTTCGCCGGGCGGTCGAGCCATCCACTGTGCGATGACGCCCTCGCTGGCCTCCCACAGCGCGGTCCGCCGGTCCGGCCTCGACGCCCGCGCCGGCACCTCCAGCGCCCGCCGGCCCGGGCCGTAGAAGCGGCCGTTCACCTCCCACGCCGTCGGATCCTGGGCGAGGAAGGTCGGGGTGTCCGCGGCCTCGTCCGGGTCGGACCCGACGACGCGCTGCACCATCGTGGCGAGCTGCCGGATCGGGCGGGGCACCCCGCGGGCGTTGCGGAACACCTCGGTCCGGACGACGCCCGGGTAGACGCAGGCCACCTCGACGCCGGTGCCCTGCAGCCGGTGCCCCAGCTCCACCGCCAGCAGGTCGTTGGCGAACTGGCTCGCCCCGGAGAGGTGCCGCCGCCGGTGAGCCCGGCCCGGGCCGATCGCGTCGAGGTCGAGGGTGTCCCTGTACTTCCCGGCGTTGGCGACCAGCACCAGGCGGGGACGCTGCGCACGCTCGAGCAGCGGCAGCAGCCTCTCGATCAGGAGGAACCGCGACAGGTAGTTCAGGACGAAGCTGCGCTCGAGACCCTCAACCGTCCACTCGGGCGCACCCGCGAAGACCCCCGCGCAGAGGACGACCGAGTCGACGTGGTCGGTGCGCGCCGCCACCGCCTCCGCGAGCCGCACGGTGTCACCCAGCAGCGACAGGTCGGCGGGGAGGTAGACGTGCCGCTGGTGCGGCTGCGGACGCGGCAGCTCGCGCACCACCTCGCGCCCGCGTTCCTCGTTGCGCCCGACGACCACGACGCGGTCGCCCCCGCCCGCCAGGCGGCTCGCGACTGCGCGGCCGATGCCGCCGGTGCTTCCGGTGACCAGTGAGGTTCTCTCGTTCATGGCCGCGACGCTAGGCAGCGTGGGTGCGACAATGAATAGGTGAGAGTCCCGAAAACTACATCGTTCGTCCGGGCGGAGCCATGGATGCCCTGACCTCGGTTCTCCGCGAGATGCGGTTCGAGAGCGTCGGCTACCGCTGGCTGGAGCTGGCCGCGCCGTTCTCGATGGACTTCGACCAGCACGACCTGCGCGGCGTGCACGCCATCCGCGAGGGCGGCTGCGAGCTCGTCCTGGCGGACGGTACGACGGACGTCCTGCGCGCCGGCGATGTCGCGGTCCTGCCCCGGGGTGACTCGCACGTCCTCCGCTCGGACGAGACCGGGGGCGGGTGCCTGATCCTCTGCGGGGCCTTCCTGGTCCGCGAGGCCGAGCACCCGGTGCTGGCCGCGCTGCCCCACCTGATCCGGCTCCAGCAGGCCGACGAGCCGGCCGTGGGGTCGCTCATCGACGCGCTGGGTGCGGAGGCGCGGGACGCCTCGCCGGGCAGCGACGTGGTGATGGCACGGCTGTCGGACGCGCTGGTCGTCCAGGCGCTGCGTCACCACGCCCGCGCGGCAGCGGACGCGGGCTGGCTGGGTGGGCTCCGCGACCCGCGCATCGCTCCGGTCCTGGCCGCCATCCACGACGACCCCGCTCACCCGTGGACCGTGGAGGACCTGGCAGCCGTCGCCCGGCTCTCGCGCGCGACGTTCTCGGCGCGCTTCACGGCCCTGGTCGGACAGCCGGCGATGCGCTACGTCACCGCGATCCGGATGCAGCGGGCGCGGACGATGCTGCGCGACGACGGGATCACGGTCGCAAAGGCGGCCTCGCGGCTGGGCTACGGGTCCGAGGTCTCCTTCGCCGCCGCCTTCAAGCGCACCACCGGCCAGTCGCCGGGCCGCTACCGGCGCGGGGCGGCCGTCTAGGCGGAGGTCACCGCCGGCACCCGGACCTCGGCGAACCGGCCGAGGACCAGCCCGGCGACCTGGGCCGCCTGGGTGCGGATCTCGGGGATCGCCGTGGACTCGTAGAGCGTGCCCTTGCGCGGCGGGCCGACGGCGTACAGGCCGGGTACGACGCGGCCGTCCTCGTCGAGCAGCTCGCCCTCCGGAGTGCCGGCCAGACCGAGCAGCAACGGGTCGGGCGAGAGCAGGCCGCGCTCGCGCATCGCCAGCAGCAGCGGGTCGCCGCACCGGGTGACGTCGGTGAGGGGGCCGGTGCAGTTGACCAGTGCGTCCGCGGTGACCGGCGGCCCGGAGCGGGTGAACCCGACGACGGCGTGGTCACCCCGGTCGGCCACTGTGTCGATGGTGTCAGCCCGGATTTCGAGCCGGCCGGCGGCGACGTAGGCGTCCAGCCGCTCGGCCACCTCGGGCGCCATCCGGTGCCGGCGTACCTCCCAGTGCCGCGCGTGCTCGGCCAGGAACCGGCGGCGCTCGTCCAGCGCCAGCCGGCGCCAGATGTCCTGGGTCGGCGCCCGGAGGCCGTCCACGACCGCGCGCCAGCCGACGCCCTGCTCCCGGGCCGCAGCCACCTGGTCGCGGAAGAGGGCGGCGAGCCGGTCGGCCGTGAGCGGCCCGGACGGGACCTTCGTGACCCAGGCCGTCGACTGTTGCTCGACGTGCCGGCGCGGCAGCAGCCCGTTGCGGCTGACCATCACGACCTTGCGACCCCCGGCGCCGGGCTCGGCGAGCAGGGTGACGGCGGTGTCGACCGCGGTCAGGCCGGTGCCGACGACGACCACGGTCGCGTCGCGCGGTAGGACACGCAGCGCACCGAGGTCCCAGGGGTCGCGCAGGTGCCAGGCCGCGTCCGGGAGGTCGTCGCCGTCGACGACCAGCGTGCGCGGCGCCAGGTTCCCGTAGGCCAGTACGACGGTCGCGGCCGTCGTCACGCTGCAGTCGCTGCGCACCTCGAAGCCGGCCCCGACCCGGGCGATGTCGTCGACCCGCCCGGCCCTGATCGAGAGCCGATGGTCGGCTACCGCCGCGAGCCGGTCCTGCAGATAGGCGGCGTAGTCCTGCCGGGGCAGGAACGCCTGGGCGTCCTCGCTCCGCCCGGTCCGCCGGGCCCAGTCGATGAGGTCGGAGGGCGCGTCGGGGAACGCGCTCATGTGCCGCGAGCGCACGTTGAGCAGGTGGAGCGGGTCGTTGGTGCCGTAGGCGATGCCCCGGCCGACGATGCCGGTGGCCTCGTGCAGCGTCACGCGGAGGTCGGGGTCGGCTGAGCCGGCCAGCAGGTTGATGGCGGTCAGCACGCCGCTGGCGCCACCGCCGATGATCGCGGTGGTCGCTGAAGGGGCGGAGGAGAGCGGCGTGGACGTCACGTCGCAAAGTGTACTGTCCGTACTGACTTAACCGTGAAACCCCTCTTCAGTTGAGGGTCGTCGGCGCGTCGCCGTCCAGGAACCGCTCGACCTCACCGAGCATCGAGCCCCAGGCGGCCTCGGGCTCCAAGAGGATGTGGTTGGCGCTGTCGAGCAGCACCAGCCGGCTGTCGGGGATCAGCGCGGCCAGCTCCCTGGCCTGCGACTCCGGCACCCGGACGTCGTCGCGGGAGTGCAGGATCAGCGTCGGGCAGCTCACGGCGCCGGCGATCGCGGAGACGTCGATGTGCGCGAACGTGTCGAGGAACCGCACCACGTTCTCCGTCGACGTGGTGGCCCTCTGCAGCTCGTTGAACGCGTCCCAGTGCTCGCGCGCGGCGTCGGCGAGGAACTGTGCGGCGAAGACCTGCCGGAACGCCGCATCGTCCCTGCGCCACGCGACCCGGCCCAGGGTCAGGTCGAGCTCTGCCACCAGCCGCTCCTCGGGAGTCCGCGCCCGGGCGATCCGGCCGCGCGCGTAGGCGCCGACCAGCACCAACCTGGTGACCCGCGTGGGGTGGCGCACGGCGTACGCGATCGCCACGGCGCCGCCCTGCGACAACCCGAGCAGCGGGAACCGCTCGAGCCCGACCGAGTCCACGACCAGCTCGAGGTCCTCCACCCACGCGTCGAAGCTGAAGTCGTCGACATCCCAGTCGGAGAGCCCGCAGCCCCGCTCGTCGTACCGCACGAGCCGGTGGCGGGTCGACAGCCCCTCGATCCAGTGTGACCAGATGGGGCTGGTCCACTCGAGGTCGAGGTGGGTCAGCCAGTTGGCCGCCTTGACCAGCGGCCGACCCTCGCCGGACAGGGCGTAGGCGATCCGGACGCCGTCGGGTGAGACGCAGAAGCGGATCTCCTGCGGACGGCGGGGGCCGGCGGCCGGGACCACCGGCTCGACGTCACACTCCACGGGACACACGAAGCGGTAGCCGACGCCATGGACCGTGGCGATCACCCGCTGCTGCTGGCCGTCGTCGCCCACCGCCCGCCGGGCGGCCTTCAGTCGGCTGGTCAGGGCGGACTCGCTGACGAAGCGGTCGCCCCAGATGGCATCCAGGAGCTCGGCCTTGGTGACCAGCCGGTCCCGGTGCTCGATGAGGTGCACCAGCACCTGGAAGACCTGGCGCTCGACGCGTACGGCAGTCCCGCCTCGAGAGAGTTCGAAGCGGTTCGGGTCCAGCTCGAAGTCCTCGAATCGGTACACGACAGCCTCGCTCAGCAGTGTGGCACGCCTCCAGGATCTCTCCCCGAAATCGTCAGGACTTCTCCAAGCCCTGCCTCGGCCCGGTTGCGAGCGTGTGCGCCCACAGCGGCCACCTGGACGCACCCATCGGAACTCGGAGGAGCCATGTCCCGACCCATCCCCCTCGGGGAGCACGCGATCGTCATCGGCGGGAGCATGGCCGGCCTGCTGGCCGCCCGGGCGCTCAGCGACCACTTCGCCACCGTCACCGTCGTCGAGCGTGACCGGCTCCCGAGCGGTCCGGAGCCTCGGAAGGGGGTTCCCCACGCGCGGCACGTCCACGCCTTCTGGGCCGGCGGCCTGCACGCGGCCGAGCAGCTGCTGCCCGGGCTGCGCGCCGAGCTGCTGGCCGAGGGCGCGGTGCAGCTCGGCATGCCTACCGACATGGCCTGGCTGACGCCTGCCGACCGGTGGTGCCGGCACTTCGAGGCCACGCAGGACATCGTGTCCGCGAGCCGCACCCTCCTCGAGTGGGTGGTACGCCGACGGGTGCGCGCGATCGCCAACGTCCACTTCCTGCCCGAGCAGGAGATCACCGCGCTCCTGCTGGACCGGCGCCGGGACGTGCGCGGGGTGACGGTGCGGGACCGGACCTGCGGAGAGGTGTTGGAGCTGAGCGGCGATCTCGTCGTCGACGCGAGCGGCCGCGGATCGGCGTTGCCGCACTGGCTGGCAGCGCACGGGCTGCCGACCCCGGAGGAGTCGATCATCGACGGGCACCTCGGCTACGCCACGCGGCTGTTCGAGATTCCCGACGACCCGGGCCGCGGCTGGCAGGCGGCCTACATCCAGCCCTCCGCCCCGACCCACAGCCGTGGCGGGATCCTGTTCCCGGTCGAGGGGAACCGCTGGGTCGTGACCCTGATCGGGACTGACGGCGACTACGCGCCGACCGACGAGCAGGGGTACGTCGCCTTCGCCCGCAGCCTGCGCGACCCGTTGCTGCACGACGCCATCGGCTCGGCCCAGCCGGCGTCCCCGATCTGGGGCTTCCGGAAGACCGAGAACCGCCGGCGGCACTATGAGAGGACCGTGCTGCCGGGACGGCTCCTGGTCGTCGGCGACAGCCTCTGCGCCTTCAACCCGGTCTACGGCCAGGGCATGACGGTCGCCGCGAAGGAGGCCGAGAGCCTGGCTGCGATGTTGGCCGGATGCCCGGGTCCCGGCCGGCTGGTGGGCGCCGTACGGCGTGCGCAGCGGGAGCTGGCGCGGTGCACCGAGGGCCCGTGGACGCTCGCGACCAGCAACGACCTGAGGTTCCCCGGGACCGAGGGCGGACGGCTCACCCTCGCCACCCGGGTCGTCAACCGCTACATGGATCGCGTCCTCGGCGCGGTGCCCGATGACCCGACGGTCAACGCCGCGTTCCTCCGGGTGCTCAACATGGTCGATCCGCCGGAAGCGTTGTTCCACCCTCGGGTCGCGGTGCGCGCACTCGCACCGGTCCGGCGGGCGCCGGGCGGGCGTCCGACGACCGCCGTCGCGGTGCCCGAGCGCGTGGCCTGACCCGCCGTCAGCCCTGGCTGGCCGGGCCGCTGCTGTCCTGGTTCTGCAGGACCAGCCACCGGCCGCGCTCGCGGGTGAAGGTCAGACCGATGACCAGCGGCACCTCGGTGCCGTCCTCGGTGTAGACCGAGTCGAAGAGCACGAACCCGGTGCGGCAGCCGTCGACGTGCCGGGTCAGCTCGTCGAACGTCTGCGTCCAGCCGGGCGCCTCGAAGAACGGCTCGATGAAGCCCATCGTCTGGTCCTTGCCGTAGAGCACGCCGCCGTTGGCGAAGATCGCGGTGACGTCCTCGTGGAGCAGCGCCGCGAAGCCGTCGGCGTCGCGCTCGTCGGTGGTCTCGACGTACGCGTCGACCGCGCGGTCGAAGGAGCGCTCGCACCCGTGGCCGTGACCGTGGCCCGCACCGGAGGTGCCGGCGGTGGCGGGGATCGCGAGGGCGGGGACGAGCAGGACGGCGAGGGCCGCGGCGCGGATGGGCTTGATGGTCATGGTGACTCCTTGCGGGTTGTCGGGGAGGACCACCCCACCGCCAGCCGCTGCGGGTCACCTAACGATTCGACGTGCATCTAACGCGCGGCCTGTCGGGCCGGCGCCCGACGACCTAGCGTGCTCGTCGTGATCGTCGTCGACGTGGATCGGGCCAGCCTCGCGCGAGTACGGCTGGCGCCGTCGGCGGCCCAGGAGCTGATGTCGTGGCTGCGGCTGACCGTCGCCGGCGGCCGGCACCCGGTCTACGGCGCACCCGGTCCCGCGGCACGCCGCTCTCTCGGCCACCGCGACGTCGCCCTGGTGGCATCACTGCTGCCGCGGACGTCGGCCGGCTACGTGCCCGACCTGCTCACCCCGCAGCCCCCGCCCTCCAAGTCCGCGCAGGCGCTGACCGACCAGCTCGACCTGGTGGCGGCCACCGATCACGCACAGGTGGCCCGACAGGTCGGGTTCTGCGTGGACTTCGGCCGCCGGCTGCCTGCAGACACGCTCGGCGCGGTGGCTTCGGGATCGTTCGCGCGGCGAGCGGCCAACGGGCTGCGCACGTTCTGGAGGGACACCCTGGCGGACGGCTGGGATGCGCTCCGCGAGGTCCTGGACGCCGACATCGCGACCCGCTCGGAGAGCCTGGCCCGGCGCGGCGTCGGCGACGTGCTCGGCTCGCTGCACCGCGACCTGGAGTGGGACGGTCGGCGGATCACCGTGCACAAGCCGTACGCCGAGGAGCGCACCATCGCGGGCTCCGACCTGGTGCTCGCGCCCTCGGCGCTCGGCTGGCCGGGGCTGACCGTCCAGGTGTGCAGCCCGGAGGACGCGGTCTTCTGCTACCCCGCTGAGGCGATCGGGCAGCGGCGCACTCGCCCGACGCCCGCGCTCGGCGAGCTGATCGGGGCGAGCCGGGCAGCCATCCTCGGCGACCTCGCCGTGCCCCGTTCGACGGCGGAGCTCAGCGACCGGCACGGGCTCACCCGCGCCACCGTCTCCCACCACCTGGGCGTGCTGTTCCGGGCCGGCATGCTCGTCCGGCGGCGCCGGGGCAAGGAAGTGCTCTACGGGCGCAGCGCCCGGGGCGACGACCTGCTGGGCTGACCGGCTATCGGGCCCCCTCCTCGGCCCGGAGCACCTTCTCCAGTGCGGAGGCGATGACCGTGATCTCGCGTTGGGTCAGGTGCCGCGTGTAGTGCTCCTCGATCGCTGACAGGTACGCCGGCGCGGCGGCCCGCAGCCGCGCCCGGCCGTCAGCGGTGATGGTCGCGAACGAGGAGCGCTTGTCGTCGGGGTTGGCCTGCCGCTCGACGAGTCCGGCCCGCTCGAGCTCGGTCGCGACGCGGCTCACCTGCTCGCGGCTCAGCACCGCCTGCTGCCCCAGCTCGCTCATCCTCAGGCGTCGACCCGGCGCCGCGTTGAGCACGAGCAGCACGTCGTACCAGGAGATCGGGAGCCCGACGTCGGACAGTGCCCGGCCGAGCTTGGGCACGACGGCGGCATGCACGCGCAACAGGGCCGCCCAGGCGGACACCGGATCGACGTCGGTCATGGGCCGCAGCCTACCAATTACGTGTGTGCGCACACACCTTGACAAGCCACCATCTCCTCCGTAATTATGTGCGTGTACACACACTTTCATCAACCAAGGAGAGCATCATGACCACCACACCCACCTGGTCCCCCACCCGGACCGTCGACGGCGTCGTACTCCCCGGCGTCGGCACCTGGGCGATCGACCCCGGCCACGCGGACGTCGCGTTCACCGGCCGCCACCTCATGCTGACCAAGGTCCGCGGCCGCTTCCAGGACGTGCGGGGCAGCATCACCGTCGGCGAGACCATGAACGACTCGACGGTCGACGTCACCATCGGCATGGCCAGCGTCGAGTCCGGTAGCTCCGCGCGCGACGAGCACCTGCGCTCGGCGGAGCTGTTCGACGTCGAGACGTTCCCTGAGGCCACCTTCCGCAGCGTCAGCGTCGAGTGGGACGGCGACGGCGGCGTGGTCGACGGCGACCTGACGATCCACGGCACGACGCGCCGGGTCCCGCTCCGCGTTGCCTTCGAGGGCTACGTCCGCGACCCCGCCGGCGCCGACCGGGCGATCTTCTCGGCCGAGACCCAGGTGAACCGCGAGGACTTCGGGATCACCTGGAACGTCGCGCTGGAAGCCGGCGGCGTGCTCGTCAGCAAGGACATCAAGATCACGATCGACATCGAGACCGTCCTGAGCCGGCCGGCCTGAGCCGTCCCGTCAGGACATCGCCCGGGCGCCTGCTCGATGGCCTCCCGGATGCGGGTGTAGGTGCCGCACCGGCAGATGTTGCGGATGCCGTCGAGGTCGGCGTCGGTGATCGACCGGCCTTCGCGGCATACCTTCCGGACCAGCGCGACCGCGGCCATGATCTGGCCGAGCCGCTCTCAGCCCGTGGCCTCACCCAGCTTCTGCAGCAGCAGCGCCTCGGCGAGCACGACCCGCTCGAACTCGGCGAGGTGCAGGCCCTCGTTGGCGCCGTGGGCACGGGTGTCGGGGTCCTCGACGCCGGTGACGAGCACGCTCGCCTTCGGGAACGCCTCGAGGAACTCGGCGATGAACGGGATCGATCCGCCTACCCCCATGTCGACCGGAGCGGTGCCGTCCCAGGCCTCGGTGAACGCCTCGCGGGCCGCGTCGTACGCCGGTCCGGTGGCGTCGATCTGGGTCGCCTCGCCGGTGTCGACGACCGTGAACGTGAGCTCAGCGCCCCACGGAACCCGTTCCTCGAGGTGGGCGCGCAAGCAGGCGATCGCGTTGTCGGTCGTGTCTCCCGGCGCGATCCGCATGCTGATCCTGGCCCGGGCCGAGGGGATCAGGGTGTTGCTGGCGCCGTCGACCTTCGGGGCGTCGAGGCCGGTGATCGACAGCGCGGGCTTGGTCCAGAGCCGCTCGACGGTCGACCCCTCGCCGATCCACTGGACGCCCGGCAGCGCCCCCGACTCGGCGCGCAGCCGGTCCTCGGGGTACTCCACGTCGGCGGCCGGGGCGCTGTGCAGTCCGGCCACGGCGACGTTGCCCGCCTCGTCGTGCAGCGAGGCGATCAGCCGGCTCAGGGTGATCAGCGCGTCGGGCACCAGCCCGCCCCACATGCCGGAGTGGACGGCGTGGGTGAGGGTGCGGACACCGATGTCGACCCGCACCAGCCCACGCAGGCTGGTGGTGAGCGCGGGCTCGCCGATGTCCCAGTTGCCGGAGTCGGCGATCACGATGACGTCGGCCTCCAGGCGCTGCTGGTGCTCCTCGAGCAGCGCGAGCAGGGTCGGCGAGCCGATCTCCTCCTCGCCCTCGACGAACATGGTGACGCCGACGGGCAGCTGGTCGCCGTGCACCCGGAGCGCACCGAGATGGGCCACGATGCCGGCCTTGTCGTCGGCAGCGCCGCGAGCGTAGAGCCGGTCTCCGCGCTCGGTCGGCTCGAACGGCGGGCTGTCCCAGTCGGCCGGGTCGTTCTCGGGCTGCACGTCGTGGTGGGCGTAGAGAAGCACGGTCGGCGCACCCTCGGGGCCGGGCTTGTGCGCGATCACCGCCGGGGCGCCGCCCTTCGCGCTGACGATGTCGATGCCGGTGAAGCCCTCCGCGCGGAACAGCTCGGCAACCGCCTCGGCGCTGCGCTGGACCTCGCTCGCGCGCGCCGGGTCGGCGCTCACCGACTCGATCCGGACCAGGTCCTCCAGGTCCTTGCGGACCCCGGGCAGCACTTCCTGGACACGGGCACGGATGTCGAGAGTCATGTCGTGAACCTAACCGAGGGGGAGGTACGCCGAGAGGTCGGCTCTCTCCCCACTGGCCCGCACCGACCCCGCCTCCTCGGCATCCGCCCAGGTGAGCTCTCCGGTGGCCAGCGCGATCCAGGTCTCGGCGTCGGTCTCGACCACCGCCGGCGGGGTGCCCCTGGTGTGGCGGACACCGGGGATCACCTGCACCGCGGCGTACGGCGGCACCCGCACCTCGACCGAGTGGCCGGGCGCGCGGGCCTCGAGGACGGCGAGGAAGTGCTTGGTCAGCAGCCTCAGGTCGGCGCGTTCGGGATGGCCGGAGCCGACCCTGCCCAGGGCGTCGGCCACCTGCGCGGGGTCGGCGAGACGGAGTCGTGGCGCGGGCACGTCCGCAGGGTACGGCGGGGCGCCGTCAGCACAGAGCGAGTGTGCGCCGCGCCTGCGTCCCGGTGACGCTGAACGGGACGACGATGAAGACGAGGAACAGCAGCCAGGGGCCCGGCTCCGTACCGCTGCTCAGCACCACCATCGCCAGCCCGATGAGCTTGATCGAGGCGGCCGACGCGAGCGTCGTGATCGCGGTGAGCCGAGCGATCCCGCGGCCGGCGGTGAACCACCGGTTGCCGATGCCCGACGCGACCAGCAGGCCCAGGGCCACGAGGATCATCGCGCTGCCGCCGTACTCGACCGCGTGGTCGAGGACCGAGAAAACGACGCCGTCGGGGGGCGGGCCGTGGTCGGGGCCGAGCGGGCCGTCCCACAGGAACGGCTGGATCGACAGCACCAGCAACAGCATCAGGGCGGTGCGGCGCGAGGCGGCCACGGCCAGCGTGGTCTGGAACGCCGGCACGACCTCGTCGAGCTCACCGAAGTCGGCGACCGCGATCCGCTCCGCCTCCGCGCGGTCGTAACCGGCGTCGCTGAGTGCCGCGGAGGCGTCGTCGAGGTGGTCGCGCGCCTCCTGGACCAGGCCCCGGCGGACCCGCCGCGGACCGACCAGCGAGTGGTCGAGCGCGGTGACGTAGGCCTCGGCGGTGCTCACGCGCTCCAGTGTGGCGAGGCCGCCCCCGGTGCGCATCGGGGATCCCCCTGAGATCTCTGTCAGGCCTCGCCGAGCACGCCGTCGACGACCGAGGAGAAGACCTGCCACTCGGCGCGCTGCTTGGCCAGTGCCCGCCGTCCGCCGGCGGACAGGGTGTAGGTGCGGCGCTTCCGACCGCCCGCCGTTGCCCAGGTGCTCTTGAGGTGACCGGCGGCCTCGAGCCGGCGGAGGGCGGGATAGACGGTGCCGGTCGGGAGGTCGAGCTCGCCGCCGCTGCGCAGCGACAACGCCTCGATGATCGCGTAGCCGTGAAGCGGCTCCTTCTCGAGCACGGCGAGGATCAGCGCGTCCAGGTGTCCGCGGAGGGCATCGGCTTTCATGTAGACAGCCTACACCTAGACGCGCTACGGTCGTCATATACATAGCGTGGCTACCTATAGCCTCCCTACCCGTAGCGAGGAACAGCATCATGACGACGTCGACGACCCGTGTCACTCCTGAGCACCACACCCGGATGACCCGCCTGGCCGCGTGGTCGCAGCGCCACCACTGGACCGCGATCGCGCTGTGGCTGGTGGCCCTGGTGGCGATCACCGTCGGCTCGACCGTGGCCGGCAACGACTACCGCAACGACTTCAGCCTGCCGGGCACCGAGTCGCAGGAGCTGATCGACGCGTACGCCGAGCACGCGCCCGAGCAGGAGGGCGACCCGGTGACGGTCGTCGTACAGGCGGAGGGCGGCGTGGAAGCGGTGGCCGACGAGATCGACGCGCTCGTCGACGACCTGTCCGGGCTCGACCACGTGGCCGCCGTACAACCACCGGATGCCCAGTCGGGCACGGTCTCCGACGACGGCACCCTCGGGATCATCACGGTGGTGCTGGACGACCAGACCGGCTTCGTGCCCACCGAGGACAAGAAGGCGATCATCGAGACGGCCCAGGACCACGAGGCCGACGGCATCCGGATCGAGCTGACCGGTGACGCGGTGCGCGAGGTGGCCGAGAGCGAGGCCGGCGGTGGCGGCGAGGGCATCGGCGTGCTGGCCGCGCTGGTGATCCTGCTGTTCATGTTCGGCTCGTTCCTGGCGGCATCGCTGCCACTCATCACTGCCGTGTTCGCGGTGGGTACGACGTTCGGCTTCGTCGCGCTGATGTCGCACGTGGCGACCATCCCCGACTACACACCGCCGATCCTGGTGCTGGTCGGACTCGGGGTGGGCATCGACTACTCGCTGCTCGTCTTCGCCCGCTACCGCGCCGAGATCCTCGGCGGCGCGGACCGGGACCGCGCAGCGCGCACCGCCCTGGACACGGCCGGGCGGTCGGTGCTGTTCGCCGGCGCGACCGTGGTGATCGCACTGCTCGGGCTCTACACGCTCAACCTGGGCTCGCTCGAGGGTGTCGCGCTCTCGGTGACGCTGACCGTGCTGATGACGATGGTCGCCTCGCTGGTGCTGCTGCCATCGCTGCTGACGATCTTCGGCAACAAGCTCGAGAAGCGGATCCGCAAGCACGCGGCCAAGCAGAAGGGCGAGCCGGGCCGGCGCTGGCGCGCCTGGGCCGACCTGGTGCAGGCCCGGCCGTGGGCCGCGCTGGTCGTGGCGGTGGCGGCCCTCGGTGCGCTCTGCGTGCCGGCCCTGTCGATGCAGCTCGGGCTCGCCGACGCGGGCAACGACCACCCGAGCACCACCAGCCGGCAGGCCTACGACCTGATCGCCGAGGGCTTCGGTCCCGGTGCCAACGGGCCGCTCGTCGTGGTGACCCAGGACAGCGAGGCCGTCGCCCAGAACGCCTACGACACCCTGACCCGCACCGAGGGCGTTGCCGAGGTGACCCCGCCGCAGGCCTCACCCGACGGTGCGTTGTTCACCAGCCTGGCGTTCCCGACGACCTCGCCGCAGGACGAGGCGACGGCCGACCTGGTGCACCAGCTGCGGGACGACCTGCCCGACAACGTGCTCGTGGGCGGGCCCACCGCGGCGGTCGTGGACTTCTCCGACGCGGTCGGCGACCGGTTCCCGCTGTTCATCGGTGTGGTCGTCGGACTGTCTGCGCTGTTGCTGCTGCTGGTCTTCCGGTCGGTGGCGATCGCGATCAAGGCTGCGGTGCTCAACCTGCTGTCGATCGGCGCCTGCCTGGGCGTGATCGCGCTGATCTTCAACGACGGGAGGTTCGGCGTCGAGCCCGGACCGGTGGAGGCCTTCGTGCCGGTGATGATCTTCGCGATCGTCTTCGGGTTGTCGATGGACTACGAGGTCTTCCTGGTCTCCCGGATGCACGAGGAGTGGAAGCGCACCGAGGACCCGGTGGTCGCCGTACGCGAAGGGCTGGCGACGACCGGCGGGGTGATCACCGCGGCCGCGGCGATCATGATCGTGGTCTTCGGCTCCTTCGTGTTCGCACCGGACCGGATGCTGCAGCAGTTCGGCGTCGGGCTGGCCTCGGCGGTGCTGCTCGACGCGCTGGTGATCCGCTGCCTGGTCGTGCCCGCCGTACTCCGCCTCCTCGGTGAGCGCGCCTGGTGGGCGCCGCGGTGGCTGCAGCGCGCCGTACCCACCGTGCGGGTCGACTAGAACGCCGACTCGGCGCGTCTTCGCCTGGATTTCGGCTCGAGTCGGCGTGTCCTCGCCTGGATGTCGGCTCGAGTCGGCGCGTCCTCGCCCGAGATCAGGTTCGAGTCGGCGCGTCCTGGCGTCAGCGCTGGACAGGATGCGCCGACTCGAACCACTTGGCGGGGCAAGATACGCCGACTCGGCCCACTTGGCGGGGCAAGATGCGGCGACTCGAACCACTTGGCGGGGCAAGATACGCCGACTCGGGCCATTTTCCGGGGCAGGATGCGCCGA
>DASTDJ010000176.1:0-11243 GCA_035710425.1 Nocardioides sp.
GCCCGGCTCGGTGTAGGTGATCTCCAGCACGACGGATGCCGGCAGCTCGACGTACAGCGGGTTGCCGTTATTGAGCGCGATCTGGACCTGCTGGTTCTCGAGCAGGAAGTTCTTCGCGTCGCCCACGATCTCCGGCGCGACCTCGAGCTGCTCGTAGCTCACGGTGTCCATGAACACGTAGGAGGTGCCGTCGTTGTAGAGGTACTGCATCGTCCGCTTGTCGACGTTGGCGACCTCGACCTTCACGTCGGCGTTGAACGTCTTGTCGACGGTCTTGCCGGACTCGACCGCCTTCAGCTTGGTGCGCACGACCGCGCCGCCCTTGCCGGGCTTGTGGTGCTGGAACCAGATGACCTGCCAGAGCTGGCCGTCGAGGTTGAGCACCATGCCGTTCTTCAGGTCGTTCGTGGTTGCCATGCGCGCGCTTCAGCCTTCGGGTAGACGATCGGGGGTGGCCGCGAGGGCCAGCCGCCGAGTCTATCGAGTTCGGCCACGTTCGCCTCAATCGTCCTCGGCGGCAGGTCGGCCGCCGATCGGCACGGTGAGGTCGTCCGCGGCGTGATGGCGTTGACGAGTCGGGGACACGCGGGTCTCCCCCCCAAAGTTGGGGACGCCGTAGTCCCTCCGGCCCCCTAGAGTGTCGGGCCGTGGGGGTACCCCGGGGGCGACGGATGGCGGCGGAACAGGCCATCCATCAGACGACAGAGGGTCGACACCGCCTGCCCCGGGTGTTCCGAACGGCCCAGCTCGTCATGCTCGGGCTCGGAGTGATGATCGGTGCCGGCATCTTCCGGCTCTCGGGCGACCAGGCAGCGACGACCGCGGGCCCGGCGGTGATCGTCTCGTTCGTGATCGCCGCGTTCGTGTGCCTCCTGGCAGCGTTCAGCTTCGCCGAGCTGTCCTCGACGATCCCGGCGGCGGGCAGCGTCTACACGTTCAGCTACGTCGCGATGGGCGAGGTGTGGGCATGGGCCGTCGGCTGGGCCCTGATCCTGGAGCTGCTGGTGGCGGCCGCCCTGGTGGCGCGGGTGTGGGCGACGTACCTGGTCGCGACGATCGACGGCTTCGAGGTCGACACACCCGCGTGGCTGGTCGAGCACTCGCAGGTCGACACCGGCACGAACTGGGTGGCCTTCGCGATGCTTCTCGTGCTCACCCTGCTCGTGGTGACCGGGACCAAGCTCTCGGCGCGGGTGCTGTCCGTGGTCGTGGTCGCGAAGATCGCGGTGATCCTGTTCATCATCGGGGTCGGTGCGCAGTACATCGACACCGCCAACTACACGCCGTTCGTGCCGGAGCACCAGACGGGCGGTGACGCCGACGCATCCGTGCTCGAGACCCTGCTCGGATCGTCCGGCAGCTTCGGGTGGCTCGGCGTCTTCAGCGCGGCGGCGGTGATCGCGTTCTCCTACATCGGCTTTGACCTGATCGCCACCTCCGCCGAGGACGCACACGAGCCTCGGAAGAGCATCCCTCGCAGCATCATGATCTCCCTCGGCCTCGTGACGGTCATGTACGTCGCGATGGCAACCGTGCTCGTCGGCGTGCGGCCATACGCCGAGCTGGGCACCGGCGCACCGGTGTCGGACGCGCTCGACGCCGCGGGGGCCGGCTGGAGCGTCGACGTGGTCAACGTCGGAGCCGTGCTCGCCCTGACGACGGTGATCATGGTCGTGCTGATCGCCCAGAGCCGCGTGCTCTTCGCGATGGGCCGCGACGGGCTGCTGCCGTCGACCCTGGGCCGGGTCACCACGTCGTTCTCCGCGCCCGGTGCTGCGGCCGCCCTGGCGGGCGGTGCCGCGGCCGTGCTGTCGCTCTGGTCCGAGCTGGTCGACCTCGAGCAGCTCCTGGTCATCGGCGCGCTCTCGTCGTTCCTGGTCTGCTCGATCGCCGTGATCGTGCTGCGCCGCACCCGCCCCGACCTGGAGCGCGGCTACCGCGCTCCGCTGGTCCCGCTGCTACCGGCGCTCTCCACGCTGGCGACCGCGTGGCTGATGCTCAACCTCACCGTCGAGACCTGGCGCAACTTCGGCATCTGGATGGCCGGCGGAGCACTCCTCTACCTCGTCTACGGCCGGCAGAACAGTGTGGTCGCCCAGCAGCTGCACCCCCATCGGGCCAACCACCATCACCACCACGAGTGACGCTCAGGGTCCGGCCACGAACTCCAGGACCGCGCGCCGGACCTCGGTCGGCCGGCCCGACTCCGAGGTGAGCAGCTCCTGGGCGTGTCCGGAGCCCCGCGGCACGAGCAGCTCAGCGGTGGGCGACGCATCGGCCAGGGTCCGGACCTCCGCGGGCTCGGCGTACGGATCATCCTCGGCGAGCACGTACAGCACCGGGACGGTCGCCGCGGCAGCAGCGTCGGCGGTGCTCAGGTCGGAGCCTGGCACCTCGAGGCTCAGGTCGGCGGGCGACAGGGCGACGGCGCCGTCGACCCCGGCGTCCGGTACGGCCGCTATCTGAGCCGCCATCGGCCCACCGGCGGAGGCGGCGAGGACGACCACCCGCTCGGCCCCGCCGTCGCGAGCCGTCGCCACCACCGACGCCAGGTCGTCCACGGGCGCCGGCTCGTCGGCGTCGCAGGTGCTGTTGCCGACGCAGGCGGCGTCGTAGCCGATCACCCGGTGCCCTGCGTCCGCGAGCCACCCGATGTCGGCCGCCCAGGCGCAGACCCCGATCGTCCCCGAACCGTGCACGAGCACCACGGCCGTCTCGCCGGTGCCGGCCGCGACGGCGTACAGCTGCTCCCCGGTCGAGGAGTCGACCCGGGTCGTCTCGGTCTCGGGTGTCTCGATCCCGCCGCACCGATCGGTCAGCGCCTCGTCGGTGACTCGCGCGACCTCCGGTGGCGGTGCGGCATCATCGGTCTCCTCGCTGCACGCCGCGACCAGCACGGCGACCACCAGCAACCCGAGAACCCGACTCATCCGGCGACGAACTCCAGTGCCATCCGGTAGCCCTCGATGCCTTCGCCCGAGATCACCTTGGCGGCGTGGGGGGTCACCAGGGACGTGTGCCGGAACTCCTCGGGACGCTTCTCGGGGGCGGAGATGTGCACCTCGACCAGCGGGGCCGTGAGCTGGGCGCACGCGTCGAAGATCGCGTAGGAGTAGTGCGTCCACGCCGCCGCGTTCAGCACCACAGGGACGACCGAGTCGGCAGCCTCGTTGAGCCAGTCGAGCAGCTCGCCCTCGTGGTTGGTCTGGCGCACCTCGACGTCGAGACCCAGCGCGGTGCCCCAGTCGACGCACAGGTGGGCGAGCTCGGCGTACGTCGTGTGGCCGTAGATCTCCGGCTGTCGGCGGCCGAGCCGGCGGAGGTTCGGGCCGTTGAGCACGAGCACCTTCATCAGGCCTCCCCTCCGATCGCGGCGTACGCCGCGCGCAGGTCGTCGTCGCTGGGCCCGGCCAGCACCACCGGACGCGCCAGGTCGTCGAGGACCACGAACCGGAGCTGGTTGCCGCGGGCCTTCTTGTCGATCCGCATCGCCGCGTGCAGTTCCTCGAACGAGGCGCCGGAGTACGTCGTCGGGAGGCCGACCCTCGCGAAGGCAGCGCGGTGCCGGTCGGCGACGTCCCCGGGGAGTCGGCCCGCCCGGCGCGCGAGCTCGGCGACGAAGACGCAGCCGATCGCCACCGCCTCGCCGTGCCGGATGCCGTAGTCCTCGACGCGCTCGATGGCGTGCGCGAAGGTGTGCCCGTAGTTGAGCACCTCGCGGCCCGGATGGCCGTCGTCGCCCCCGGTCTCCTTGAGGTCGGCCACCACGACATCGATCTTCACCCGGATCGCGCGCTCGACGAGCTCGCGGAGCACCGGGGACGCCGGGGTGAGGTCCTCAGGTGCCGTCTCCTCGACCAGCCGAAGGATCTCCGGATCGGCGATGAAGCCACACTTGACCACCTCGCCGAGCCCGGCCCGGAACTCGTCCATGGGCAGGGTCTCGAGCCGGGCCAGGTCGCAGAGCACGCCCGCGGGCTCGTGGAAGGCGCCCACGAGGTTCTTGCCCGCGTCGGTGTTGATGCCGGTCTTGCCGCCCACCGCCGCGTCGACCATCGCCAGCAGAGTGGTGGGCACGTGGACGACCCGCACGCCGCGCAGCCAGGTGGCCGCGACGAAGCCGCCGAGGTCGGTCGTGGCGCCACCACCGATGGTCACCACGGCGTCCGACCGGGTGAAGCCCTCCTCGCCGAGCGCCTCCCAGCACGCCTCGGCGACGCCGGCCTGCTTCGCCTCCTCGCCGTCGGGCACCGCCAGCACCGTGATGTCGAGGTCGGCGATCGGCTCGACCAGGTCGTCGACGAGCGCCTCGAGCCGGTCGGGGCAGACCACGGCCACCCGCTCCACACCGGGGCCGAGCATGTCGCGCAGGTGGCCGGCGAGCCCGCGGCCGACCACCACGTCGTAGGGCGATGCCCCGCTGACGGGCAGGACCGTCTCGTTCATGCGTCCAGCGCCTTCCGGATCTCGTCGGCCACATCTTCGGGGGCGCGCTGGTCGGTGTCCACGACCAGGTCGGCGATCGACTCGTAGATCGGGGTTCGCTCGTCGAGCAGCGCCTTGATCCGGGATCGGACGTTGCCGAGCAGCAGCGGGCGGGACGTGCCGAGCCCGACCCGCTTCACCGCGTCGGAGAGGCCGACCCGGAGGAACACCACGCGATGGTCGGAGAGCAGCTCCCGGGTGGACGGGTCGAGCACCGCTCCCCCACCCAGCGCGAGCACGCCGTCGTGGTTCGCCAGCGCCTCGACGACCGCGGCCCGCTCGAGCTCGCGGAAGTGCGCCTCACCGGAGTCCACGAAGATGTCGGAGATCGACCGGCCCGCGGCCGCCTCCACGTCGGCGTCGGTGTCGCGGGCGGTCACGCCGTACGCCGTGGCCAGCAGCTCGGCCACGGTGGACTTGCCGGCACCCATCGGGCCGATGAGGACGACCAACGTCATCGGAACCGCAGGGTGTCGAGGTAGCTCTCGGCGTTGCGCCGGGTCTCCCCCACCGAGTCGCCGCCGAACTTCTCCAGCACCGCCTCGGCGAGCACCAGGGCGACCATTGCCTCGGCGACCACGCCGGCGGCGGGCACCGCGCAGACGTCGGACCGCTGGTGGTGGGCGACCGCCTCCTCACCGGTGCTGACATCGACCGTGCGCAGCGCCCGGGGCACCGTGGCGATCGGCTTCATCGCGGCCCGGACCCGCAGGATCTCGCCGGTGGTCATCCCGCCCTCGGTGCCACCGGACCGACCGGAGGCGCGGCGGATGCCCTCGTCGGTCGGCACGATCTCGTCGTGGGCCTTCGAGCCAGGGGTTGCCGCGAGCGCGAACCCGTCGCCGACCTCGACCCCCTTGATCGCCTGGATGCCCATCAGCGCGCCGGCCAGCCGCGCGTCGAGCCGGCGGTCCCAGTGGACGTGGGACCCGAGGCCCGGAGGCAGTCCGTGGACCACGACCTCCACCACGCCACCGAGGGTGTCGCCGTCCTTGTGCGCCTGGTCGATCGCGGCCACCATCTCTTCGCTGGCGGCGGGGTCGAGGCAGCGCACCGGGTCGGCGTCGAGGCGGGCCACGTCGTCCGGCTCGGGCCAGAGTCCGTCGGGCGCGCGGACGCCGCCGAGCTCGATCACGTGCGAGACGAGCCGGGCGCCGACGGCCTGCTGCAGGAAGTTGCTCGCGACCCGGCCGAGAGCGACCCGGGCCGCGGTCTCGCGGGCGGAGGCCCGCTCGAGGATCGGCCGGGCCTCGTCGAAGTCGTACTTCTGCATGCCGACCAGGTCGGCGTGTCCCGGGCGCGGCCGGGTGAGCGCCTCGTTGCGGGCCAGGCCCTCGAGCACGACCGGGTCGACGGGATCGGCGGACATCACCGTCTCCCACTTGGGCCACTCGGTGTTGCCGACCTGGATCGCCACCGGGCCACCCTGCGTGCGCCCGTGCCGGACCCCGCCGGTGATCGTCACCTGGTCCTGCTCGAACTTCATCCGGGCGCCACGGCCGTAGCCGAGACGGCGGCGAGCCAGGGACTCGGCGATGTCGTCGGTGGTCACCTCGACGTGCGCCGGCAGCCCCTCGAGGATCGCGACCAGGGAGGGGCCGTGGGACTCACCGGCCGTCAGCCAACGCAGCATGGGCCCATCCTTTCATTGGCGACTCGGCACTCGACGACGGTCACCCGACGGCGAGACCACCGAGCAGTGGCTCGCCGAACAGAATGCCGAGCAGGGCGCCCAGCAGCAGGAACGGCCCGAACGGGTAGGCCTTCTTCAGCATGCTGCGGTCCCGCCGGACGATCGCCAGCAGCAGCCCGGGCAACCCGAACAGCAGGAACCCGGAGTAGAGGCCGAGTGCCCACTCCGCCCACCCGAGGTAGGCGAGCACGAACCCCAGGAGCGCCGACAGTCGTACGTCGCCGAAGCCCATGCCGGCGGAGCGGATGAACCAGAGCAGCCAGAACACGACCCGTGCGAGGACCATGCCGATCAGGCCGCGCACCAGTGCGTCGGACTCCCCTGTCAGCAGCCAGTCGGCGACTCCGTAGGCGATCGCGGCCAGGGTCGCCGGGATCACCACCACCCGTGGCAACAGGCGGGTCCGGAAGTCGACGACCGCGAGGAGGGTGCCGACCGGCGCGAGCGGGAGCAGGAGCACCAGCAGCGGATCGAGACCGGTGACGCCTCCGATCAGCGCTCCGGCGACGCCGGAGACGACGGCGGTGAGCAGGAGCAGGCGCGGGCGCGCGCCCAGGTCGGCGTACAGCTCCTTCGGCCCCTCCTCGAGCAGCACCTTCTGCGCCGGGGTGAGCTCCGCGCCCTCTTCCGGCTCGGGTGTCGGCGGCGGCTCCGGCAGCTGTCGGATCGCCCACGGGACCAGCACGCCGGTCACCACGCCGACCGCGCCGCCCAGCGCGGCGGCACCCAGGTCGCTCATCCGATCGCCTGCAGACCGGCATCGCGCATCGGCTCCAGCGGCGCAGGCAGGCCGGTGAAGACCTCGAACTGCAGCGCGGCCTGGTGCACGAGCAGGTCGAGCCCGCTGACCAGCACCCGACCTGCCGCGGCCGCGAGCGGCGTGGGCCACGGGTCGTAGATCACGTCGAAGACCACGGAAGCGTCGACGCAGCGGGCCACCAGCTCGGCGTCCTGCGCGGCGGCCGGGATGGTGGAGACGAGCACCTCGCCCCGCGGCCGGCCGTCGGTCAGCGAACCCACCTCCACCCGCGGCCGGTCGGGATGCCGTTCGATGGCAGCGACGGTCTCCGCCGTGCGGTACGGGTCGCGAGCGAGCAGCAGCAGGGCGCGCGCACCGAGGTCGCAGAGGGCCAGCCCGACCGAGGCTGCCGTGGCGCCGGCCCCGAGGACGGTTGCCGAGGTGACCGGGCCGTCGTACCGCTCCCGGATCGCGGCGGCAGCACCCGGCAGGTCGGTGTTGTCGGCGTGCACCTCACCGTCGACCAGGACCAGCGTGTTGGCCGCGCCGACCAGCGCGGCGCGCGGCGAGACCGTGTCGGCGAGCGGCATCGCCTCGCGCTTCAGCGGCATGGTCAGCGAGAGTCCGCGCCACGACGCGTCGAGCCCGGCCAGGTGGTCGGCGAGGCCGCCCGCGGGCACTCGCACCGCGTCGTAGCTCCAGTCCAGCCCGGTCGCGTCGTACGCCGCCCGGTGCAGCACCGGGGACAGCGAGTGCGCGATCGGGTCACCCAGGACCGCGCACCTCACCGGAGACACCTGCCTAGCAGGCTTCAGAGGTCTGGCAGTACTCGTTGAGCTCCTGGACGTTCGCGGCGTGCTCCTCGGGCGTCTCCGCGAACTTCGTCTCGCCGGTCTTGAGGTTGACCGTGACGTAGTAGTACCAGTCGCCTTCGGCCGGGTTGGCGGCCGCCTGGATCGCGGCGTCACCCGGCGACTCGATCGGGCCGGGTGGGAGCCCCTCGTACAAGTAGGTGTTGTACGGCGAGTCGATCTGTCGCTCCTCGGACGTGGTCCGGGCACCGATGTCCTTGCCGTGGGCGTAGTTGACCGTGGCGTCCAGCTCAAGGCGGCCGGTGGTGCCCGCCGTACCCGGGTTCTCCAGCCGGTTGTAGATCACCCGCGCCACCTTGGGCATGTCGTCGCCGCGGCCCTCGGCCTCCACCAGGCTGGCCACGGTCATCAGCTCGTGCGGGGTGTAGCCCAGCCGCTCGGCCGCGCCCTCGAGATCGGCGTCCTCGGCGGCTTGCTTCCACCGGTCGACCATCGCCCGGAGCATGCTCGTCGGCGTCTCGTTCGGGCCGAAGCCGTAGGTCGACGGGAACAGGTAGCCCTCGGGGTTGCCACCGGCGTAGTCCGGCAGGCCGAGCTTCTCCGGGTTGTCGAGGGCCTTCTCGAACTGCGCGCGGCTGAAGTCGGTGTTCTCGACGAACAGGTCCACGATGTCCACGACGCGGAGACCCTCGGGGAACGTGATGCGGGTGGTGATGATCTGCTCGGGATCGACGAGGATCTCGAGCGCGTCGGACGCCTTCATCTCCTTCTTCAGCGGGTAGAAGCCGACCTGGATGCCGGTGGCCCGAGGATCGTCCGAGGCCACCTCGGTGAACGCCTCGACCGAGGCGACCACCCCGGCCTCCTCGAGGTTCTGGCCCATCTGGGTGATCGAGTCGCCCTCGTGGACCTCGAACGTCACCGAGCCCTTGCCCGGGCCCGGGTAGTCCTCGGGGTCGCCGAACTGGTCCTCGATGAAGTCCTTGCCCCACTGGAAGCCGAAGTAGAGGAGTGCGCCGACGACCGCTAGCACCAGCAGCACAGGGACGCAGCCGGACGCCCGGCGCCGCTTGCGGCGCGCCCCGCCCGTGGGCAGGCGCAACGGCTCCTCCGCGTGCGGCCTGGTCTCGGGGCTGGTCTCACTCATGCGTCTCCTCAACGATCTCGCCCGGCGGGCGCCCCGTCTGCCGCTCGGTGTCCAGAGCATGCTGCAGGATCAGGACCGCCGCAGCCTGGTCGACCACCGACCGGCGATCGCTGCCCTTGCGGCCTCGATCGCGCAGCATAGCCTCGGCCGACACGGTGGTCAGCCTTTCGTCGACCAGCCGCACGGGCACGGGTGCCACCCTGCTCGCGAGCGAGCGGGCGAAGTCGCGGGACTTGACCGCGGCCGGGCCCTCCCCGCCGGACAGTGAACGGGGCATCCCCACGACCACCTCCATGGCCTCGGACTCCTCCAGGATCCGCGCGATCCGCTTGAGGTCGCCCTTGCCGCGGCGCACGGTCTCCACCGGACTCGCCAGGAACCCGGAGGGATCGCTGCGGGCGACGCCGATCCGGGCATCGCCCGGGTCGATCCCGAGCCGCACGCCCGTCCTCATCCGTCGGTCGCCATCCTCGCGACCTCGAGCGGCACCACCGCGAGTGCCTCGTCGACCCGGGACGCGTCGGTGCCGCCGCCCTGGGCGACGTCGGCCTTGCCGCCGCCCTTGCCGCCGACCAGGGGGCCGATGGCGCGCACCAGCTCGTTGGCGCTCTGGCCGCGCGACTGCGCCTCGTCGTTGGTGGCCGCCACGACCGACACCTTGCCGTCGGCGGTGCCGATCACGACCACGACCCCCGGGGCGCCGGCCGGCAGCCGCCCCCGGACGTCCAGCGCCAGGGTGCGTACGTCGCCTCCGCCGGCGCCCTCGACCCGGTGGGCGACCACGTTGACGCCCGCGACGTCTGCGGCGCCGGCCGCGAGCTCGGCCCCGGCGGCCAGCAGCGCTTGCATCCGGATCCGGTCGATCTCCTTCTCGGCGGCGCGCAACCGCTCCACGATGTCGTCGACCCGCTCGGGGAGCTCCTCGGGACGGACCTTCAGCGCCTCGGAGAGCTGCGCCACGAGCACGTGCTCGCGGGCCAGGAACCGGTAGGCGTCGCCACCCACCAGGGCCTCGACGCGGCGCACGCCGGAGCCGATGGACGACTCGCCCAGCAGCTTGACGATGCCCAGCTGGCCGGAGCGCACCGCGTGGGTGCCACCGCACAGCTCGCGGGCCCAGTCGCCGACCGAGATGACGCGCACCTGGTCGCCGTACTTCTCACCGAAGAGGGCCATCGCGCCGGCCTTGATCGCCTGGTCCTGGGTCATCACCTCGGCGTGCACGGAGAGGTCCTCGATCACGACCTCGTTGACCCGCGCCTCCACGTCGGCCATCACCGAGTGCGGCACCGCCCCGGTGGCGGAGAAGTCGAACCGGAACCGGCCCGGGGAGTTCTCCGAGCCCGCCTGGGTGGCGGTCTCGCCGAGGGCCTCGCGGAACGCCTTGTGCACCATGTGCGTGGCGGTGTGCGAGCGCGAGATCGACCGGCGCCGCTCGATGTCGACCAGCGACCTCGCCTCGGTGCCGACCATCACCTCGCCGGCGACCACCGTCGCCTTGTGCACGATCAGCCCCGTGATCGGCGACTGCACGTCGCGGACCCGCACTCGGGCGCCGTTGTCCAGCTCGATCACGCCCTCGTCGGCGAGCTGGCCGCCGCCCTCGGCGTAGAACGGGGTGCGGTCGAGGACCAGCTCGATCTCGTCTCCCTCGCGGGCCGCCTCGACCGCGCCGGCCTCGCCGACGATCCCGCGCACCCGACCCTCGGAGACGACCTCGTCGTAGCCGGTGAACTCGACCGGCCTGCCGAGGGTGTCGGCGATCGCGCGGTAGGCCGTCGCATCCTTGTGGACGCCCTTCTTGGCCCGGGCGTCCGCCTTCGCGCGTTCGCGCTGCTCGGTCATCAGCCGGCGGAACTCCGGCTCGTCGACCGTGAGCCCGCGCTCGGCCGCCATCTCGAGCGTCAGGTCGATCGGGAACCCGTAGGTGTCGTGCAGGGCGAACGCCTTGTCGCCGGACAGCTGCGTCTGCTGCTGCTGGCTGGCCTCGGTCGCGGCGAGGTCGAAGATCTGGGTGCCGGCGCGGAGCGTCTGCCGGAACGCGTCCTCCTCGGCGTAGGCCACCGTCGAGATGCGCTCCCAGTCGCGGAGCAGCTCGGTGTAGGTCTCGCCCATCTTGTCGCGGCTGACCGGCATCAGCTCGGGCAGCACCCGGTCCTCGCAGCCGAGCAGCCGCATCGAGCGCACCGCGCGGCGCAGCAGCCGACGCAGCACGTAGCCGCGGGCCTCGTTGCCGGGCGTGATGCCGTCGCCGATCAGCATCATCGAGCTGCGCACGTGGTCGGCGACCACCCGGAACCGGACGTCGTCCGCCGGGTCGGCGCCGTACTGCCGGCCGGTGAGCTCCTCGGCCCGCTGGATCACCGG
>DASTDJ010000177.1:0-5970 GCA_035710425.1 Nocardioides sp.
GTCGCCTGGCGACGAGCCAGGTCGAGGCGCACGCCGGCGACGATGTCGTCGAGCACGGGCATGACGTCTCCAGTGGAACGGGGTGGATGTGCGGGTCGAGTCTGTCACGCGGACGAAGGCGGTCCGCGACGAGGTTCAGGGCGCGAGCGACATCGGACTCAGGGCGCTAGCCAGGCGAACTGAGGCAGGTTGCGGAGCACCGTGAACACCACGAGGACAGCGACGACACCGATGGCGGCCGGCCCCATGGCCCAGGCGGGCGTGGTCCTCGTGGTGCCGCGCCACTGGTCGGTGACCCAGCGGACCAGCGCGAACAGCACGAGGGGCAGCGCCAGCACGAAGAGCAGGTTGCTCGACGCGGCGTCGACGAGCTGGAAGTTGGTCAGGTCGTTGACGGCGCGCAGCCCGCCGCACCCGGGGCAGGCGATGCCGAGCATCGCGCTCGGGCACATGCCCCACGAGCCCGAGGCGTGCGGGTCACGGAAGTGGAGGGCGACCGTGGCGGCGCTCAGCCCGCCGATCGTGATGGCGGGCGCGAGCATCCGCTGCCACCGCTGGGCGGCGGGCGCGAGAGTCGCGATCTGCGCCATCGGTCGGGTCAGCGCGGGGACTCGTGGAGCCCCATCTTGGCCATGATCGCGAACAGCACACCCGCCACGACGACGATCGCGACGCCGACCCAGAAGATCGCCATCTCGACCGGGTCCAGCATCAGCCCGACGCCACCGACCACGAAGCCCAGGAGTGCGACGACGACGGCGGTCCAGGCGGCCGGGGTGTTGCCGTGGTGGGACATGCGGGCTCCTCGTTCGGTACGACGTGCGTGCGACCAAAGTGTAGGGCGAGAGGTCGACGTCCTGGTTACTCGGTGGGGTCGCGACCCTCGTCCATGGCCTTCCACAGATCGAGGTTGGAGCGCTCGCCCGGCGCACCAGTGGACTCCGCGGCGCCGGGCGCGTCGTAGCGCTTGCCCATCGCCGGCCAGCGGCCGACGTCGCGGACCGCCAGCGCGGCAGGCGCGAGGGCCAGCATCGAGCCGACCAGGGCCAGCCAGCACCAGGCGGTGCGCTGCACGTCGATCTCCGTGATGCCGTAGGGCTCGTAGGCGTCGGCGACGGCGTCGGGAGCCGCGAACAGCGCACCGACGACCGCGACCAGCAGCCCGACGGTGGCAACGGCGAGGAACCAGCTGATCACTCGGCGGAACCGGCCGCGGGTGACGAGCAGGACCCCCCAGGCCGCGAGCACGACCAGGGCCAGCGCGGTGGCCAGCGGGGCCTTCGCCTCGCCGACGGCGACGGAGACCGAGGCGACCTCCTCGCCAATGCCCTGGCCCTCGGCGGCCTTCGCCCAGGCCTGGTTGCCGGCCACGGCGACCAGCGCGGCCGACGCGAGGCCGACCAGGACGGCCGGGCCGAACGTGCTGCGGCGACGTTCAGCCACCGATGAGTCCGTCGTCGAAGCAGGTGCGGGTGCCGGTGTGGCAGGCGGGCCCCGTCTGGTCGACCTTCACCAGCAGGGTGTCGGCGTCGCAGTCGAGGCGCACCTCCTTGACCCGCTGGACGTGGCCGGAGGTCTCGCCCTTGACCCAGTACTCCCTGCGGGAGCGGCTCCAGTACGTCGCCCGGCCGCTCGTGAGCGTGCGGTGCAGCGCCTCGTCGTCCATCCAGCCGAGCATCAGCACCTCACCGGTGTCGAACTGCTGCACGATGGCGGGCACCAGGCCTTCGGCGGTGCGCTTGAGGCGCTCAGCGACGGCGGGGTCGAGGGACATGCGGACCATTATCGCGCCGGGTCAGTGGGCGCCGTGCTGGGACGTCCAGGACGCGTGCAGCCCGGCGTAGACGCTGCCCTCCTGGGTCACCAGCTCGGCGTGCGGGCCGCGCTGGACGATCCGGCCGCGGTCGACCACGATCACCTCGTCGGCGTTCTCGGCGGTGGAGAGCCGGTGGGCGATGGTGACCGAGGTGCGGCCGCTCATCAGTCGCTCGAGCGCCCGGCCGATCCGCATCTCCAGGGCGGGGTCGACCGCGCTGGTGGCCTCGTCGAGCACCAGCAGGTCGGGGTCGGCGAGGTGGGCGCGGAGCAGCGCGACAAGCTGCCGCTCGCCCGCGGACAGGGACTCGCCCCGCTGACCCACGGCGGTGTCGAGGCCGCGTGGCAGCCCGTCGATCCAGTCGCGCAGGCCGAGCTGGTCGGCGCTCGCCAGGATCTCGGCCTCGGTGGCGTGCAGCCGTCCGTAGCGGACATTGGCGGCGATCGTGTCGTCGAAGAGGAAGCCCTCCTGCGGCACGAGCACCACCCCGCGGCGCAGCGAGGCGTGCTCGATGTGGCGTACGTCGATGCCGTCGAGCAGCACGGCGCCGCGCGCGGGATCCATCAGCCGGGTGAGCAGCTTGGCGAACGTCGACTTGCCGGAGCCGGTCTCACCGACGATCGCCACCCGGCGGCCGGCCGCGATCTCGAGGTCGACGTCGCGGAGCACCGGGGGGCCGCCGGGGTAGGCGAACTCGACGTCGTCGAAGCGCACGTCGATCGGGCCCCGAGGCAGGGTCTCCCCCTCCGGCCCGGGGTCGACCAGGTCGGCCGGCGTCTCGAGAATGCCGATCACCCGGCGCCAGCCGGCGATGGCGTTCTGCGCGTCGGTGAGGATCTGGGTGCCCATCTGCACCGGGCCGACGAACAGGGTGACCAGGAACGCGAAGGCCAGCACCTCGCCGGCGGTGATCTGGTCGGCGAAGCCGAGCCAGATGCCGACGATCAGCACCCCGGCGTTCGCCAGGCCGGCGGACACGCCGCCCAGCGAGAACGAGAAGGCGGTGAAGCCCTGGGCGCGGGTGCTCGCCGACTGGTGGGCCCGGATAGCGGTGTCGATGCGGTCCTGGGTGCGGGCCTCCACGGCGTAGGACCGGACGACGGCCGCGCCGACGACCGGCTCGGAGATCGCAGACAGCATGATGCCGACCTGGCGGCGCACCGTGCCGTAGGCGGCGGACAGCTTGCGCTGGAAGTAGCGGAGCGACAGGAACAGCGGGGCGAAGCAGACCCACACGACGATCGCGAGCTGCCAGCTGTAGATCACCATCACCACCGTGGCCACCAGGACCTGCCCGATGCTGACCACGAAGAGCAGGCCGCCGAACACCAGGAACTGACTGACCTGGTCGACGTCGCTGGTGACCCGAGAGACCAGGGCGCCGCGGCGCTCGGTGTTCTGGGTCAGCAACGGAAGGTCGTGGACGTGTCGGAACGCCTTGATCCGCAGGGTGGCCAGCCCGCGCTCGGACGTCGAGAACAGCCGGCTGGTCATGGCGTACGACGCCCAGCTCGCGACCACGATCGCCACCGCCGCGATCAGCCCGATCCAGACCGTGAACGAGACGTCGGGACCGCCGTCGGCCCGGATGCCGCGGTCGAGGGTCTGCTGCACGGCGATGGGTACGACGACCTGGCCCAGCGAGGCCACGACGGCGAGCACGAGGGTGCCCGCGAGGCCGTCCTTGAGCTCGGGTGAGTAGTGGACGCCCCGCCGGATCGTCTCCATCGGGCGGAGGTCCTCACCGGAGTCGAGGGTGCTCATGTGCTCACCCCCTCCTCTTCCTCGGCGTGCGCCTCCTGCTCGTAGGCGTTGACGAGGTCGGCGTAGGCAGGGCTCCGCGCGAGCAGCTCGGCGTGGGTGCCGCGGTCAACGACCCGGCCGCCCTGCAGGTGGAGCACCTCGTCGGCCAGCGCGATGGTCGCCTTGCGGTAGGCGACCACGACCAGGGTGCAGCCGGTGCGGGACTCGCGCAATGCCGCCAGGATCCGGGCCTCGACCTCGGGGTCGACCGCCGATGTGGCGTCGTCGAGGATCAGCAGGCGCGGCCGCCGGACCAGCGCGCGGGCCAGGGAGATGCGCTGTCGCTGGCCACCGGACAGCGAGGTGCCGCGCTCCCCCAGCTGGGTGTCGAGGCCGTCGGGCAGCGCGGCCACGAAGCCGTCGCCCTGGGCGGCGCGCAGCGCGGCCCACACGTCGGCGTCGGGCACGTCGGCGCCGAGCGTGATGTTGTCGCGAACGGAGTCGTCGAACAGGAACGCGGTCTGGGGCACGATCGCGACCGCCTCGGCCAGCCGGCCGCGGTCGAGGTCGCGGAGGTCGACCCCGTCGATGGCGATCCGGCCCTCCTGGGGGTCGACCAGCCGGGTGAGGAGCGTGGTGAGCGTGCTCTTGCCGGAGGCCGTCGCGCCGACCAGGGCCACCGTCCGGTCGGGCTCGACCCTGAACGTCAGCTCCTCCAGGAGGGGCTGGTCGTCGACGTAGCGGTAGGTGACGCCGTCGACCTCGAGCGCGACGCCGCGGTCGGCGAGCGGGGCACGCTCGGCGCCGTACTCCATCTCGCCGGTGGCCTGGAGCACCGATCGCACCCGGCGGAAGCCGACGACGCTGCGCGGGAACTCGCCCAGCAGCCAGCCGATGGACCGGATCGGGAAGGAGACGATGGTGAGCAGGTAGGCGACCGTGACCACATCGCCGGCGTCGGTGGCGCCGCTCATCACCCGCGAGACGCCGACGCCGAGCACCACCAGGACACCGAGGTTGGGCAGGGCGGCCAGGGTCGGGTCGAACGCCGCCCGGATCCGACCGACCCTGATGTTGACGTCGCGCAGGTGATGGGCCTTCGCGGCGAACCGCTCCATCTCCTCGCCCTCGCGACCCAGCGTCTTGACGACCATGGCGCCGTCGAACGACTCGTGGGCGATCTCGCTGACCTCGCCGCGCAGCTGTTGCGCCTGCGTGGCCCAGCCCTGGGCCAGGTGCTGGTAGACGATGTTGGTGACGATCACCGCGGGGAAGACGAGCAGGCCGACCATCGCCAGCACGAGGTCGGCGAAGAGCATCTGCACGACCGCGATCAGCATCATGGCGACCGTGCCGACGGCCATCGGCAGCGGCGCGATCGGTCCCCATGCGGCCTCGACGTCGGCGTTGGCGTTGGAGAGCAGCTCGCCGGTCGGGTGCCGCTGGTGCCACTCCATGGGGAGGGCGAGGTACTGCCGCGTCACGGCCCGGCGGGTGCGAGCCTGCATGCGGTACTGCATCACCCCCGCCCCGAGCCGCCGGGCGACGATGCCGACCGCGCGCAGGATCGCGACGCCCATGAAGAGGGCGAACACCGCGAGCAGCATGTCGGCGCCGATCTCACCGTCGCGGAAGGCGGGCAGCACGACGTTGTCGGTGGACCACCCGAGCACCCACGCGTCGGCGACCGTCAGCGCGCCGAACAGCAGCGACCCGAGCGTGGAGAGCGTGAAGATCAGCGGCTCGCGCTTGATGGCCACGAGGAGTACGCCGAAGCCGGCCCGGGTCGACCCCCGTCCGTCGTCGCGCTCTTCGCTCATGTCTCCCCAAGCATGTCCTTGTGCCCCAACCCCGCGGCTCCGGCAGGCTATTCCCGCCCACCGACAGGTGCCACCCGAATACGGTCCGGCCGAGAGCCGCCCTCGCGCTCCCTGAGTACGGTGACCGGGTGACCTCTCCCCTGGCCCGTCGCGAGCGTCACGAGCTCTGCGACCTCGCGCTCACCGTCGGTGAGGACGCCCCGACCCTCTGCGGCGACTGGACCGTGAAGGACCTGGTCGCGCACCTGCTGGTGCGCGAGAACCGCCCCTGGGCTGCCGCCGGCATCGTGGTGCCACCGCTGTCGGGGCTGACGGAGAAGTCGATGGAGCGGATGGCCCGCAAGGACTTCGGGGTGCTGGTCGAGAAGCTGCGCGACCCCGGCCTGACGATGTACCGGCTCCCTCCGGCAGAGGTGGCGTTCAACACCCTCGAGTACTTCGTCCACCACGAGGACATCCGCCGGGCGGAGGCGGACTGGAAGCCCCGCGACCTCGACCCCGACGACGAGGACCTGATCTGGAAGCTCGGCCGCGGCTCGGGTCGGCTGATGGCGCGCCGGGTCGGCGGCCCGTTCCGGATCCGCCGCGCCG
>DASTDJ010000178.1:0-5689 GCA_035710425.1 Nocardioides sp.
GTGATTACGGCTCGCCGGCCGTAACGACCTGGTCGTCGAGCCGGGGCGCAGCGTGATCGAGGTGCGCTCGCCCGGCACCGACAAGGGCATGGTCGTCGAGCGGCTGGCCGAGGAGCTCGAGATCGGCGGCTTCCTGTTCGCCGGCGACGACCTCGGCGACCTCGAGGCGTTCGAGGCCGTGGCGTCGCTGTCCGAGCGCGGCCTGCCGACGCTGCTGGTCTGCTCGGCCTCCGCCGAGGAGAGCGCCCTGCTCGACCGGTCGGACGTGGTGGTCCGCGGGCCCGAGGGGGTCCTCGACCTGCTGCGCCGGTTCACCGCCGACGCGCGCGACTCCCGCGCCTGACCGTCGACGGCGTCGGCGTCCGGATGGCGGGACCGGCGTACGCATAGTGAGACGGCACCACGTAGAGTCTGCGACAGCTCATCCAGAGGGACTGAGGGAACGGCCCAGTGAAGTCCCGGCAACCGCCACGAGCCCCCTGCCTGCCCACCACGGGCGGTAGTCGTGGAAACGGTGCTAATTCCGGCCCGGCGCGACGGTCGCCCCGGGGAAGATGAGAAGGAGGATCCATGAGCGCCGTAGTAGCCGAGCAGGCCGCATCCCCGACGACCACGCCCGGGCTCAGGGAGGGCGCCTTCGGCAATGCCCGGGCCCTGTCCTGTCGCGAGTGCGGCCACCAGGTCGAGCTGGGCCCGCACTATGCATGTCCGGAGTGCTTCGGGCCGCTCGAGATCGCCTACGACTTCCCGGTCGTCACCCGCGAGGAGATCGAGGCCGGGCCCCGCAACATCTGGCGCTACAAGGCGCTGCTGCCGGTGCCGACCGACATCGAGCAGAGCCCCAACACCGAGCCCGGCTTCACCCGGCTGCTCAAGGCGTACAACCTCGGCCGCGAGCTCGGCATCGACAACCTCTGGGTCAAGGACGACTCCACGAACCCCACCAACTCCTTCAAGGACCGGGTCGTCGCCTGCGCGCTGAGCGCCGCCCGCGAGTTCGGCAGCAAGGTCTTCGCCTGCCCCTCCACCGGCAACCTCGCCAACGCCGTCGCCGCGGCGGGGGCCCGGGCCGGCATCAAGACGGTCGTGTTCATCCCGGCCGACCTGGAGAAGCCGAAGCAGGTGAACTCCGCCGTCTACACCGACTCGCTGGTCGCGGTGAACGGCAACTACGACGACGTCAACAAGCTGGCCTCCGAGATCGCCGGTGAGGAGGAGGGCTGGGCGTTCGTCAACGTCAACGTCCGCCCCTACTACGCCGAGGGCTCCAAGACGCTCGGCTACGAGATCGCCGAGCAGCTCGGGTGGCGGCTGCCCGACCAGATCGTGATCCCGGTCGCCTCCGGCTCGCAGCTGACCAAGGTCGACAAGGCGTTCCAGGAGCTGATCAAGCTCGGCCTCGTCGAGGACAAGCCCTACAAGGTCTACGGCGCGCAGGCCACCGGCTGCTCCCCGGTCAGCGTCGCCTACAAGGACGGCGTCGACGCGATCCGGCCGGTCAAGCCCGACACCATTGCCAAGAGCCTCGCAATCGGCAACCCCGCCGACGGCATCTACGTGCTCGACATCTGCCGCCGCAGCGGCGGCGCGGTCGAGGACATCACCGACGACGAGGTCCGCGCCGGCATCCTGCTGCTGGCCCGCACCGAGGGCATCTTCACCGAGACCGCCGGCGGCACCACGGTCGGCGTGCTGAAGAAGCTGGTGGAGACCGGGCAGCTCGACCCGACGCTCGAGACCGTGGTCATCAACACCGGCATGGGCCTCAAGACCCTGGACGCCGTGGCCGACTCCGTCGGTCCGGCTGCCACCATCGACCCGACGTACACCGCCTTCACCCAGACCGGCCTCCAGGAGAACCAGAAGTGAGCGTTTCCGTCCGCGTCCCCACCATCCTGCGCACCTACACCGCCGGCGAGTCGGAGGTCAGCGCCTCCGGCACGACCCTGGCCGAGGTGCTCGACGACCTCGACGCGAACTACACCGGAATCAAGGCGCGGGTCCTCGACGACGAAGGCAACCTGCGCCGGTTCGTGAACGTCTACGTCGGCAACGACGACGTGCGGTTCCTCGACAACCTGGAGACCCCCACCCCCGACGGCACCCAGATCTCGGTCATCCCGGCGGTGGCGGGAGGCTGAGCCGGTCGAGAGGGATCGCCGGTCGACCGGCGATTCCTCTACATGTCCGGTGTTGCAACGCCGGACAAGCAGAGGGAACGCCGGACAAGTGCGGCTAAACGAGGCGTCGGCGCTCCTCGAGGTGGGTGCGCTCGACGTCGTTGGCGCACAGCCCGATCGCCAGCTCGTACGCCGCGGCGGCCTCGTCGGTGCGGCCCGCCCGCGCCAGCAGCTCGGCGCGGGCTGCCGGGAGCCGGTGACCGGGCAGCTCGAGCCCCTCGAGCAGCCGCAGGCCGGCGTCGGGGCCGTCCGCCTCCGCCACGGCCACCGCGCGGTTGAGCCGCACGACGGGTGAGTCGGTGAGCCGCTCGAGCTCGGCGTACCAGCTCGCTATCCGCGGCCAGTCGGTCGCGGCCGCGGTGGGGGCGATGGCGTGCTCGGCGGCGATCAGCGCCTGCAGGAGGTACGGCGTGGAGGGAGCGGCGGCCAGCGGGGTGAGCAGGGCGAGGGCCTCGGCGATCTCGTCGTGCCGCCACCGGGAGCGGTCCTGGTCGGGCAGCAGCACCAGCCGGCCGTCCTGCAGCCGGGCGTCGCGGCGCGAGTGCTGGATCAGCATCAGTGCGAGCAGCGCGTCGAGGTCGGCCGCACCAGCGAAACCAAGCGGCAGCACCGACCGCAGCACCCGCACCAGCCTGATCGCCTCCCCGGCCTGCTCGGCGCGGAGCAGAAGGTCGCCCGACCCGGGCGCATAGCCCGACGTGAACGCGAGGTAGGCGACGTCGGCCACCGTCGCGACGCGCTCCTCGAGCTCGCGTCCCGACGGCACCTCGAACCGCTGGTCCGCGAGCGCCTTGCGGGCCCGGGTCAGCCGCGCGGCCATCGTCGCGGTCGGCACCAGGAAGAGCCGGGCGATGTCAGCGGTGGAGACCCCGAGCACGAGGCGCAGGGTGAGCGCCGCCGCGTGCTCAGGCGCGAGCGACGGGTGGGCGCAGAGCAGCACCAGGCGCAGTCGCTCGTCCACCACCGCCTCTCCCGCGTCGGCCATCACCGTGCGTGCCTCCTCCGTGAGCGCCGCGTCGACCTGCAGCAGCGGCAGCTTGTGGCGTGCGATCGCCTCCGAGCGCAGCCGGTCGTAGATCCGTCGGCGGGCAGCGGTCAGCAGCCACGCCGGGGGGTTGTCGGGCGTCCCGTCGCGCCGCCATCGCTCTGCGGCCGTCGCGAACGCGTCGCCGAGGCCGTCCTCGGCCAAGTCGAGGCGCCGGAACTGGGCGACGAGGAGGGCCAGCAGGCGGCCCCACTCCTCGCGCCAGGCGTCCTCCAGCTCGGTCAACCCGAGACGACCGGCCTGACCTCGATGAGGAACGCCTCCGGGAGCAGCCGAGCGGTCTCCACCGCGGTCTCCATGTCGGGCAGGTCGACCAGGTAGAAGCCGCCGAGCTGCTCGGCGGTCTCCGCGTAGGGCCCGTCGGTGACCGGCCGGTCGTCGCGGCGACCAGGGGCGAGCGTGCGGGACTCGCGAGGGTCTGCCAGGCCCTCGCCGCCCAGCACCTCCCCGCGTTCGGCCACCGCGGCGTCGAACTTCTCGAACGCGGCGAACGCCGCGGCCCGCTCGTCGTCGGAGAGCTCGGCCCAGCGCTGGTAGTGGTCGGTCTCGGCCATCAGCACCACGAACTTCATGATGCGTCCCCCGAGTGGTCGACGCAGGCCCGGATCTCGATTCCGCTCTCGGCGTCGGCGAGGATCTTGGTCACCTCGACCAGGTCGTCGAGGTCATCGGTCTCGACCAGGTAGAAGCCCGACAGCTGCTCGACGGTCTCGGCGTACGGCCCGTCGGTCACGGTGATCTCGTCGCCCGTACGCCGGAGCGTCCGCGCGGTGCGCGAGTGCGTCAGCTCGGCGCCACCGGTGATCTTGTGTCCCCGCGCCTCGAGGGCCTTGGAGAACTCCTCGTGCCGGGCGTAGGTCGCGGCCTGGTCGTCCGCGGACATGTTCTCCCAGACGCTCTCGTCGCCGGGGAGGAGGACGGCGTACTCGGTCATGGCGGTCACCTTTCGGTCGTGAGGCGAGTGTGTCACCGCGATGACGGTCGAGGGACGCCGAAATCGACACCCGGGTGCGGCCGGATCGGAGACGTCACGAACCGCTCCCGTCACCGGTGCAGGCCCGGACCTCGATGCCTCCGTGGGCCGGGTCGGCCAGGATCTTGGTGACCTCCACCAGGTCGTCGAGGTCGTCGCTGTCGATCAGGTAGAAACCCGTGAGCTGTTCCACGGTCTCCGCGTAGGGACCGGCGGTCACGACGAGCCGGTCGGCCGCGCCGCGCACGATGCGGGCGGTGCTGGAGTGCGTGAGCTCGGCACCTCCGACCACCTTGTGTCCCCGCTCCTCGAGCGCCTTGGAGAACGTGTCGTGCAGGGCGTAGACGGCCTCCCGGCCCTCGACCGGGAGGTTCTCCCAGTACTCCTCGTCACCTGGGAGGAGGACGGCGTACCTGGTCATGACGGATCCTTTCGACCCTGGCGCGAGTCTGTCACCACGATGACGGCCGGGGGAGGCCGAAATCGACATCGCGGCGCCATGGTGTCGTGGCGGTCCGTTCAGGTGGCCGTGCTTCAACCGGTGGGTGACCCGCAAGAACCTCACGATCACCGCGGCCGTGCTCGGCGGCGCCGCCGCCCTCTCCACGTACGGCGCCCGCGAGCTGCTCGCCCGGCAGGCTGCCGCCGCCCGGCGGGTGATCGGCAAGCCCCTGGGCGAGGTGGCCCCTGACGCCGACCGCGTGTGGAAGTCGAAGTACGGCGACCCCCTCGACCTGCTGCTGCTCGGCGACTCGATCGCCGCCGGCCTCGGTGCGGAGCGGCCCAAGGACACCCTCGGCGCCCGGCTCGCCAAGGGGGTGGCGAAGCACGCCCACCGGGCGGTACGGCTGACCACGGCCGCCCGGGTGGGCTCGGAGTCGTCGGTGCTGGCCGAGCAGCTGGCGGCGCTGCCGGCGACGTACCGCGCCGACGTCGCGGTCATCGTCGTCGGGGGCAACGACGTGACCCATCGGGTGCCGGTGCCCGAGTCGGTCCGGCACCTCGAGGAGGCGATCGGCCGGCTCCGCGACGCCGGCTCCGCCGTGGTCGTCGGCACCTGCCCGGACCTCGGCGCGCTGCGTCCGGTGCCGCAGCCGCTCCGGACCTTGGGCTCCCGGATGTCGCGGCAGCTGGCCGTCGCGCAGCGGGAGGCGGCGGTCGGCGCGGGCGCACACGCGGTGTCGCTCGCCCACGTCGTCGGCCCGTTCTTCATCACCAACCCCGACGAGATGTTCAGCCTGGACCGCTTCCACCCGAGCGGCCTCGGCTACCAGCGGACCGCGAAGGCGCTGCTGCCGTCGGTGCTGGCCGCGGCCGGGCTCGTCGACGAGGTGCCGTTCGGCCACCATCCACCCGTCTGGGAGGCACCCCGCGGCGTCTAGGATCGGCCGCGTGCCGCTGACCCCCAATCCCGCCGCCGACCTCTATCTCGACATCGTCGCGAAGATGCTGACCCGCTACGACTTCGAGGGCCGCAACGTCACCGCGAAG
>DASTDJ010000179.1:0-11467 GCA_035710425.1 Nocardioides sp.
TACGAGGCCTATCTCTGGGAGCTGCTGCAGCGAGCGACCAAGGGCCGCGACGTCCGGCTGGTCGAGAGCGCCGAGTTCGACGCCGAGCGCCGCGAGGTGGGCCGCGACTGGCCGGCCGACGCGGAGTCGATGATCGGCATGAAGCGGATGCGCAACATCCGCGCCTGCGTGGAGAGCGTGCTTGCCGACGACGTCGCCGGCGACCTGATCGAGACCGGCGCCTGGCGGGGCGGCGCGACCATCTACATGCGGGCGATCCTCAAGGCCCACGGCGTCACCGACCGCACCGTCTGGGTCGCCGACTCCTTCGAGGGCCTGCCCGCCCACGACGGCCGCTACGACGCCGACCTCGGCGACCAGCACCACGCCAAGAGCGACCTGGCCATCTCGGTCGAGCAGGTGCAGGCCAACTTCCGCCGCTACAACCTCCTCGACGAGCAGGTGAAGTTCCTCAAGGGCTGGTTCAGCGACACCCTGCCGACCGCGCCGATCGACAAGCTCGCCGTGCTCCGCCTCGACGGCGACATGTACGCCTCGACGATCGACGCGCTGGACGCCCTCTACGACAAGGTGTCTCCGGGCGGCTACATCATCGTCGACGACTACGGCGCCGTCCCGGCCTGTGCGAAGGCCATCCACGACTTCCGCGACACCCACAAGATCGACGACGAGCTGCAGGAGATCGACTGGGCCAGCGTCTGCTGGAGGAAGTCGTGACCGACACCCCGGAGCAGCCGGTCGCGATCGACCCCGAGGTGCGGGAGCTGATCGGGCGCCTCGACCGGGACCTCAACGACGCCCGCCGGCACGGCGAACGGGCGAGCCGCCAGATCCACAAGGTGATGGTGCAGGACCTCAGGGCCGCGGAGCGCCGGGCGCGCGAGGCCGAGAAGCGGGCCCGTCAGGCAGAGCGGCGGGCCGACCGGGCGGAGCGCGAGCTGGCGGCGGTACGAGAGAGCAGCACGTTCCGGGCGGGCCGGGCCGTGCTGGCCGTGCCGGTCCGGATCAAGAAGTGGCGGAAGCCCTGACCGCCGAGGTGCTCCTCGCGACGTGCACGCTCCTCCCGCGCGGTGAGCCGGGGCACCAGCACCTCGACGCCGCGCTCGCCGCCCGCGACATCCCGAGCCGGTGGGTCTCGTGGGACGACCCCGCGGTCGACTGGGCGGGCGCCGGGCTGGTCGCGGTCCGTGCCACCTGGGACTACGACACCCGCCTGCCCGAGTTCCTCGGCTGGGCCGAGCGGGTCGGGCCGCGGCTGCTCCACGGCGCCGACGTCTTCCGCTGGAACACCGACAAGGCCTACCTCGTCGAGCTCGCCCGTTCGGGCCGCGTCCCGGTGGTGCCGACCGTGACGGTCGACGACCTCGCCGACCTGCGGGCCGCCGTCGACCGGTTCGGCGAGATCGTGGTCAAGCCGCGGATCGGGGCGGGTGGCCGGGGCGTCGTCACCGTGTCGGCCGACAAGGAGCCCGCCACCCCGCGGCCCGGCACGATGATCGCCCAGCCCCTGGTGGCGAGCGTCCGGACCGAGGGCGAGGTGTCGGTGTTCGTCATCGACGGGCGGCCGGTGAGCCAGGTGCGCAAGCAGCCCGCCGACGGTGAGATCCGGGTCCATGAGGAGTACGGCGGGGTGACCTACCCCTCTACGCTGACCGAGGAGGCCGCCACGCTGGCGGCCGACGCCGTGGCGTCGAGCGCGGCGATCCTCGGCGCCGACCTGGTCTACGCCCGGGTCGACCTGATGCGCCACGAGGGGCAGCTGATGGTCAGCGAGGTCGAGATCACCGAACCGGGCCTCTACCTCGACGTGCTCCCCGACAACGCCGAGCCGTTCGCCGACGCCGTCGCCCGGCGCCTCTGACTGTCGATGCCCGCCAGCCGGGCGGTCCAGCCGGCGCCGAGGAGGGCACTCCCCGCCGCGAGGGCCAGCGCCCACGGGATCCCTGCGCCCTGCGCCACCAGGCCCAGCACGATCGGGCCGCCGCCGAGGCCCAGGTCGAGCGCCATGCTTGCCGTCGCCGAGGCAGCGCCCCGCTCGCTCGCCGGAGCGGCGGCGAAGATGGCCGCGAAGAACGCCGGCGTGCAGAAGACGATGCCGACGGCCACCACCATCGTGCCGACGAGCAGCCCGGCCGGCGTGGCCACCAGGGCGATCACCATCGAGCCGGCGGCCATCGCCAGCAGCGCGGCCGCGGCCAGCCGCAGCGGCGGGTGCCGGTCGGCGGCCTTCGCGAAGGCGATCCGGCCGACGACCACGGTGGCGCCGTAGACGACCAGCGGCAGGCTGGAGTGCTCGAGGCCGACCGCGTCCGACCTCAGCCCGGCGAACACCAGCAGTCCGCCCATCGCGACGACGGCTGTCAGGAAGCCGAGGGCGACCGGCACCGACGCACGATGGATCAGGGGAGTCCGCGCGGCAGGGCCGGGCTCGGGTGAGCCGGTCTCGCCCACGGCGGCCATCGCCGCGACGGCGAGTACGGCGACCAGCGCCGCGCCGTACCATGCGGCGGCGAAGCCGTGGCTCTCCGCGAGCCACTCGCCGACGGGAGGTCCGACGGCCAGGCCGAGGTAGAGCGCCAGGGAGTTGTAGCTGATCGCCTCGCCCAGGCGGTCCGCGGGAGCGAGGTCGGCCACCGCCGCGAACGCGCCCACGAACACCGCGGCCTCGGCGACACCGGCGAGGAGCCGCAGCGCCACCAGCGCGGCCAGCCCCTCGACCTGGGAGGTGAGCGCCATCGAGACGGCGGCGACCGCGGCCCCGCCCACCAGCAGCGGCCGGCGCCCGCGGGTGTCGCAGATCCGGCCGGCCAGCGGGCGCAGCAGCAGGGCGGAGACGGCGAAGGCGCCGAACGCGAGGCCGGCCCCGGCGCCGTCGGACCCGAGGGGACCGGTGGCGTGCACGGGCACCAGGTAGATGGCGGCTCCGTCGGCCGTGAAGTAGGCCAGCTCGCCGAGCGCCAGCAGCAGGAAGGCACGAGTGAGCAGGGGCTGCTCCGTCGCGGTGGCGGGCCGGGTGGTCATCTGCCCAGGGTCGCGACCGTGGCCGCCTGTCACATCGGTGGATCTACCCAGGTTTGGCGTCGAGCAGGCCGTGCTCCATGGCGAACAACGCCGCGCCCGCGCGGGTGCTGACGCCGATCCGGGCGTAGACGTCCTGGACGTGGTGCTCGACGGTGCGCGGCGAGAGCGTGAGCTCTCCGGCGATCTGTCGGTTGGTGCGCCCCGACGCGACCAGGCGCAGCACCTCCACCTGCCGCTCGGTCAGGCCGGCCGGGCGGGGTCGGCGGGCGGCCCGACGGTGCCCGGCCGCTTCCAGCACGGCGCCCACCGCATCCGCGTCCAGGCGACCCGCACGGGCGTCCGACTCCAGCTCACTCCTCGCCGTGTCCGGTTCGCGGGCAGCCCGGTGCGGCCGCGACTCCACCAGGGAGCGGTAACGGTCGGCGGCTGCGAGCAACCGCGCCTCGCCCGGCAGCTGGGCGGCCGGCACGCCCCGGTGGTAGCCGCTGCCGTCGAGCCGCTCGTGGTGGTGAGCGGCGATCCGCGCCACCGCCGCCAGCTCGGGTGCCCGGGCCAGGATCTGCTCGGTGTGCCAGGGGTGCAGCTCGACCTGCGCGCGCTCGGTGGCCGAGAGCGGCCCGGGCTTGTCCCAGATCCGGCTGGAGACGCCGACCCGTCCGAGGTCGTGCAGGTGGCCGGCGAGCCGCAGCTGCTCGGCAGTCTCCTCACCCAGACCGCTGCACTCGGCGGCGGCACCCACCAGCTCGGCCACCCCGGTGGAGTGGCCGAGCAGCCACGGGCTCTTCAGGTCCGCCAGATCGCCGAACACCCTGGCCACCCGCTCCAAGTCCCTCGCGTCCACGCGCCGCACCGGGTCCGGCTCGAGGTCGAGCACGGTCCGGTGGGCGTCGAGGTCGGCGATGTCGTCGAGGAGATCCACCGAGAACGCCTCGACCAGTCCCGGGTCGAGATGGGTCCCGGCCCACCGGCGTACCGCCTCCACGCCCGCGTCCGGCCCGACGAGCAGCGCGTACGACGTCGCCGCCGATGCGACGTGCACGACCCGGATGGGGAGCGGGACCTGGTCACCCGCGACCTCGGGGTAGCCGGACCCGTCCCACATCGCCGTGACGTGGGCCAGTGAGTCGCGCACCGCGTCCGACAGGCCGAGCCGGGTCGCGCCGTCCCGGGCCACCTCGCACGTCGCCCGAGGGCCGACGCTGTCGACCTCCCGACCGGAGCTGAGCGCCGCCGCGATCACCCGGACCCTGGATCGCCCGGTGGCCCGCGCCACGTGGGGCACGAAGACGCGCAGCAGCTCTCCTTTGTCGGCCGGGTTGGAGAGGAACCCGGCCCGGATCGTCTGGATGTCGTCGCCGAACACCTTGGCCAGCTCGGAGGTGTACGCCGTGCAGCCGAGGTGCTCCAGCAGGGCGGCGTATAGGACGTCGCGCACCTCGTCGTCGGTGCAGCCGGTGGCTCGGGCGAGCCGGACCGCCACGACGCACCGGCGCAACGACTCCTCCAGGGGTGCGCCGGTGCCCATGTCCATGGTCAGCGACAGTCCCCCGAGCAGGCCGAGGAGCCGCGTCATGGCCCCACGGTCCCACCGCCGCGGTTTCACAGCCACCTTCCGGTTGCCCTTGCGGGAGTTCTCAGGTTCGGGACCCACGCTGCTGCGGTGCCCTCCGTCCTGGTCGTCGACGACGAGCCCGAAGTCCGGTCCAGCCTGGAGGGCGGCCTCGCCTTCGAGGGGTACGACGTCACGACGGCGCCCGACGGCGGCCGCGCCCTCGGCCTGCTCGCCGAGCGGCTGCCGGACGTGGTGGTGCTGGACGTGATGATGCCGTTCGTCGACGGGCTCGAGGTGTGCCGCCGGATCCGGGCCAAGGGGTACGACGTGCCCGTGCTGCTGCTGACCGCTCGCGACGCCACGCCCGACCGCGTCGAGGGGCTGGACGCCGGCGCCGACGACTACCTGGTGAAGCCGTTCGCGCTCGAGGAGCTGCTCGCGCGGCTCCGCGCACTGCTGCGGCGGGCCCGCGGGGGTGCGGCCGACGGCCGGCTCGGCTTCGCGGACCTCACCATGGACTGCCACGCCCGCGAGGTGACCCGCGACGGGGAGCCGGTCGAGCTGACGCGCACGGAGTACGACCTGCTCGAGCTGTTCATGCTGCACCCGCGGCAGGTGCTCACCCGCGAGATCATCCTGCGCGAGGTCTGGGGCCTCGACTTCGACCCGGGGTCCAACACCATGGACGTGTTCGTGGGCTACCTGCGGCGCAAGACCGAGGCCGGCGGCCGGGCCCGGCTGCTGCACAACGTGCGCGGCGTCGGCTACGTGCTGCGCGAGCCCCAGTGAGGTGTTCGTGAAGCGACTGCCGCTCCGGGCCAACATGGCGTTGCTGGCAGCAGCCACCACCGCCGCCGCGATCGTCGCTGCCAGCGTGCTCGGTTGGCTCGCCACCCGCCACACCTTGCGCGAGCAGGTCGACAGCTCCCTGGGCCAGCGGATCCTGCGCACCCAGCTGATCAACGGCGAGCAAGTGGTCGAGCGCGTCCCCCAGCCTGAGGAGCTGTGCCAGGCGCCGCTCGGGCTGGATCCACCCGACGAGGTCGTCCCGGCGATCCAGCTGGTCCGTGTCGACGGGACCGGCTGCGCCAACCGCGATCCGGACGAGACCATCGTGGCCACGCCCGCCGAGCGCGAGGTCGCGGAGGGGGAGCGGGACATGGTGCTCCGCGACGCCGTCACCGCCGACGGCACCCACGTCCGCACGCTGACCACCCCGCTGACCGACGGGTACGCCGTACGGGTGAGCAGGTCGCTGGAGGAGGTCGACGCCACGATGCGCGACCTGACGTTGGTGCTCGGCCTGGTCGCCGCGCTCGGCGTGCTGGTCGCGGGCGGCGCGGGGCTCGCGGTCGCGCGGATCGTGATCCGGCCGGTCGACCGGCTCACCGAGGCCGCCGAGCACGTGGCCGAGACCGAGGACCTCGACGTCCGCATCGACGTGTCCGGCCGCGACGAGGTGGCCCGGCTGTCGAAGGCCTTCAACGCGATGACCGAGCGCCTGTCCGGCTCACGACGCCGGCAGCGCCAGCTGATCGCCGACGCCGGCCATGAGCTGCGCACCCCGTTGACCAGCCTGCGCACCAACCTCGAGTGGCTGATGCGGTCGGAGGACCGCGGCCGCCCGCTGACCCCGCAACAGCGCCGGCAGGTCGAGCAGGCGGTGCTCGGCCAGGTCGAGGAGCTCGGCACCCTGGTCGGCGAGCTGGTCGAGCTGGCCCGCGGTGAGCCGACCACCGCACCGGTGCCCGTGGACCTCGACGCCGTCGTGCTGCGCGCCGTCGAGCGGGCGCAGCACCGGGCCCGCGGCCGCCGGTTCGACCTGCACGTCGAGCCGTGGCGGGTCCGCGGCGACGCGACCGCCCTCGAGCGCGCCGTGCTCAACCTGCTCGACAACGCGCTGAAGTTCTCCGACGGCGCCATCCGGGTGCGGCTCGAGGATGGCCGGCTCACCGTCGACGACACCGGCCCGGGCCTCGACGAGGCGGAGCGGGAGCATGCGTTCGAGCGGTTCTGGAGGGCCCCGACGGCTCGTGAGCTGCCCGGCTCGGGCCTCGGCCTGGCGATCGTCGCGGACGCCGTTGAGCGACACGGCGGCGACGTCTTCTTCGGGGCCGCATCGGGTGGCGGGAGCAGGGTCGGGTTCTCCCTACCGTCCCTCACGGAACTCTCAGCGGACGTCACCGAGACCCACACCGCCGGTTCCTAGCGTCCTCCGCACGGCGCACCGAGGTGAGTGCGCCCGAGAGGAGACGCACTGATGAGAAGGTCCCTGGTCCCGGCCCTGGTCGCCGCCCTGGCACTCACGATGTCCGTGGCCGCATGTGGGGAGGACAGCGACGAGCCTGGCGTTGCCAGCCTGGACGGCAGCGACGGCGGCGGCAACAGCGACGACGACGGCGGCGAGGCCGGCGACGAGGAGGATCTCGAGGAGCAGGCACTGGCCTTCTCCGAGTGCATGCGCGAGAACGGCGTCCCCGACTTCCCCGACCCCGTGATCGAGGACGGCCGGATCCAGATGCGGATCGGCGGTCCGGACGGCGGCGGCGAGCTCGACCCCGAGGCGGTCGAGGCGGCGCAGGAGGCCTGCCAGGACCTCGCCCCGCGCGGCGGTGGCAACTTCTCCGAGGAGGACCGTCAGGAGATGCAGGACGCCTTCCTCGCGTTCGCCCAGTGCATGCGCGAGAACGGCTACGACATGCCGGACCCGGACTTCGAGGGTGACGGCGGGCTGTTCCGGATGGAGGGCGAGCCCGACGACCCGGCGTTCCAGAAGGCCCAGGCGGCCTGCGAGGACAAGATGCCGGGCCGGCCGGGGGAGGACGGGTGAGGCGGCTGCTGGTCGTTCTCACGACGTTGGTGGTGCTCGGCGCCGGCGGCGCGGTCGCCTTCTCGCGGTGGGGCGGTGGCGACGCCGAGGCCAACGACGAGGAGCCCACGGCGAGCGAGGTGGTCGAGGTCGAGCGCCGTACCCTCACCGACGCGGAGCGGGTCTCGGGCGACCTCGGCTACGACGAGGCGGCGCAGGTGGCCGCCGACCGGGCCGACGGTGTGCTCACCTGGCTGCCGGCCGAGGGTCGCACCCTGGAGGCCGGCGACGTGGCCTACCGCGTCGACGAGGAGCCGGTGGTGCTGCTCATCGGACGGCTGCCCCTCTACCGCGAGCTGTCGTACGGCGTCGACAACGGCGCCGACGTCCGCCAGCTCGAGCGCAACCTGAAACGGCTCGGTTACGACCCCGGCACGGTGAACAACGAGTTCACCGGCTACACCGAGGACGCCGTGCAGGAGCTGCAGGAGGACCACGGCCTCGACGAGACCGGTGTGGTGACGGCGACGGAGTTCCTGGTGCTGCCGGAGTCGATCCGGGTCGGCACCGCTCAGGCCGACGTCGGCGCCACGCTGATGCCCGGCACACCCACCCCGCTGTACGACGCCACCAGCACCCGCCGGGTCGTCACCGTCGACCTGGACCCCTCCGACGAGGCGCTCGTCGAGGTCGGCGCGCGCGCCACGGTGACGCTGCCCGACGGCTCGACGCTCGACGCCGAGGTGAGCGAGGTCGGCACGGTCGCGACGCCGACGGAGTCCGAGTCGGAGTCGGAGGAGGCCAGCGCGGAGGCCACCCTCCCCGTGACCCTCACCCTCGCGGACAACGAGAAGGCGGAGGGGCTCAGCGCGGCCCCGGTGACCGTCGACCTCACCCGCGAGCGACGCAAGCAGGTGCTGACCGTGCCGGTCACCGCGCTGGTGGCGCTGGCCGAGGGCGGCTTCGCCGTACGACGTGAAGGCGGCGAGCTGGTGGCCGTCGAGACCGGCCTCTACTCCGACGGCTACGTCGAGGTGGCCTCCGGCCTGGCCGAGGGCGACCGGATCGAGGTGCCGACGACATGAGCAGTCCCGTGATGGAGGTGCGCGAGCTCCGCAAGAGCTACGGCGACCTCGAGGTGCTGCACGGGGTCGACCTTGCCGTGGACCCGGGCGAGCTGGTGGCGGTCATCGGCCCGTCCGGGTCCGGCAAGTCCACGCTCCTGCACGTGATGGGGACGCTGGACCGGGCCACGTCGGGAACCGTCGTCATCGACGGCGCGGACACGGCGGCGATGAGCGAGGCGGAGCTGGCGGCGCTGCGGGCGCACCGGATCGGCTTCGTGTTCCAGTCGTTCCACCTGCTCGACGGGCTCACCGCGCTCGACAACGTCGCCCAGGGCCTGCTGTACGCCGGCGCGCACCGCGCCGTGCGTCAGCAGCGGGCCCGGGAGATGCTGCACCGCGTCGGCCTCGAGAACCGGGCCGCGCACCCGCCGAAGAGCCTCAGCGGAGGGGAGCGGCAGCGGGTGGCGATCGCCCGCGCGCTGCTCAACCGGCCGGCGATCGTGTTCGCGGACGAGCCCACCGGCAACCTCGACACGCACAGCGGCGACGAGGTGCTCGGGCTGCTGCACGAGCTCAACGAGGAGGACGGCACCACGATCGTGGTGATCACTCACGAGCACGACGTGGCGAGCGCGATGCGGCGGAAGGTGGAGATCCGCGACGGGCTGGTCACCCACGACTCCCGGCGACCGACCGGGGTGACCGGGGTGAGCGGGGTGACCGCGTGAGGCGGTCGCGGGTGAGCGTCGGCGACCAGCTGCGGGTCGGGCTGCTCGGGCTGTCCTCGCGGCGGCTGCGGACCGTGCTGTCCGCCCTCGGCGTCGCGATCGGCGTGGCCACCGTCGTGAGCGTGCTCGGCATCTCCCGCACCTCCCAGTCCGACCTCCTCGACCAGCTGGACGCGCTCGGCACCAATCTGCTCGAGGTCCAGGCGGGCGAGGGCCTCGGCTTCGGCGGCAGCACCGCGCTGCCCGACACCGCGGCCACCCAGGTGCGCAACGTCGACCCGGTCGACGACGTCGCCTCGGTCACCTCGCTCACCGGGCCGGTGCTCCGTAACGCGCTCTCCGACCCGGCCGTCACCGGTGGGATCACCGTCAAGGCCGCTGAGCCGGACCTGCTCGACACCCTGGCCGGCTCGATGGCGTCGGGCCGGTTCCTGGATCCCGCGGCTGACGACTACCCGACCGTCGTGCTCGGCTCGGTCGCGGCCGAGCGGCTGGGCGTCACCGAGGTCGACGGCCGGACGGCGGTGTTCCTCGACGGGCGCAACTGGCTGGTCGTCGGGATCATGGACCCGCTGCCGCTGGCGCCCGACCTGGACCGCTCCGCGCTGGTGGGGTACGACGCCGCCGCGACGTACCTCTCCGACGACCTGGCGCCGTCCCGGCTCTACGTCCGCACCGACCCCGACACCGTCGAGGCGGTCGCCGACGTACTGCCCTCTCAGGCCAACCCCGAGGAGCCGGAGAACGTCGAGGTGTCCCGGCCCTCCGACGCGCTGGCCGCGAAGGCGGCGGCAGGGGACGCGTTCACCTCGTTGTTCCTGGGGCTCGGGGCGGTGGCCCTGCTGGTCGGCGCGGTCGGCACCGCCAACGTGATGGTGATGTCGGTCCTCGAGCGGCGCGGAGAGATCGGGCTGCGGCGCGCGCTCGGGGCCACCCGCGGGCAGGTGCGGATGCAGTTCCTCGTCGAGTCGCTCCTGCTCTCGCTCGCCGGCGGCGTCGCCGGGATCGCGATCGGCGCGCTGGTCACCGCGGGATACGCCGCGGTCCAGGACGCGTCGTACACCCTGCCGCCGGAGGCGGTCGGCTACGGCCTGCTCGCCGCGGTGGCGATCGGCGTCGTCGCCGGCGTCCAGCCCGCCATGCGGGCAGCCAGGCTGTCGCCGACGGAGGCACTGCGGGCCTGAGGAGGGTGTCGAGTCGGCTCATCTTGTGTCCGATATGTGCACGAGTCGGCGCATCCTGACCCCTAGGCACGGTCAGGATGCGCCGAATCGAGGCCCGGATGCGGCGATGATGCGCCGACTCGAGGGCTGGGTGCGGCGAGGAGGCGCCGACTCAAGGGCTGGGTGCGGCGATGATGCGCCGACTCGACCCTGTTTGCACTCGCCCACCCCGAGTGCTAAACATGAACCTGGCACTCTTACCATGAGAGTGACAACACCGGAGTGGTGCCAGCTGAGGTCCAGAAGCGCCGGCGAGAAGGGTTCGCCGGGCCGAGCAGGACCGTCCGTCGCGGGCAGCCCATCGCACCGGACCCCGAACTCTAAGCGTGAGGAATCGCAGGAGTTATGCCGAAGCTGATTGCTTTCAATGAGGAGGCCCGGCGCGGCCTCGAGCGTGGCATGAACACGCTCGCCGACGCCGTCAAGGTGACGCTCGGTCCCAAGGGCCGCAACGTCGTCCTCGAGAAGAAGTGGGGCGCGCCCACCATCACCAACGATGGTGTGAGCATCGCCAAGGAGATCGAGCTCGAGGAGCCGTACGAGAAGATCGGCGCCGAGCTCGTCAAGGAGGTCGCCAAGAAGACCGACGACGTCGCCGGTGACGGTACGACGACGGCGACCGTGCTGGCTCAGGCCATGGTCCGCGAGGGTCTGCGCAACGTGGCCGCGGGTGCCAACCCGATGGGCCTCAAGCGCGGCATCGAGGCGGCGACCGAGGCAGTGTCCGAGCAGCTGCTCGGCATGGCCAAGGACATCGAGACCAAGGAGCAGATCGCGTCCACCGCGAGCATCTCCGCGGCCGACACCAGCGTCGGCGAGATCATCGCCGAGGCGATGGACAAGGTCGGCAAGGAAGGTGTCATCACCGTCGAGGAGTCGAACACCTTCGGGCTCGACCTCGAGCTCACCGAGGGCATGCGGTTCGACAAGGGCTACATCTCGGCCTACTTCGTCACCGACCCGGAGCGCATGGAGACGGTGCTCGAGGACCCCTACGTCCTGATCGCCAACTCCAAGGTCAGCAACGTCAAGGACCTGCTGCCGCTGCTCGAGAAGGTCATGCAGTC
>DASTDJ010000180.1:0-6528 GCA_035710425.1 Nocardioides sp.
CAATGAGAAGGTCAGGGGTTCGAATCCCCTCAGCTCCACCGATCGACGTACGTGGATATCCGTCTGTTGGTAGCGCACTCTGCTGATTCGCAATGAGAAGGTCAGGGGTTCGAATTTCCTCGACTCCACCGATCGACGTTCGTGAGGACGTGCTTGTTGGTAGCGCACTCCGCTGATTCGTCATGAGAAGAATGCACGCTCAGTCATGGATCAGCCGGCGCAGGCCGCGTAGGTCGCCGTCCTGGAACCACCCGTTGACGTTCGCGCGGATCCGTCCGGGAGCCATCAGCTGCCGTCGTGCGTTCACGTGCGCGAGCCCCAGGACGTGCCCGACCTCGTGCAGGAGCGTTTCGCCGAGCTGACCGTGGCGGAACCCGCGGCCGATCCCCTTGGTGGTCCTCACGTCGATCGTGATCTGTCCGCCGGTGAACACGCTCGTCGCGCCGTACGTCATCAAGAGCGGACCACCGACGGCGTAGAACCCGCCGTGGTACTTCGCCAGCCGCGGATGGCTGCGGGCGGTGCCGAAGTCGACGATGACCACCGGCTGGTCCGCCGTCCCCACCGGCCTCGAGGTCGCGGCCCGGCCGCCGTACCTGAACCGGATCCCGGTCTGCAGGCGGGCGCGGCGGAACGCCTCCTCGATGGTGGCGAACATGCGCGGACGGGCATGGCGCCTCGCGATGAGGTAGGTGACGGGAAGGTCGCGGTCCCAGGTCACAGCGATCCTGCTGCGCCGGTTCGGTGGGAAGAACGAGTAGCGGTTCGCGCTCACGCGCGGGCTCGCCGCGACCGCGTCCGCGGCGGTGGCGGCCTGGGCCACCGATCCGGTGCGGGAGGTGCGCGGTCGGTCGGCGGAGCTGTCGAGGGTGACGGTGATCGCGGTGGCGAACGTGAGAGCCGCCGCAAGAGGCGTCGCGATGCGCATGGAGGGAGTCCCTTCGTCCGAAGGTGCGTTCCTTCGGACGGTCCCGACTCCGGGAGCGCGTTTGCGTCGAGGTGCGCAAACACACCCTGTTTCGGGTAGGAAATCGGCGACCCCGTGGGCCGCCGCTGACTTTTCTGCGCCATGGATGTCGAGAACGCCAGGGCGGCTCCGTCCCAGGCGTGAGAGCAGCCGCACCGGCGGCGACGACACCGACGAGGAGCGATCACCGTGCGACCGAACGAGATCACCGCGACCCTGAACCTCCCGCTCAGCCAGGAGCTGCTGGCGCGCGACCTGCTCCGGATGGCGTACGTCGCCAAGGACGGCACCCCTCGCAACATCCCGATCGCGTTCACCTGGAACGGGTCGGAGATCGTCGTCTGCACCACGAAGAACGCCCCGAAGCTGCATTCCCTGCGGCGCGACCCTCGAGTCGCGCTGACGATCGACACCGAGTCGCACCCGCCGAAGATCCTGCTGATCCGCGGTCGGGTGGAGCTGGATGTCGTCGACGGCATCCCGGAGGAGTACCTGCAGATGAACGGCAGCTACGAGATGACTCCCGAGCAGCGCGTGGAGTGGGAGGCCGAGATCCGGTCCCTCTACGACGGCATGGTCCGCATCGTCATCACCCCGACGTGGGTCAAGCTCATCGACTTCGACACGACCCTCCCCAGTGCGGTCGAGGAGCTGGTCCAGCGGCGCGCCGAGCGCCAGAACGCCTGACCGTCAGGACGCGAGTCGTCCGTTCTCGCGGAGCACGCCGAGCGCCAGGATCGTGGCGATGCCGCGCCACTCCAGCGCCTGGGCGGGCGACCACTGGAGGTAGTCGACCGTCCAGCCGCCGTCCTCCTCCTGCCCCGCCTCCAGCCGGTCCAGGTCTGTCGCTATCTGGTCGTCGGTGAACAGCGCGCGGCTGGGCAGGTCGGGATGGGGCGAGAGATCGAGCGGGGTGAGGCGCTCGTTCTCGGTGCCGCCGGGTACGGCGAGACAGCCGTCCGCACCGAGTGCCGGCCGCATCCGTTCCAGGGCCGCCGCGGCGCGGGGCGGGTCGGGGACGGCGTCGAGGAAGTCGATGGCGAACTTCATCGTGTAGCCACCCGCCGGCTCGTCGCCCTCGACCTGCGCCCAGCACCACTCGGTGGCGGCGTCCAGCCACTGCTTGCCGGCTCCGGCCTGCCAGAGCTTGCCGGCGAGGGCGAACGTGAGGAAGCCGCTGCCCTCGGACGGCTCCATCCAAGGTGCCCGCGGGTAGCCCTCCGCCGACGGCAGCACGGTAGGCACGCCGCCGTCGGGCAGGGACACCGAGGCGACCCAGTCGGCCGCTTCGGCCACCATCGGGTCCTCGGTCGCGCCGGCCTCGGTCAGCACCTCCAGCGCCTGGAGCGTCGCGGCGGGCTGGCTCCCGGGGCAGCGGACGTCGGGCTCGAGCGCGTGGCCGAACCCGCCGTCGGTGTTCCGGTAGGCACGGAGGGCGGTGAGGAGCGGATCGGCCGGAGCCCCGTCGAGCAGGGTGGCCAGCCGGTGGCGCTCGAGGACGCGGCCGTTGGCGTGGACGAACTGTCGCGCTGCTGCGATGTCGATGTTCATGCCACCGACGCTAGGCAGCGGTCAGCCTGGCGTCTTTCAGGAATCGGACAGGGGTGCGGCCCGTGAGCCGGCGTACCTCTTCGGTCATGTGCGCCTGGCTGGCGTAGCCGGCCCGCACCGCTCGCACCGCGAGCTCGTCGTCGTCGAGCGCGATCAGCCGTCGGAACCTGGCGACCCGGGCCAGCATCTTCGGGCCGTACCCGATCGCGTCCAGGGTGCGGCGCCTGAGCTGGCGTTCGCTGACCCCCAGGTCCTCGGCGACCTGCCCGACCCTCGCCGTCGGTCGCGCCAGCGCCCGGGCCGCTGCGCCGACGAGCGGATCGGGAGCGGCACGGCGCAGCGCCACCGCGCGGGTCAACAGGCCCAGGCGACGGGACGGGGCGGCCGCGGTCAGCTCGTCGGTCAGCGCCACCCCCGACTCCCACACGAGTGACATGTCGACCTGCTGGTCCCGCACCTCCGACGCGGGGATGCCGAGCACCGCGCCGGCGGCGCCCGGCCGGAGCCGGATGCCGGCCGCCGGTGAACCGAGCGGCGCGACGACGTGCGGACCGGTGTCGGCGCCGACGACCTTCAGTCCCTCAGCGCCGAACCAGACCAGGTCCACGCAGCCGTCGGGCACCACGAGCTGGGGTTGTCGGCGCACCCGGTCGTTCTCCCAGAGACACCCGACGACGTCCTCCAGGCCCCTGGGCGATGCGTACTCGCGGTACGACGCGGCCATCTCACGAGGGTAGCCCGGGGTCGCGACCCGGTGCGCCGCGCGCGAAGGCGCCGGCGAGCTCGCTGCGCGACTTGAAACCGCGCTTGCGGAAGACGCTGCCGAGGTGGTGCTCGACCGTCTTGGGGCTGAGGAAGAGCGCGGCGGCGACCTCCTTGTTGGACTTCCCCTCAGCCACGAGCAGGGCCACCCGGGTCTCCTGGGAGGTGAGTGGCTCGTCCGGCGTACCTCGCTTGCGGGCGGTGGCGCCGGTCGCGGCGAGCTCGTGCGCCGACTGCTCGGCCCAGTGGCTCAGGTCCATCCGGGCGAAGGCGTCCTGGGCGAGGCGGAGGTGCTCCCGTGCGGCGCTGCGTCGGCCCTCGCGGCGCAGCCGGGAGCCGAACAGCAGTCGGGTACGGGCGGTCTCGAACTCGTCGCCGGTGGTGGCGTGCGCTGCCAGCGCGGTCTCGTACGCCGCGACGGCGTCCTCGACCCGAGCGGCGGCGATGCCCTGGCACCTGTTGACGAGGGCGAGCATGCGAGCCGGCGCCGAAGGACTGGTGGCCTCGGCGAGCCGTCCCGCAAGCGCGGCCGCCTCGTCGCTACGCCCCAGGCCTGCGTAGGCCTCGACGAGCAGCGGCGCCACGCCCAGGGGTTCGCCCATCGAGCCGACGCCACCGTCCGCGGCGACCCGCGCCTCGAGCACGCGGACGGCCTCTGCGAGGTCTCCGCGGCACAGCGCGCAGAACGCGACGGTCAGGCTGTGGTGGGCCGCGACCCCGGCGACACCGGCGCGGGCGACGAGCGCGTGGGCGCGAGCGAGTGCCAGGCTCGCCTCGTCGTGGACCCCACGGGCAGCGAGCTGCCACGCGAGCATCTCGACGGCGACGGACGCGTCCGCGACGTAGTCGAGCTGCTCGGACAGCTCGGCGGCTTCGCCGGCGTCCGCGAAGGCGCCGGCGTGGTCGCCCAGCCAGGCCCGTCCGGCCGCGCTGATGGCCAGGAGCGGGATCAGGATGCCGACAGCACCGCGATGCCGTACGTCGTCGGTGCGAGCGAGTCCCTCCACCATGTCGGGGCCGGTCTCACCGGTGAAGCCGAGCGACAGTGCCATCGGCAGCAGCACCCTGGGCTCGTCCCGGAGCTCGTCGGAGAGCGCCAGGGAGCGGACCTCGGCGAACGCCGCGCCGGCCGCTTCGGGCTCGCCGCGGAGCATCAGGGCCGCGCCCTCGACGAAGCCGGCCAGGAGCCGCTGCTCGGGGTCCGAGCGGTCCGCGACGCTGCCGACGCGATTGGCGTACTGCGAGATCGCGGCGAGCTCGTTGAGCCGGAACTGGGCCATCGCCAGCTCCGTCAGTGCCCGCACGAGCAGCAGCCCGTCGAGCAGGTCGCAGGCCGCGGAGAGGTGGTCGACCGATCGGGGCACCGAGCCGGCGTACTGCTCCAGCATCCCGAGCGTGAACAGTGCGCGGCCGCGTGCGGGCGCCGGTGCGGATCCGTCCAGCACCCGCTCCACCAGCGCGCGGGTGCGCGCCACGTCGCCCGCGACGAACGCGTCCTCGGCGGCCGCGGCGAAGCGCTCGGCGGCGTGCTCGCGGCTCCGGGTGAGCAGGCCGGACCGCTCCAGCGCAGCGGACGCGGCCGCGAACCCCAGCCGCGAGCGGTCGGTGGCCGCCACCCGAGCCAGCTCGTCGGCGAGTACGTCGTCCGGCCCGGCGCTGCCCTCGGCCAGGTGCCACCACCGCGCCGGGCTGTCGGCAGGCAGGTGTTCGGCGAGCGCCAGGTGGGCCTCCCGTTGCTGGGCCGGCGTCGCGAGCCGCAGCACGGCGGTGCGCAGCAGCGGGTGGCGGAAGCGCAGCCCGCGAGCGTCGCTGATCAGGACACCGCGATGGTGCGCCTCGTCGAGGGCGCCCGCGGGCTCGGTGCCGCTCGCCGCGAGCGTCGCTGCCACGGTGGTGGAGTCGACGCTCTGCTCGAGCGCGAAGAGCACGACGGCGCGCCACGCGCCGGCCGACATCTCGGTCAGCAGCGCCTGGTAGTGCCCGAGCAGCCGGTCGCCGACGGGCAGCGGGCTCGGCAGGGGCGCGGCCCCGACCCACTGCGCCTTGTCGAGCTGCTGCGCCACCTCCAGCAGCGCGAGCGGGTTGCCCTCGGTGTCGGCGACGAGCCGGTCGACCACGGCGTCGGCCGCGGTGCCGGGGACGAGCCGGGACACGTCGCCTGAGGTGAGCCCGGTCAGGGGGAGCACCGGGATGCCGCGCAGCAGGTCTCGATGGATCGAGCCGGTGCGGGCTGTGAGCACGAACGCCACCGCGTCCTGACCCAGCCGCCGGGCAGCGAAGAGGATCGCGGCGGTGGACTCGCGGTCGAGCCACTGCAGGTCGTCGACGGTGACCAGGACCGGAGCGCGTTCGGCGGCGGCTGCCAACAGCGAGAGGGTCGCGGCCGCGACCAGGAACGGGTCCGCGGGAGCCTCGGGTCGCACCCAGCCGAGCGCCGTACCCAGCGCCTCGGCCTGGGGAGCAGGGATGTCGTCCAGCAGCTGTCGGACGGGCGTCAGCAGCTCGAGCAGCCCGGCATGGGCCAGCACGGACTCCGACTCCACACCCTGGGTCGAGAGGCGCGAGAACCCCGCCGCCTGCGACTGCACGGCGTCGAGCAGGGTGCTCTTGCCGAGCCCCGGCTCGCCCTCGATGAGCAGGACCCCGGACCGCGACACCTCGGCGTCCGCGAGCAGGCGCCCGAACGCGGCCAGCTCGCCGTCCCTGCCGACCACCGGCTCGGCGCCGTTAGGGGATTTCCCCGACGCGGTCGGGTCCGCTCCGGTGCGAACGTCGACCGGAGATGAGTCACCTGGAGGAGGACCCGATGCGGACATCGACCACGATCCTAGAGAAGCTCGAACGCCTGCTCACCTCGCCGCGATGGACCTACTGCGCGATGTGGCACTTTCCGCCCGTGGTGCCGCCGCGCATCGTCGCGCAGCGTGCCTCCGAGGACCGGCGCGAGGCGGAGGCGCAGTGGTGACGGGCGGAGCCGAGCTCGCCGCCACGATCCTCGACGGCCTCAACCGGCGCGACCTGCCCAGCGTGGCGGCGTCGTACGCCGACGGTGCGCGAGTGCACCCGGACGGGTGGCACGAGGACGTCGACGTCGCGACCTGGCTCGACGCCTTCCGGATGATCCTGACGAGCTTCCCCGATCTCGCCCTGACCGCCGAGCACGTCGCGGTCGGGAGCGACGCCGTGATCCTCGAGGCACGGCTCACCGGCACCAACAGCGGCCCCTTCCACCTGGGAGACCTGGACCG
>DASTDJ010000181.1:0-2819 GCA_035710425.1 Nocardioides sp.
CTCCGCGGCGCAGGTGTCGACGGTCTTGTAGACCGGCCGGATCCCGAGCGCGTGCCGGACCCCGCGGACCACGTCGTCGGTCATCCCGCGGATCTTGCCGAGCTGGGCGTCGGAGAAGCCGTGCCGCTTGGCCCGGCGCAGGATCTCGGGGGTCAGCTCGGGCGCGGCGGTGACCTCGGCCGCGATCTCGTTGATCAGCAGCAGCTGGTCGACGAACCACGGGTCGATCCGGGTGGACTCGAACACCTCGTCGGCGGTGGCGCCTGCGCGCAGCGCGTCCATCACCTTGCGCAGCCGTCCGTCGTGGGGCGTCCGGATGGCGTCGAGCAGCCGCTCCTTGTCGAGCTCGACCCACTCCTGGTGCCAGTCGAAGACGGCGTCCTTGCTCTCCAGGCTGCGCAGCGCCTTCTGCAGCGCCTCGGTGAAGTTGCGGCCGATCGCCATCGCCTCGCCGACCGACTTCATGTGCGTGGTCAGCGTCGGGTCGGCGCCGGGGAACTTCTCGAACGCGAACCTCGGCACCTTCACCACGACGTAGTCGAGGGTCGGCTCGAAGCTCGCCGGGGTCTCCCGCGTGATGTCGTTGGGGATCTCGTCGAGGGTGAAGCCGATCGCCACCTTGGCCGCGATCTTCGCGATCGGGAAGCCGGTTGCCTTCGACGCCAGCGCGCTGGACCGGGAGACCCGGGGGTTCATCTCGATCACGACGATCCGGCCGTCGTCGGGGTTGACCGCGAACTGGATGTTGCAGCCCCCGGTGTCGACGCCCACCTCGCGGATCACGCCGATCGCGATGTCGCGCAGCCGCTGGTACTCCCGGTCGGTGAGCGTCATCGCAGGCGCGACGGTGATGGAGTCGCCGGTGTGCACGCCCATCGGGTCGACGTTCTCGATCGAGCAGACGATCACCACGTTGTCGGCGGTGTCGCGCATCACCTCGAGCTCGTACTCCTTCCAGCCGAGGATCGACTCCTCCAGGAGCACCTCGGTGGTCGGGCTGGCGTCGAGCCCCGCGCCGGCGATCCGGCGCAGGTCGTCCTCGTCGTAGGCGAGCCCGGAGCCGGCGCCGCCCATCGTGAAGCTGGGCCGCACCACGACCGGGTAGCCGAGCTCGCCGGCGGCGGCCAGGCACTCGTCCATCGTGTGGCAGATCTCCGAGCGGGCCACCTCGGCGCTCCAGGCGTCGGGCAGCGACTCGACGACCTGCTTGAAGGACTCGCGGTTCTCGCCCTTCTCGATCGCCTCGATCGAGGCGCCGATCAGCTCCACGCCGTACCGCTCCAGCACGCCTGCCTCGGCAAGGCTCATCGCGGTGTTGAGGGCGGTCTGGCCGCCGAGCGTCGCCAGCAGCGCGTCGGGGCGCTCCTTCGCGATCACCTTCTCGACGTACTCCGGTGTGATCGGCTCGACGTACGTCGCGTCGGCGAACTCCGGGTCGGTCATGATCGTCGCCGGGTTGGAGTTGACCAGCACGACGCGCAGGCCCTCCTCCTTCAGGACCCGGCAGGCCTGGGTGCCGGAGTAGTCGAACTCGCAGGCCTGGCCGATCACGATCGGGCCGGAGCCGATCACCAGGACGCTCCTGATGTCCTCACGCCTGGGCATCGGCACCTCCCATCAACTGGCAGAAGCGGTCGAACAGGTAGGCCGCGTCGTGGGGACCGGCGGCCGCCTCAGGGTGGTACTGCACCGAGAACCCCTTCAGCCTGCCTCCGTCGTCACGCAGCTCGAGGCCCTCGACCACGTCGTCGTTGAGGCAGACGTGGCTCACGGTCGCGACGCCGTACGGCGTGGTGGTCGGCCGGTCGAGCGGTGCGTCCACGGCGAACCCGTGGTTGTGCGCGGTCACCTCGACCTTGCGCGTGGTGCGGTCCATCACCGGCTGGTTGATGCCGCGGTGGCCGTACTTCAGCTTGTAGGTGCCGAAGCCGAGCGCCCGGCCGAACAGCTGGTTGCCGAAGCAGATGCCGAAGTAGGGCAGCCCTCGCTCCAGCGCCCCCTGGAGCAGCTCGACCTGGCTGGTCGTGGCTGCGGGGTCGCCGGGGCCGTTGGAGTAGAAGAGGCCGTCGGGCTCGACGGCGAGCACGTCGTCGAGGGTCGCGGTCGCGGGCAGCACGTGCACCTCGATGCCGCGCTCGGCCATCCGGTAGGGCGTCATGGACTTGATGCCGAGGTCGAGTGCGGCCACCGTGAACCGGCGCTCGCCGGCCGCGGGGACCACGTAGATCTCGCCTGTCGACACCTCGCCGGCCAGCTCGGCGCCGGCCATCGGTGCGGCGGCGCGCACCCGCTCGAGGAGCTCGGCGGGGTCGGCGCCCTGCGAGGAGATGCCGACCCGCATCGCGCCCCGCTCGCGCAGGTGGCGGGTCAGCGCGCGGGTGTCGATCCCCGAGATCCCGACGACCCCCTGCGCGCGCAGCTCGTCGTCGAGGCTGCGCCGGGAGCGCCAGCTGCTGGGGACCCGGGCCGGGTCGCGCACGACGTATCCCGCCACCCAGATGCGGCGGCTCTCGGGGTCCTCGTCGTTGACGCCGGTGTTGCCGATGTGCGGGGAGGTCATCACGACCACCTGCCGGTGGTAGGACGGGTCGGTGAGCGTCTCCTGGTAGCCGGTCATGCCGGTGTTGAAGACCGCCTCGCCGAACGTCTCCCCGACGGCCCCGTAGGCGTCGCCGTGGAAGGTCCGCCCGTCCTCGAGCACGAGCAGCGCGGGGGTTGTGGCGCTCACGCGGCCTCCAGCTGGATCAGCGCTGCGATCGCGTCGCGCAGCGGGATGTGGGTGGTGCGGTCGTCGGCGCGGAAGGCGGTCGCGAGGACGC
>DASTDJ010000182.1:0-3859 GCA_035710425.1 Nocardioides sp.
CGCCGTCGTGGCCGCAGGCGGTGCGCATGGACGACACCATCCAGGTGCCCAGGGTGCCGGCCGCCCCGCCGTCGGCGCCCCCGGCCGCACCACCGTCCTCAGCGCCGCCGGCCGCACCTCCGGAGGAGCCGCGCCGTTTCATGACGGCCACCGACTTCCTCGACCGGCGCGAGGGCGAGAAGGAGCTCGGGCCGGCCAACTGGGGCTGGCGCGGTCGGGTCCGCCGCTGGTCGGGTGGGGTGATCAAGCCGCGGATGGGCGCGAAGGAACAGGTCCACGAGGAGGCCAGGCACGCGATCCAGAAGGACTTCGACGGCCCGCGCACGATCGCGTTCATCAACCCCAAGGGCGGGGCCGCCAAGACGACCGGGGTGCTGGCGGCCGGCTACACCTTCGGCACCGTCCGCGGGGGCGGGGTCGTCGCCTGGGACAACAACGAGACCCGCGGCACGCTCGGCATCCGCGGCACCCGCAGCTCGCACCGCAACACCACGCGTGAGCTGCTGGAGGACCTCGGCCGGTTCAAGGACGTCTACCAGTCCCGGATCGGTGACCTCGGCGCGTTCGTCCGGTCGCAGGGTGACGCCCACTTCGACGTGCTCGCCTCCGACGAGCGTCCCGACGTCACCGGGATGATCCGTGCCGAGGACTTCAAGGAGGTCCACCAGCTCCTCGAGCGGTTCTACCGCGTCATCCTCGTCGACACCGGCAACAACATGCGCGCCGAGAACTGGCTCGCGGCCGCCGAGGCGGCCGACCTGCTGGTGGTGACCAGCACGGTCCGTGAGGACACCGGCTACAGCGGGCTGTGGATGCTCGACGCCCTCCAGGACGCCGGGTACGCCGACCTGAAGCGCAAGACGATCAGCGTGATCTCCGACCCCTCGGCGCAGGTCGACGCCAAGCTGGCGCACGATCTCGAGCAGGTCTACGAGCAGCGCACCCGTGCCGTCTACCGCGTGCCCTACGACCCGATCCTGGTCTCCGGCTCGGTGGTGCCCTACGCACAGCTCTCCGAGGGGACCCGGGAGTCGTGGCTGCGGGCCTGCGCCGGGATGGCGGAGAGCCTCTAGCTCTCGACCCGTGGTCGAGGTGCGAAGGTCGGCGGGCCCTGAGCCTCGAAACCACCGCACCCACGACCAATTCGTCCGGAGGGTGAGAAATCCGGAGCGTCGATTCGGGATCGGCGTTCACGCGTCAGTAAGGTGAGCGCCGACAGACATCCTTTAACGAGCCGTCCCGTGAGGCGGAGAAGGAGGTCGAGCGCTTCGTGTGCGCCCAGCCTGCGTCGGCGGATTCCCCGCCGAACGGTCGAGTAGTCCTCGACGCCCGTGACATCCACCGGGCACTCACCCGGATCTCCCACGAGATCCTCGAACGCAACAAGGGCGCGGGCGACCTCGTGCTCCTCGGCATCCCCAGCCGCGGTGTGCCGCTGGCTCGCCGGATCGCCGAACGGATCTCCGCGGTGGAGGGGCTCGACGTCCCCGTCGGCTCGCTCGACACCACGATGTACCGCGACGACCTGCGGATGAAGCCGGCGCGCACGCTGCTGCCGACCGAGATCCCGCCGGGCGGAATCGACGACAGGACCGTGGTCCTGGTCGACGACGTGCTGTTCTCCGGACGCACCATCCGCGCGGCGCTGGACGCGCTGAACGACGTCGGACGGCCTCGCGGTGTCCGGCTCGCGGTGCTCGTCGACCGCGGTCACCGCGAGCTCCCGATCAGGGCCGACTTCGTCGGCAAGAACCTGCCCACGTCGCTGGTGGAGCGGGTGAGCGTGCGCCTGGAGGAGACCGACGGCGTCGATGCCGTCTCCATCGACGGCCACCCGGACGGCACGACGGAGAGGGGAATCTCGTGAAGCGCCACCTGCTGAGTGCGGCCGACCTGAGCCGGGAGGACGCCGAACAGGTCCTCACCACGGCCGAGGAGATGCGGTCGCTGGCCAACCGGCCGATCAAGAAGCTGCCGGCCCTGCGCGGCCGCACCGTGGTGAACCTCTTCTTCGAGGACTCCACCCGCACCCGGATCTCCTTCGAGGCCGCCGCCAAGCGGCTGTCCGCGGACGTCATCAACTTCGCCGCGAAGGGCTCCAGCCTGTCCAAGGGGGAGAGCCTCAAGGACACCGCGCTGACCCTCGAGGCGATGGGCGCCGACGCGGTCGTCGTCCGACACGGCGCGAGCGGCGCCCCGCACCGGCTCGCCCACTCGGGCTGGGTCCGGTCCAGCGTGGTCAACGCCGGCGACGGCACCCACGAGCACCCCACGCAGGCGCTGCTGGACGCGTTCACGATGTGGCGCCACCTCGGCTCGCTGGACGGACGCCGGGTCGCGATCGTCGGCGACGTGCTGCACAGCAGGGTGGCCCGCTCCAACGCGCTGCTCCTGCAGACGCTCGGCGCCGAGGTCACCCTGGTCGCGCCGCCCACGCTGCTGCCGGTCGGCGTCGAGACGTGGGGTGTCGAGACGTCGTACGACCTCGACGGGGTGCTGCCCAAGACCGACGCGGTGATGATGCTGCGGGTCCAGCGCGAGCGGATGAACGGCGGGTTCTTCCCGACCGCCCGCGAGTACTCCCGGCGCTACGGCCTCGACGCGCGCCGGATGGACACCCTGCTCGACCACGCGATCGTGATGCACCCCGGTCCGATGGTGCGCGGTATGGAGATCACCGCGGACGTCGCCGACTCCGACCGATCCGTGATCGTCGAACAGGTGACCAACGGGGTGGCCGTCAGGATGGCGGTCCTCTACCTGCTGCTCAGCGGTTCCGAGTCCACCACCCTTCCCGAGGAGATCGACGAATGAACACCGGCTACCTGATCCGGAACGTGTCGATCCTCGGCGCCGACCCGACCGACCTGGTGCTGCGCGACGGCGTGGTGTCGGCCGAGCCCGGCACCGGGCTGGAGGAGGTCGACGGCACCGGGCTGATCGCACTGCCCGGCCTGGTCGACCTGCACACCCACCTGCGCGAGCCCGGCCGCGAGGACGCCGAGACCGTCGAGTCCGGCACCCGCGCGGCCGCCATGGGCGGGTTCACCGCGGTGCACGCGATGGCCAACACCGACCCGGTGGCCGACACGGCCGGCGTGGTGGAGCAGGTGTGGCGGCTCGGCCGCGAGGCCGGCTACTGCGACGTCTACCCGGTCGGCGCGGTCACGGTCGGCCTGGGTGGCGAAAGACTCGCCGAGCTCGGGGCGATGGCCGACTCCGCCGCCCGCGTCCGGGTCTTCTCCGACGACGGGAGGTGCGTCGACGACGCGGTGCTGATGCGCCGGGCGCTGGAGTACGTCAAGGCCTTCGACGGGGTCGTCGCCCAGCACGCCCAGGAACCGCGGTTGACCGAGAACGCGCAGATGAACGAGGGCGAGCTGTCCGGGCGGCTCGGCCTGGCCGGCTGGCCCGCGGTCGCCGAGGAGGCGATCATCGCCCGCGACTGCCTGCTCGCGGCGCACGTCGGCTCGCGGCTGCACGTCTGCCACGTCTCGACCGCCGGATCGGTCGAGATCGTCCGCGACGCCAAGCGCAAGGGCTGGAACGTCACCGCCGAGGCCTGCCCGCACCACCTGCTGCTCACCGACGAGCTCGCGGCGACCTACAACCCGATCTACAAGGTCAACCCGCCGCTGCGCTCGGCCGCCGACACCGAGGCGCTCCGCGAGGGCCTGGCCGACGGCACCATCGACATCGTCGCCACCGACCACGCACCGCACCCGCACGAGGACAAGGACTGCGAGTGGGCGGCCGCCGCGTTCGGGATGCTCGGTCTGGAGACCGCGCTCTCGATCGTCCAGGCGACCATGGTCGACCCGGGCCTGCTCGACTGGGCCGGCGTGGCCGAGCGGATGTC